>NZ_LIQR01000422.1 GCF_001418575.1 Peterkaempfera griseoplana
GTGCCCGAGGTCCCCGCCCCGCTGGAACTGCCGCCCGGCAGACGCACCTGGTCGGAGATCACCTACCGGGAGTCCGGACCGGTCGGCCTGCTCCGCTTCTCCTTCGCCGGGGGCGCCATGAGCACCGGTCAGTGCCGCCGGCTGCTCGACGCCTACCGCCACGCCTGCAGCCGCCCCACCTCGGTGCTGGTCCTCGGCGGCGCCCGGGACTTCTTCTCCAACGGCATCCACCTCAATGTGATCGAGGCGGCGCCCGACCCGGCCGCCGAGTCCTGGGCCAACATCAACGCCATGGACGACCTGGTGGAGGCGGTCCTCACCACCACCGACCGGCTCACCGTNNGCGCTGCGCATCGGCCTGGTCGACCAGGTCATCGCCACCGGCCCCGACGACTTCGGCGCCGAGGCGGTCCGGGCCGCAGCCGACCTGGCGCACTCCCCCGCGACGGCGCCCAGGATCGCCGCCAAGGCCGCGGCGCTCGACGCGGCGCGGCTTGCCGAACTCGCCGAGTGCCGCCGCCGCGAACTGGAGCGGATGCGGCGCAACTTCCGCGACCCCGCGCCGGACGGCTATCCGGCGCTGCGGACCGCCTTCGTCCGCAAGCACCCGTCCACCGGCCGGCCGGAGCACCTGGTGGCGGCCTCCCACTCCGACCCGGCCGGCGCCGCGCCCGTGTGGCCGGGGGATGCCGGGCCGATGCCGGGCCGGTCCGCCTCGGCGGCCCGGCCCGTGGACCACCGGGCGGGCGCGGGAGCGCCGCACGGAGCGCTCTGACCTCCCGTGCGGCGCCCCGGCCGGTACGTCACATGGTCTCGATCTTCACATAGCGCCAGGCGTCGGGCGCCTGGGTGACCGCCAGCGCGACCGCGGCCGCAGCGAGCACGCCCACCGTCAGCCGGACCGCCAGGGGCGGGATGTAGAGATGGATTCCGTACCTCATAGGACTTCTCCTTCCTGTGCCGCGACAAGCTGCGCCGTCCGCTCCCGGCGGCGCAGTTCGGCGAGCAGGTCGTCGACGACCCGCTCCACCAGGGACACAGCCGGTTCCACGGCCGCCCGCACCGCGGGGCTGAGACCGGGGTCGGGGTCGGGTCCCTCCTCCGTAGGGCGGTGCGAGGGCTCGCAGCCGACGACCAGCACCCGCGGCAGCCGCCCGTCGCCGAGCCGGTGGGCCAGCGCCAGGACCCGTACCGGGTCCATGGCGTGGGCCTCGGGGGCCGCGTCCGCGGCGGCGTCCAGGTCGGGTTCGATGACGTGCAGCGACCCGGGGGCGCTGCCCCGCGGCGCCGCGTCCACCAGGACGGCCGCGTCGCAGCCGTCGACCAGGGCGTACGCCAGGTCCATGCCGCGGATGCCGAAGTCGGCCACCCGGACGCCGTCCGGGAGGCGCCGCCGCAGCAGCGCCGCGGCGACCTCGGGGCCGAAGGCATCGTCGCCGAGGAAGATGTTGCCGATCCCGGCGACCAGCACCCTCGGCGCCGCCGGCACCACCTCGGCCGGTTCGGCGCCGAGCGCCTCGACCTCCTCCGGGGAGAAGAAGAAGCGGTGCCCGATCTTCCCGGCGGCGCCCAGGTCGCGTCCGGGATCGTCGTCCAGGACCACGGCGAGGTGCAGCCGGCCCTCGTAGTCCTCCTCCACACCGACCACCTCCGCGGTCCGTCCGGTGAGGGCGAGGTCCAGGATGTCGGCGTGTCCGTGCGGGCGCAGCCGGACCCGGCTGCCCCTGCCCACCTCCGCGCCGCCCACCGTGACGGTACGGCCGGCCGGCCGCCGCTCCCCGCAGGTGCGCTGCCCGGTCATGCGTCCTCCAGCGGCCGCTTGGAACGGATGGCGCCGTGCAGCGCCATCAGGTCGTCGGGGGTGAGTTCGGAGCAGCGTCTGAGGATCGCGTCGGCGCGCGGGTCGCTGGCCGCCATCTCCTCGCGTTCCTCGTCGCTCATCGACAGCACGCTGAGGATCAGCAACTGGTCGATCTCGGTGCCGTCGAAGAGGTCACCCGGGCTCTCGGGGGCGACCTCGGGGTGGTCGTAGAGGGTGATCGGGGAGGAGAGCACGGTGTGCCCCCAGCGGCCCTCGCCGCCCACCAGCACCGGCCAGGTGCCCTGGTTGCGGCAGGCCCCGGCGGCGTCCCGCAGCCGGTCGGGCGGGTCGATCAGCGAGGCGAACCGGCCGTCCCCGCAGTGCAGCACGGTGTGGGCGGAGAGCAGCGCATGGGCGGCCGTGCCGTCCCGGGTGGGGGACGGGTCGGAGTGCGGCGGCGGGCAGTCGGTGGTGTTGGTGATCCGGACGCTGATCCGCACGGTGGTCGCGTCGACCCGGTCGGCGTGGGTCTCCACGGTGCCCGTGAGCGGCTGCCAGGTGCGTACGAGGGCTCCGGCCAGCCTGTCCTGACGATCCGTCAGTCGCTCCTGCAGGGTGCCGCCGGGGACGGCGAGGGCGGTCCTGGCGGGCCCGGCGAGCAGCCCGGAGACGCGGGCGGGCGGCAGTTCGACGCGTCGCTCGGTGGCCTCCTGCCAGGCCAGGTGGCGGCGGCCGTCCACGGTGAGGCTGTCCACGGGCTGCGGGCCGTCGGGGCCGTACCGCAGCACCCCGCGGTCCACCAGGTGCAGGAAGCGCACACTGACGGCCACCTCGACGTCCGGCTCCGCCTCCAGCAGGCACTGGGTCTCCATGCTGTCGGGCTCGCCGAGCGGGCCCGCGAGATCCCGCGGGTAGATGCCGCCGAAGGTCCACCGCCGGCGGTTCTTCAGCGCGGAGCGGCGGTAGGGCCAGAGCAGGTAGCCCTCGTAGAGGCAGGTGCGGGCGATCTTCTCCACGGCGTCCATGTGGCTCCTGCAGCGTCGGAAGGGGGGTCGTCGAAGACCGGTGGGGGGCTTTGGTCCAGCAGGGCGTGCACGGTCTCGTCCCAGCTGGTGAGGGCGTGGCGGGCGCGGTGGGCGTCCAGCCGGTCGTAGGTGTCGCGGGAGAGCCGCACCCAGCCGCTGTCGTGGACGGTCTGCTGCCAGAGCACGGCCGGCAGCCGGTAGGCGGCGTCGCCCGCCCAGGAGATCCTGGCGGTGCGCAGCCGTCCGTCCGGGCCGTCGTGGAAGACCGTGCCGCTGAAGAGGAAGTCCAGCGGGACGTCCCCGTCGGGCACGGCCCTGAGGTACTTGGTGACGGCCAGCTCGATGTCGCTGCCGCACGGCACGGGCAGGGTCACCGTGGTGCTGTCGTCGAAGGGCGGCACCACGGTGGTGATCTGCGCCAGGGCCAGCGGCCGGATGCCGGCCGCCCACTGCCGGGCGGTGCCGAACACCTCGGCGAGCCGTTCCCTGGTCGCCTGGTCGTGGCGGCGGCGGCCCGGGGCGATCCGCACGGCCGTGCTGAGCAGGACCGAGCGCACCGGTCCACCGCCGCCGGCGACGGTGATCCGGAACTCCAGGGTGGGCACGGCCGTGAACGGGGCGGGCCGGGCGTCGGCGACGGTGAAGGTGAGGTCGGGGGCGGGGTGTCCGCACCCCTGCGGGGCCGCCGCGGTCGGCTCGGA
>NZ_LIQR01000423.1 GCF_001418575.1 Peterkaempfera griseoplana
CAAGCCGTTCAGCCTGGAGGAACTGATCGCGCGCATCCGTGCGATCCTGCGGCGCACCGGCGGCCTGGCCGAGGACGGCAGGCTGGTCGTGGCCGATCTGGAACTGGACCCGGTCGGCCACCAGGTGTCCCGCGGCGGCCGTCCGGTGTCGCTGTCCCCCACCGAGTTCAAGCTGCTGCACTACCTGATGGCCAACGCCGGACGGGTGGTCTCCAAGATGCAGATACTCGACCATGTGTGGGCCTACGACTTCGGGGGCGACCTCTCCATCGTCGAGTCCTACATCTCCTATCTGCGCCGCAAGCTGGACCCCGGCACCGGGGAGACGCCCCGGCTGATCCACACCGTGCGCGGCATCGGCTATGTGCTGCGCCGCCCGCCGCAGTCCCAGGTCTGATCCGCCGTGCGACCGCCCGCCGTCCGCCTGCCGCAGCTCTCCCTGCGCTCACGGCTGCTGGCCATGACGCTGGTACTGGTCGCGCTGGGGCTGGCCGTGAGCGACACCGTGGTGGTCGGCGCCGTACGGGTCCAGCTGGTGGACCGGCTCGACCAGCAGCTGCACCGGTTCGGGGAGCCGCTGGCACGCCGGGCCGCGGGCCGGCTCCCGGAGAACGCCGTCGTCCGGCTGCCCGTCGGCTCGGCCGCGCGGCTGCCGAGCCAGTACACGGTCCGGTTCCTGGACGCGGACGGCAGTGCGGAGCAGACCCTGCGGCAGCCGGTGGCCGAGGGGGACCCGGGTCCGCGGATACCGGACCTCACCGGCCGCAGCCTGACCGGCCTCATGGGCACCGCCTTCGACATCCCGGGGGAGCAGGGCTCCGGTCGCTGGCGGGCGCTGGTGCTGCCGGTACGGGACCGGGTCTCCGGCGCTCCGGCCGCCGTGCTGGTGGCGTCGTCGCTGGCCGAGGTCGACGCGACCGCGGGCAAGCTGCGCACCGGGTTTCTGCTGATCGGCGGCTCGGTGCTGCTGCTGATCGCGCTGGCCGGCTGGTTCGCGGTGGGGGCGGGCCTGCGGCCGCTGCGCCGGATCGAGGAGGACGCGGCGCTGATCGCGGCGGGGGAACTCTCCCGCCGGGTGCCGCAGCCCTCGCCGCGTACCGAGGTCGGCCGGCTGTCCGCGGCACTCAACGGCATGCTGGCCCGGATCGAGGCGGCCTTCGCGGCCAGGGCCGAGTCGGAGGCCCGGATGCGCAGCTTCGTCGCCGACGCCTCCCATGAACTGCGGACCCCGCTGGCGAGCATCCGCGGTTTCGCCGAGCTCTACCGGATGGGTGCGCTGCCCGCCGAGGCCGATGTGCAGCGCACCATGGCACGCATCGAGCGGGAGGCGCTGCGGATGGGCGGGCTGGTGGAGGACCTGCTCACGCTCGCCAGGCTGGACGAGCAGCGGCCGCTGGAACTGGCCCCGATGGATCTGCGCAGCCTTGCCGCCGACGCGCTGCACGACATCGTGGCGCTGGACCCGGACCGGCCGGTGGCCCTCACCGGCCCGGGCGGGAAGGGCGCCCCGGGGGCGGCGGTGGTGCTGGGCGACGAGGCACGGCTGCGGCAGGTGGTGGCCAATCTGGTGGGCAACGCGGTGGCCCACACCCCGCAGGGGACTCCGGTGCGCATCGGGGTGGGGACGGCCGACGGCGGCGGGGTGCTGGAGGTCGCCGACCGGGGGCCGGGGCTGACGCAGGACCAGGCGGCTCGGGTCTTTGAGCGCTTCTACCGGGTGGACGCCTCCCGCAGCCGCCAGCACGGCGGCGGCGCGGGACTGGGGCTGGCCATCGTGGGTGCGCTGGTGGCGGCCCATGAGGGCAGGGTGGACCTGGTCACGGCGCCGGGGGACGGGGCGCTCTTCCGGGTGCTGATCCCCTCCGCCTGACCGGTGCATCGGGCTCCGGCAGGGCCGGCCCGCAGGGGCCCTGCGGGCGGTACCGGGCAGGCTCGCCGCGGCGCCGGCGGCTCACGCCGGGTGACCGACTTCACGCCCTGCGGGGCCCGTTCGGGCGCATTCACTCCATCCGCATGGGTGATAATCCTACTGAGCTTGTGAAAGTGTTCACGTTCACAAGCGGACAAGCACGGCAGGCAGGAGTGACCTGTGGATCTTGCGCTGGCTCCCGAGACGATCGCCCGTTGGCAGTTCGGTGTCACCACCGTCTACCACTTCCTCTTCGTTCCGCTGACCATCAGTCTGGCCGCGATCACCGCAGGCCTGGAGACCGCCTGGGTCCGCACCGGCAAGGAGAAGTACTTCCATGCCACCAAGTTCTGGGGAAAGCTCTTCCTGATCAACATCGCCATGGGCGTGGTCACCGGCATCGTCCAGGAGTTCCAGTTCGGCATGAACTGGTCGGACTACTCCCGCTTCGTCGGCGACGTCTTCGGCGCCCCGCTGGCGATGGAGGCGCTGATCGCCTTCTTCTTCGAGTCCACCTTCATCGGGCTGTGGATCTTCGGCTGGGACAAGCTCCCCCGCAAGCTGCACTGCGCCTGCATCTGGATGGTGGCCCTGGGCACCGTGCTCTCCGCGTACTTCATCCTCGCCGCCAACTCCTGGATGCAGCACCCGGTGGGCTACCGGCTGAACCCCGCGACCGGCCGGGCGCAGCTCACCGACATCGGGGCGGTGCTCTTCCAGAACACCACCCTGGTGGTGGTCGCCCACACCCTCGCCGCGGCGTTCCTCACCGGTGCCGCCTTCATGGTGGGCATCTCCGCCTTCCACCTGTGGCGCACCCGGCGGCAGCTGGCCGCGGGGGAGACCGTGGACGCCCGCAAGACCCTGGTCATGCGGACCTCGCTGCGGGTCGGCCTGGTCGTCGCGGTGATCGCCGGGCTGGGGACCGCGCTCAGCGGGGACAGCCTGGGCAAGGTGATGTTCGAGCAGCAGCCGATGAAGATGGCCGCAGCCGAGGCCCTGTGGGACAAGGAGGCCCCGGCGCCCTTCTCGGTCTTCGCCGTCGGCGACGTGGCCAAGGGGCACAACACGGTCGAGGTGGAGATCCCGGGGCTGCTCTCCTTCCTGGCGCACTCCGACTTCCACTCCGAGGTGCCCGGCGTCAACGACGTCGCCGCCGCCGAGGCCGCCAGGTACGGCGGCAGCGCCAAGGACTACGTGCCCAACGTCCCAGTCACCTACTGGGGTTTCCGCTGGATGATCGGGTTCGGGATGACCTCGCTCGTCTGCGCCCTGGCCGGCCTCTGGCTCACCCGCACCCGGCGCTGGGTGGCGCCGGAGATGCGGACGGCCCCGGACGAGGTGCCCCGGCTGATGCTCACCCGGGACCGGGAGCTGGGCCCCGCGCTCACCGCCTGGAGCTGGCGGATCGCCGTGCTCACCATGGGCTTCCCGCTGATCGCCAACTCCTGGGGCTGGATCTTCACCGAGATGGGCCGTCAGCCCTGGGCGGTCTTCGGACTGATGCGCACCTCCGACGCGGTCTCCCCCGGGGTCTCCACGGCCGAGCAGCTCACCACCCTCACCGGCTTCACCCTGCTCTACGCCGCACTGGCCGTCGTGGAGGTGAGGCTGCTGGTCACCTATGCCAAGGCCGGGCCGGTCAGCTCCGAGCGCCCGCCGGCGCAGGACCCGACCCTGCGCGGCCCCTCGGCCGGCGGCGGCGACGCGGCCGCGGCCGAGGACGCCGACAAGCCCCTCGCCTTCGCCTACTGACGGTCCGTCACACAATCCGGGAGACCGCGGCCATGCACCTCCACGACGTCTGGTTCGTCATCATCGCCGTCCTGTGGACCGGCTACTTCTTCCTCGAGGGATTCGACTTCGGGGTCGGCATCCTCACCCGTCTGCTCGCCCGCGACGAGCGTGAGCGCCGGGTACTGATCAACACCATCGGCCCCGTCTGGGACGGCAACGAGGTGTGGCTGCTCACCGCGGGCGGAGCCACCTTCGCGGCCTTCCCCGACTGGTACGCCACCCTCTTCTCCGGCTTCTACCTGCCGCTCTTCGCCATCCTGGTCTGCCTGATCATCAGGGGCGTGGCCTTCGAGTACCGGGCCAAGCGGGACGGTGAGCGCTGGAAGCGCTCCTGGGAGCAGGCCATCTTCTGGGCCTCGCTGCTGCCCGCCCTGCTCTGGGGCGTGGCCTTCGCCAACATGGTGCACGGCGTCGCCGTCGACCACGGCAAGGAGTACACCGGCGGCGTCCTCGACCTGGTGAACCCCTATGCGCTGCTGGGCGGGCTGGTGACGCTCTCCCTCTTCACCTTCCACGGTGCGGTCTTCACCGCCCTCAAGACCCTCGGCGACATCCGCCTGCGGGCCCGCGCCCTCGCCCAGTGGCTGGGGCTGGCCACCGTGGTACTCGCCGCGGCCTTCCTCACCTGGACGCAGGTCCACACCGGCAACGCCCGCAGCCTGGTGGCCCTGGTGCTGGCCGTGGCCGCCCTGCTGGGCGCGCTGCTGCTCAACCGGGCGGGCCGGGAGGGCTGGGCGTTCGCCGGCTCCGGAGTGGCGGTGGTGGCCACCGTGGCCATGTTCTTCCTGGCGCTCTACCCCGATGTGCTGCCCTCCACCCTGGACCCGGCCTGGAGCCTCACCGTCACCAACGCGGCCTCCTCCGCCTACACCCTGAAGATCATGACCTGGGTGGCGGCCTTCTTCACCCCGCTGGTGCTGCTCTACCAGGGCTGGACCTACTGGGTCTTCCGCCGGCGGATCGGCGTCCAGCACATCCCCGGCCCGGCCACGACGGTGCCCGCAGCGGCCGCAGTGGACCAGCCGTGAAGCCCGTCGACCCCCGGCTGCTGCGGTACGCCCGTGCCACCCGCGGCTTCCTCGCCGGGGCCGTACTGCTCGGCACGCTCGGCGCCGGCCTGGTCATCGCCCAGGCCGGGCTGATCGCCGGGATCGTCGTACGGGCCTTCCAGCAGCACGCGGACCTCGCCGACCTCCGCACACCCCTGCTGCTGCTCGCCGCCACCGCCGCCGGACGTGCCGCCGTCGCCTGGCTCACGGAACTCACCGCCCACCGGGCCTGCGCCTCGGTCAAGTCCCAACTGCGGCTCAGGCTGCTCGACCACGCCACCCGCCTCGACCCCGCCTCCCGCAGCGAACGGCGCACCGGGGAACTCACCACCCTCGCCACCCGCGGGGTGGACGCCCTCGACGACTACTTCTCCCGCTACCTCCCCCAACTGGCCCTCGCCGTCACCGTCCCCGCGCTGGTGGTGCTGCGCATCCTGGGCGCCGACTGGCTGTCGGCCGCACTCATCGCGGGCACCCTGCCCCTGGTCCCGCTCTTCATGGTGCTGATCGGCCTGGCCACCCAGAGCCGGATGGACCGCCAGTGGCAGACCCTCACCCGGCTCTCCCACCACTTCCTGGACGTCGTCGCCGGGCTGCCCACCCTCAAGGTGTTCGGCCGGGCCAAGGCGCAGGCCAAGGCCATCGCCGCGGTCACCGACGACTACCGCAGGGCCACCATGCGCACCCTGCGCATCGCCTTCGTCTCCTCCTTCGCCCTGGAACTGCTCTCCACCCTCTCGGTCGCCCTGGTCGCCGTCTCCATCGGCTTCCGGCTGGTCGACGGCAGCCTCGACCTGAGGACCGGCCTGCTGGTGCTGATCCTCGCCCCCGAGGCCTACCTCCCCATCCGCCAGGTCGGCACCCACTACCACGCCAGCGTGGAAGGGCTGGCCGCCGCCGGCCAGGTCTTCCACGCTGGCGTGGTAGT
>NZ_LIQR01000424.1 GCF_001418575.1 Peterkaempfera griseoplana
ACCCTGGCTCCCCGCAGCGGCCCGGCGACGCCCACGGCAGCAGCCCCGACCCCCGGCTGCTGAGGATCACCCCGCAGGAGGTGCTGGACGCGGTCGCGGCGCTGCCCGTCCCCGCCGGCTGCCCCGGGGAGACGCCGTGACCGCCCGGGGCGCCCCCTGCCCCGTCGGCGTCGTGGTGATCACCCGCAACCGCAGGGAGAGCCTGCTGCGCACCCTGCGGCACCTGGCGCGGCTGCCGGAAAAACCCCAGGTGGTGGTCGTCGACAACGCCTCCGCGGACGGCACCCCGCAGGCCGTACGGCAGGCCCACCCCGCCGTGCGGGTCCTCGGGCTGGGCAGCAACCGGGGCGCCGCGGCGCGCAACACCGGAGCCGCGGCCCTGACCACCCCGCTGATCGCCTTCTGCGACGACGACTCCTGGTGGGCCCCGCACGCCCTCGACGCCGCCGCCGGCCACTTCGCCCGCCACCCCAGGCTCGGGCTGCTCGCCGCAGCCGTCCGGGTCGGCCCGGACGAGCAGCCGGACCCGCTGGACTCGGCACTGGCCGCAGCCCCGCTGGGCCGCAGCCCCGACCTCCCCGGCCCCTCGGTCCTCGGCTTCCTGGCGTGCGCCGCCGTGGTCCGCCGGGAGGCCTTCCTGGACGCGGGCGGCTTCCTTCCGATGCTGCGCATCGGCGGCGAGGAGGCCCTGCTGGCCCTGGACCTGGCCGCCGCGGGCTGGGGCCTGGCGTACTGCCCGGACGTCATCGCCCACCACCACCCCCACCCGGGTCCGCGCACCGGCCGCAGCGCACTCCAGCACCGCAACCGGCTGCTCACCGCCTGGCTGCGCAGGCCGCTGCCGTACGCGCTGCGGGCCACGGCGCGGCTCGCCCGCGACGCCTCCGAGGACCCACAGGCGCGACGGGCCCTGCTGTCGGCGCTGCTGCGGCTGCCCGACGTGGTGCGCCACCGGGCCCCGCTGCCGCCCTGGGTCGAACGCTCGGCCCGGCTCCTGGACGACTGACCGCGCCCCGGCCGGAGGGACCAGCGCATGACGCACGACCGCCGCACCACCGTGGTGGTGATCGCCCACAACCGGCGCGACAGTCTGCTGCACAGCCTCGACCGGCTGGCCGAACTGCCGGAACGGCCCCCGGTGGTGGTGGTCGACAACGCCTCCACCGACGGCACCGCCGGAGCCGTACGCCGCCGGCACCCCCGGACCCGGCTGCTCACCCCCGCGCTCAACCTCGGCGCCTGCGGCCGCAACCTCGCCGTCCGCGACGTCACCACCCCCTATGTGGCCTTCAACGACGACGACTCCTGGTGGCACCCCGGCTCGCTGGGCGCCGCCGCCGACCTCCTCGACCGGTGTCCCACCGTCGCCGCGGTCACCGGACGGATCGTCGTCCACGGCGACGACGGCCGCCCGCCGACGGAGGACCCGGTCGTCGCCGAGCTGCGTGACTCCCCGCTGCCCCGGCCGAGCTGGCTGCCGGGCCCCGCCCTCGGCTCCTTCCTGGCCGCCGCCACGGTCCTGCGGGCTGACGCCTTCCGTGCGGCCGGCGGCTTCTCCCCCCGACTGTGGCTGGGCGGCGAGGAGGAACTGCTGGCAGCCGACCTGGCCGCCGCCGGCTGGTGGCTGGTGTACGACGCGGCGCTCACCGTGCACCACCGGCCCGCCGGACGCGACACCGCGCTGCGCCGGCGGAACGGCATCCGCAACACCCTGTGGACCTGCTGGCTGCGCCGGCGCCCGTGCGCCGCGCTGCGCCACACCGGACGAGTCCTCGCCGGGGCGCCGCATGACCGGGTCACCGCGCTGGCCGTGGCCGAGGCCCTGGCCGGACTGCCGTGGGTGCTGCGGGAACGCCGCCGGCTGCCCCCGCTGGTGGAGTCCCGGCTGCGGCTGCTCGACGCGCCGCAGCACCGCTCGGAGGCCAGGCGCTATGTCGGCTGACGCCGTGGGCCCGCACCCGCCCGCCGGGCCGGGCCGGGTCCTGCTCACCGGATGGTTCAGCTTCCTGCACGGGGAGGCCACCGCGGGGGACGTCCTGGCCCTGGAAGCCGTCCGGCGGGCCCTGGACGGCGCCGGGATCCCGCACGACACCGCCTGGTCGCCCGCCTTCCGGCCGGACGGGCTCAGCCTCGACCGGGCCGCACCGGACCGCTACCGCCAGCTGGTCTTCGTCTGCGGCCCCGTGCACTCGGTCGCCCCCGGCCCCGGGATCACCGCGCCCCTGCTGGACCTCCACCGCCGCTTCCGGCACGTCCGCAGGATCGCGGTGGGGGTATCCGTGCTGGACCCGGACGACCCGGCGCAGCGGGGCTTCGACAGGGTGCTGCCACGGGACGGGGCCGGTCCTGCCGTACCGGACCTGGCGGCCTTCGCCCCGGTGCCCGGCGCGGTGCCGGTCGTGGGGGTGATCCTCACCGGGGGCCAGGCGGAGTACGGTTCCCGGCGCCGCCACGAGCAGGTCGCCCGTACCGTGGGCCGGTGGCTGCGCGGCCTCGACGCCGCCCGCCTCCCCCTGGACACCCGGCTGGACACCGCCGACTGGCGCAGTCCCGCCACTCCGGGACAGCTGCACAGCCTGCTCGCCCGCCTGGACGCCGTGGTGACCACACGGCTGCACGGGCTGGTGCTGCCGCTGCGGGCCGGCGTCCCCGTCGTCGCCGTCGATCCGGTGGCGGGCTCCGCCAAGGTCTCGGCGCAGGCCCGGGCCCTGCGGTGGCCCGCCCTGCTGGGCGCGGACGAGACGGAGGACCGGTCCCTGGACCGGTGGCTGCGCTGGTGCCTCTCGGCCGACGGCCGGGCCCTGGCCCGGCGGACGCGGCTGCGGCTGACGGGCACCGCCGCGCAGGACGCCGGTCTGCCGGCCGCGTTGCTGCGCGAGCTGGGCCGGAGCCCCGGCTGAGCCTCCCGTACGCCGGTGGCCGTCGGCCCAGGGGCTCGGCGTGATTGCCCCGGCCCGGCCGGGGCACGCGCCCGGGGGTGCGGCTCCCACGGCTGCGGATCCGGCGCGGCAGGGCCGGCACTCTCGCGGAGAGGAAGCCATGAGCCGTCCCCGACCCCAGCGTCCGTCCTCGGCACCCCCGGCAGCGGCCGCCGTCGCCCACGACCCGGCCCCCACGGCGGGGCGGCCCGCCGAGGTGTGGGCCCGGGTCCGCTCACTGATGCCGCGAGCCCGCGCGGACCTGGCCGAGCTGGTGGCGCTGCCGACCGTGGCGGGCGACAGCGGGAAGCGGACGGATGACGCGATGCGGACGGCGGCCGGCCGGCTGGTGGAGGCCTTCGCCGCCGCCGGGCTGCCCGAGGCCGGCACGGTGGAGACGCCGGGGGCGGCACCCGTGGTGGTCGCCCGGCGGCCGCCCGGCCCCGGCGCCCCCACCGTCCTGCTGTACGGCCACTACGACGTGCAGCCACCGGGGGACCCGGACGCCTGGCTCTCCCCGCCCTTCCGGCTCACCGAACGCGGGGGCCGCTGGTACGGGCGCGGGGCTGCCGACTGCAAGGGCAACGTCCTGATGCACCTGACCGCACTGCGGGCGCTCGGCCCGGATGGTGGTGCCCAGCAGGTCCTCGCGGGACTTGAGGACGGCGGGTGGGCGAGGTGCAGCCGGGCGTCCCATCCGGGGTCCACCCACACGGGCTCCACACCGGAGAGGATCAGGCCGGCCACCACCGACTTGTGCGCGTCACGTCCGACGACCAGCTTCTCGTGCGGCCCCGCCACCGCCAGCATGGCCGACTTGACGGACAGTGAACTGCCGCAGGTGGAGAAGAAGGTCTGGTCGGCGTGCACGGCTTCGGCCATCAGCTGCTGTGCGTGCTCCAGATAGCCGTTGGAGGAGGTGCGGTCGTCCAGGCCGCTGATCGCCAGCACGTCCGACCGGAACACGTCGGCGCCCAGCACCCGGACCACCCGGGGGTCGGCGCCGCGCCCCTGCTTGTGCCCCGGCGGGGTGAAGGACCGCCGCGGGTTGAGATGGGAGGCGGCGAGCGCCTCGAGTACGGGGCAGCGCGTCTGGTCCATCCCGGTCACCTTTCCCGTCCGTGCCGTCCGCCCCTCGTCCGGGGGTCTTCGCTCCGGTGCGCCACCTACCCGCCGCCAGCAGGCCCCATGTCGGCGGCGACCCGATGCCGCTGCCCGGGCCCGGGGCGTACGGCGGTGCGGCCGGCCCGCACCCGAGAGGCCGGACGGGGGCGCTCCCTGAATGCGGCGATTCCGTTTACCGGTGACGGACCTGGTTACCCGGCATCGGCCGGAACCAGATCTCAGGAGGCGTTGTGGCTGAACCGGGACCCGCGAAGAAGATCGTCGACAAGTTGGTGGAGGCAGCGGAGGGACTCACGTCCGGCAAGCGCCCGGAGGTGCCCGGTGTCCCGGGAGCGGAACCACCGCAGGTGCCCGAGCCCACCGAGCCCCGGCCGCCGCTGCCGCCCAAGCCGGACCAGCGGGCTCCGGAGCCCCTGTCGG
>NZ_LIQR01000425.1 GCF_001418575.1 Peterkaempfera griseoplana
GGCGGTGGTGGTGCCGGCTGCCGGCGTGACTTGTGGGGACTGCCTACGCCCTGGTCAGGCGTACGCTCACGGCCGCCAGCCACAGCAGGCCGAGGCCCGCACCGAGGGTGAAGGCGAGAACGGCGGAGGAGGAGCCGGCGAAGCCGGCGACGACCGCGAGCGGAACCACGCGGCAGCCGGCGGCCCATCCGGGGCGGTGCTGGGCGGCGAAGTGGCGGGCCAGTACGAGGAGGGCCGCGCAGAGGGCGAGGTAGCCCACCGCGCCGCTGACCATGTGCAGGGCGCCGTGCCAACTCAGTGCCGCGGTCGGGGTGTCGGGCGTACCGGCGGGGAAGCCCCGGCCGGGGTCCGCGGTGAACGCGGCGGCGAGCAGGAACGACGCGCCGAAGACACCGATCAGCCGAGCGGCCCGGACCTCGCGGGGCCGGTCGCGCAGCACCCGGCCCACCCCGGCCGCGCCGGCGATCACCAGGAGGCCGGTCAGCACGAAGCTGGTGCGCTGGATCCAGCCGAGGCCGCCGAGGCTCAGCTGGCTGATGGCGTTGCGGGTGAAGTCGAAGCCGTCGCGGGTCAGCCCCTGGACCAGGCCCGTGCCGAGGAAGAGCGGGCCCGCCGCGACGCCGCCGGCCAGCAGGGCGCGGGTCCTCGGGCGGGCCGAGGTTGTGGCGGTGGCGGTGACCGGTGTGTCGATGACGCAGGTCATGGTGGTGTCCCCCCGAGGCAGAACTAGACGGTGTGGTACTGGCTGCGGCCCGGGCGCTACAGTAGACGCGCGAGAACTGGACTGTCCAGTACCCACGAGGAGTCCGTGTGGAAGCCAACGATCAGAGCCGGTCGGCCCGGAAGCACCGGGCGATCATGGACGCTGCGACCCAGGTTTTCCTGGAGAAGGGCTACTCCGGCACCAGCATGGACGACATCGCGAAGCTGGCCGCGGTCTCCAAGCAGACCGTCTACAAGCACTTCGCGGACAAGGAGAAGCTGTTCGCCGAGATCATCCTGGCCACCACCGACCGCGTCGACGCCATGGTGGACCTGGTCGCCGGCATCCCGGCCGACGCCGGGCGGCTGGAGGAGAACCTCACCCGGCTCGCCGGCCAGTTCCTCGCCGCCCTCACCCAGCCTCAGGTGCTCCAGCTGCGGCGGCTGGTCATCGCCAACGCCGACGCCTTCCCCGGGCTGGGCGCGGCCTGGTACGAGCAGGGCTTCGAACGGGTGCTGGCCACCCTGGCCGCCACCTTCCAGCGCCTCACCCGCGAAGGGGTGCTCCGGGTCGGGGATCCGCTGCTGGCCGCCCAGCACTTCTCCGGACTGCTGCTCTGGATCCCGGTGAACCGGGCCATGTTCCACGGCAGTCCCCAGCACACCCAGGCCGAACTCGACCACTACGCCGCCGCCGGTGTCGCCGCCTTCCTCGGCGCCTACCGCTGAACCCGGCCGCGGAGGCTCCCGGCGGGGCCCGTTCGCACCACGCACTTCGCCGCGGCCGACGAGCCCGGCCACCCCTCGATCCAGGCGCAGCTGACCGCCTTGCGGGAGGCGCTGGCACACGCCGAGGCGCAGGGCGCCGAGCCCGTCGGTGGGCCCGGAAGCGGCCCAGCAGCACCTTGCCGTTGAGCTGGACGGAGCCCTGCGCGCGGGCCGGACCGGTCACCCGCCGTCGCGCCCCCGGGAGCGGAGCCGCCACGGCCGCGCCCCGGCCGGCCCGCCCGGGGCGGCGGTCAGAGCGGACGTACCGGCGACTCCGCCGGGCGCCGGAACATCCGGGTGGCGGTGATCTCGCCGTGGACGGCGGGGGCCTCCGGGTCGGGCGGCGTCGGCAGGCCCGGGCGCAGATGCTCCTCCACAGAGATGTACTTCAGCCCGGCCCGGAGGTCGGCGTCGTTGCGCAGCCTGATGATCAGCGGGAACTCCGCCAGCGCGGTGGTGTCGAACAGGCCGGTGGTGTACAGCAGCTGGACGCCCAGCGCGTCGGCGACCGCCCGCTGGAGCTCCAGCAGATAGGTGGCGTTGGCGCGGCCGATGGGGTTGTCCAGGAAGAGCGTCCCGGCGTGGCGCAGCCGGGCCTGGCCGCGGTCGTTGGCCCGCAGCGCCGCCATGGTGCAGTAGAGGGCGATGGCGGCGGTGAGCAGCTGCCCGCCGGAGAAGACGTCGTTCATCTGGCTGACCGGGACCCGCTCGGCGCGCAGCACCGCGTCCGGCTTGAGGATCTCCACCGAGACACCCCGGGGGCCGAGCGCCGCATGGACGCCCCGCAGCAGCAGGGTCATGCCGTCGCGCCGCAGGTCGCTGTTCTTGCGGACGGCGGCGCGGGTGGCCTCGTCGATGACCTCGCCCAGCCGCTCCACCAGGGTGGAGTGGTCGGGGTCGTCGAAGCGGATGCGCAGGAACTCCTGGCCGGACCACTCCCCCAGGCCGTCGGGGAGCCGGGAGAGCCGCTGGGCGGCGCGCAGCGTGGTGAGGGAGGTCTCCACCAGGCCGCGGAGCCGGTCGACGATGGAGTCGCGGTTGCGCTCCAGCTGCTGGAGCTCGTCGGTGAGCACCCGCAGCCGGGGGGCGAAGGCGGCGGCCCAGGCCGCGGCGTGGTCGGGGAGGGCCGCGGCGGGCAGTTCGCGGATCTGCTGGCGGGCTGGGGTCCGCACGGCCTCGTAGCGGGCTGCGTTGGCGTGCCGGACCAGGACGTCGGCGGCGTCACGGACGGCGGTCTCGGCGGCGGAGAGGTCCGCGGCGGCGGCGCGCAGGGTGCGACGGGTGTCGGCCGCGGCGGAGCGGGCCTCGGCGAGGGTGCCGGGATGGGGCTCGGCGGGCTGCTCGGGTTCGTCGCCCGCGGTGTCGCGCAGGCCGTCGCGCAGCTGGGCCGCGATCTCCTCGAAGTCGGCGGCGGCCTGGTGGGCGCTGTCATGGGCGCGGACCAGCTCGCGGTGGGCGGAACCGGCGGCCTCCAGCCGCTCGGTGCGGTCGGCGAGTTCGGCGGTGGCGGTGCGCAGCAGGGCCTGGGCGTGGTCGGGGTCGGCGGGGACGAGGTCGTCCGGCAGCTCGGTGTGGGCCTCGCCGACCGCGGGGGCGGAGCGCTCGGCC
>NZ_LIQR01000426.1 GCF_001418575.1 Peterkaempfera griseoplana
ACCCACGCCCGAACGCCCAAGATCCTCAAGGAGTACCCCCATGGCCGGCTACGCCAACCGCGTCCTCACCCTGCCCTTCCCGGAGTTCACCGAGGACGGCGACCAGACCGTTCACGTCACGATCCGTAACCCCAAGACGCTGCCCCTCGCCACGCTGGACGCGGATCTCCCCGAGAACCTCCCCGACGGCACTCCCGACCCCAATCACGGCATCAAGACCACCTACGAGGTGGTCTCCCGTCTCATCATCGGCTGGCACGCCTACGACGCCACCAGCGACGACGACGACCAGCCGCCGTTGCCGCTGCCGGCCACACCCGAGTTGGTCGCCAAGCTGCCGATGGAGATCCTCATGGCCGTCGGCGAGAAGATCAACGAGGTCAAGGGCGCGGGGGCCTAGGGCCGGATGACCCGTACCTCGTGGACGTCCTGTGGCCCGCAGAGGCGATCTACGAGGGGACGTGGTCGTCCGGCCCCCCGCCCGAGGAGCTGGAGGACTTCGAGCTGATGAAGGAGATGGGGTGGACCTGGGACGAGCTTCAGGCCACGCCCGCCTACGTCCGTAAGTTCTCGTGGGACTTCATCAACGCCCGTGCCTCCGCGCAGGAGACCGCAGCGAAGAGGCAGGAGGGGAAGAGCCGTGGGTGAACTACGGCCCGGGACGTTCGCCCGGCTCTTCGCCGAGGTCAACGCCGCCTCCAACCTGAAGGTCCGCAAGGTGCTGACCGCGGTGGCCCTGGTCGTCGAGCGCCAGGCCAAGGTCAACGCCTCGAACGGCAGCCACAAGTGGGGGACACCCAGCCCGGCCTCTCCGGGCACGGGGCCCGCCGTCATCTCCGGGACCCTGCGCCGCTCGATCACCCACTCCCCGACCGTGTGGAAGGGCATCGGCTGGGAGGTCAAAGTCGGCACGGCGGTGGGCTTCATGCCGCCGTACGGCAAGAACAAGACCCCTGCAAACAAGTACGGCTATTACCTCGAAGTCGCCGGCCTGCGCAACGGGGACACGTACCCGTTCCTCAAGCCTGCCGCCGAATTCGGCATGAGGGTCGCCGCGCCCGCCCTGTGGGCCTCCGAGTTCTCCCGCGGCTGGCCGCACGCCTGACGCTGCGCCGCGCACCACCGCCCGCACCAGACCGGAAGGGCGGTGGCACTGCTGTGGCCGACATCGCCGATCTCCTCGTCCACCTCCGCGCCGAGACGATCGGTTTCAGTCGCGGCATGGCCCAGGCCGCCCGCGACGGCGAGGGCTTCACCTCGAAGATGGGCGCGGCCGGCGCCGCGATGACCAAGCTCGGCAAGGGCATGACCGTCATCGGCCTCGGTGGCGCCGTCGTCGCGACGAAGATGGCCGGTGACTTCCAGCAGAAGATGAACCTGCTGGTCACCGCCTGCGGTGAGGCCCCGTCGGCGATGAAGAAGGTCTCCGACGGCGTCCTTTCCATCTCTCGCGACACAGGTACCAGTTGGCAGAACCTGGCCGAGGGCGCCTACCAGACCGAGAAGGCCGGCTACCGGGCCAGCGACATGCTGACCGTCCTGAAGGCTGCGGCGCAGGGCGCGGCCGAGGAGGGTGCGTCCCTGAAGGACGTCACGAACGCCATGACGTCGGTCATGGCCTCGTATCACCTCAAGGCGTCCGACTCGGTGCGTGTGATGAACGCCCTCAAGACGGCCGCCGGCGAGGGCAAGATGACCATGGAGGAGTTCGCGTCCTCCCTGTCGACGGTCATCCCGATCGCCTCCGCCAACAAGATCAGCTTTGCGGAGGTCGGCGGCGCGATCGCCACCCTCACCCAGCACGGCACCTCGGCACGCGAGGCCACCCACGAGCTGGCCAACACGATCCGCAATCTGGCCGCCCCGAACAACGTCGCGGTCAAGGAGATGCAGCGCCTCGGCCTGTCCAGCCAGGACGTGTCGACCAAACTCGGCTCCGGACAACGTGGGCTGAAGGGCACCATCGACCTGCTGTCCGAGACAGTGCTTTCCAAGATGGGCAAGTCCGGCACCGTCCTGCTCTCCTCGTTCAACTCCACGAAGCAGGCAGCGGCCGACGCCAACACCATGGTCGCCCAGATGCCCAAGAGCATCCAGAATCTGGCCCTGTCGTACGCCAAGGGCAGCATCAGCCTGGGTGACTGGCGGCAGAAGCTCAAGGGGCTTCCGCCCGAGCAGGCCAACCTCCTGTCCCAGTACGCGACTCTGCAGAACAAGACCAAGGGTTTCTCCGACGAGCTCAAGCGGGGAGGCCCGGCCGCCCAGACGTACACCGACGCGATGAAGAAGATGCTCGGTGGCTCCGCCGGGCTCAACACCGCTCTGCAGCTGGGCGGTGAGAACGCGGACGGCTTCGGCGATCGGATCAAGAAGGTCGGCAAGTCGCTGAACGACGGCGGCAAGGACGTCGAGGGCTGGGCGAGCACCCAGAAGACCTTCAACAATCAGATGGCCCGCCTGAAGCAGACGGTGGAGACCACGGCCATCACCATCGGCCTCAAGCTCATTCCCATCGTGCAGAAGATCATCGGGTTCTTCTCCGAGCACAAGACGGCCTCCGAGGGCTTGGCCATCGCGATCGGCGTCATCCTCGCCGGTAGCGTGCTGAAGTTCATCGGCGGAGCCCTGTCTCCGCTGGTCAGCGGCCTCGGCCTCCTGAGCAAGGGCGCCGTGGGGGCGGTCGGGGCGGTCGGCCGCCTCGCTGGCGGGTTCCGCGATGCCCAGGTGGCCCAGTCCGCGTTCAGCGGCAAGGCCGGCACGATCGGCGGCATCCTGCGGAAGGGCTTCGACGCGGCCAAGACCGGGGCGTTGTCGGCGGCGTCCGGGGTGGGCACGCTCGGGAAGAACATCGCCGCTGCGACGAAGGCCGGGGCGGTATCGGCCTGGAGTGGGCTGACCAACGGCGCGAAGGCCATGGGCGGCGCCATGAAGACCGCCGCGATCGCCACGCTGGACTTCTCGAAGAAGGCACTGGTTGCGACCGCTGCGGCGCTGCGGCAGGCGGCGGCGTTCGTGGCGGAGAAGACGGCGGCGCTCGCCTCGGCGATCGCGGAGAAGGCAGCCGCGGCGGCTCAGTGGCTGCTGAACATCGCGATGGACGCAAACCCCATCGACCTGATCATCATGGCCCTGGTGGCGCTCGGCGCTGCGTTCGTTGTCCTGTGGAAGAAGTCCCAGACGTTCCGAGAGATCGTCGTGCAGACTTTCGTGTGGCTGGCCATTCCCGTTTTGGAATTCGCCGAGATCGCCCTGAACGTCGTCAAGCAGATCAACTCAGCGTTCCTGTCATTCGCGTCAGGGTTGCTCGGTGCTGCGTCGCGGGCATTCAGCTGGGTCCCCGGCCTGGGCCCGAAGCTCAAGGGCGCGAGCCAGGCGATCGACGGGTGGAAGGCCTCCACGAGCAGCGCCTTCGACGGCGCGATCAGCAAGGTCAACGGCTGGGAAGACTCCGTCAAGTCCATGCCGCAGAAGATCAAGCTGCGGGCCAACATCGACGATCTCAGCAAGAAGATCAGCGACGCGAAGAGGCAGCTCAGCGACAGGAACCTCCCTCCGGAGAAGCGCGCGAAGCTGCTCGTCGACATCTCAAACTGGGAACAGCAGATCACGTCCGCGAAGATGGCCCTGGAGAACTCTCCGGACAAGAAGAAGGCCATTCTCACCGCGCAGATCACCGACTGGGTGAAGCAGATCGACACGGCCAAAAAAGCCTTGTCGGACAAAAACCTTCCGCCGTCGAAGAAAGCTGTCCTCAAGGGCGAGATCAGCGACCTGCAGAAGAAGGTCGCCCAGGCCCGAACCGCCCTGGCCTCGGTCCAGAGCAGGACAGTCACGGTGTCGGTCCGCAACGTCATCTCCTCGATGCCGATCCAGGTCCCCGGCAACGCCCTGGGCTCGGTCGTCTCGGGCGGGGTGCGGCGGATGGCAGCGGGTGGCTTCGGTCGCCCGGCGATGATGGCCCGCGGCGGCTCGAACATCCTCTGGGGTGAGGGCCCCGACGAGTCGTACATCCCTCACACCCGCACTCCGCGCTCCCGGGCGATCGCCGAGCAGACCGTCGGCATTCTCGGCGGCTCCGTGTCTTGGGGTGGCTCCGGCCGCGGCGCGAGCGGAGCCGGGGGTGGGGGCGTAGCCGCGCTCGGTGGGCACGTCGCCGAGGGCCTGTGGCAGGGCATGAAGGACAAGGCCGGGTGGCTCGCCCAGCAGGCCCGTACCTTCGCCCTGTCGACCATCCCCCAGCCGATCGCCGACGCTCTGGGCATCAAGAGCCCGTCGAAAGTGGCAGCCACGCTCGGCCGGTGGGTGGGCGCGGGCATGGTCCAGGGCCTCACCGGCTCCACAGCGTCGGTGAAGTCCGCGACGCTGAAGCTCACCCGGGCCATCCAGCAGGTGTTCCGGGACGACGCCAGGGCGCAGATCGCGGCTGATCAGAAGAAGCTCCGGAACCTCGCCGGTGTCCGCGGTACCCGGGCCGCCCGCGAGCGGGCCGACATCCGCGCCGACCTCGCCCACCAGAAGCACGTCCTGGGCGCCAGCAGCTCGATCACGAAGTTGGTGGCTCGCGACAACGCCAAGCTCCTCCAGCTCGCCGGCCAGCGGGACACCGTCGCCAAGAAGCTCAAGGCCGCCCAGCAGAAGCTCGCGGACCTGAAGAAGTCCTGGTCCGACAAGAAGTCCGAGGTCGCCTCCGGGATCATGTCCGGCGTCTCCGTGGTCACCGACGCCAACGAGGACGGGAGGCCACTCAACGCCAACGACGTCCTGTCCAAGCTGCGCGACAAGGTCCAGAAGGCCACCCAGTTCGCGGCGCTGCTCAAGCAGCTGAAGAGCAAGGGCCTGCGGGCGGACCTGATCGACCAGATCGCCGAGTCCGGCGCCGATCAGGGCTACGACACCGCCCTCGCGCTGGCCGGCGGCAGTAAGAGCCAGATCGCGGCGGTCAACCAGCAGCAGAAGAACCTGGTCACCGCGGCGAACTCCACCGGCACGGTGGTCGCGGACGCGATGTACGGCGCGGGGATCAAGAGCGCCGAGGGCCTGGTCAAGGGGCTCCAATCGCAGCAGAAGGCGATCGAAGCCCAGATGCTGAAGATCGCCCGGGCCATGCAGACCGCGATCAAGCACGCTCTCGGCATCAAGTCGCCGAGTCGGGTCATGGCCGAGCTCGGCGACTTCACTGCCAAGGGTCTCGCCGTGGGTATCGATCGGTCCTCGAAGCACGCCACGATCGCAGCGGCCGGCATGGCGATGTCGGTACGGCAGGCCGCGCACGTCACCGCGACCAACGGGCGGCTTGCGGTGAGCTCCAACCTCGCCGCGACCGCAGGCGGTAGCGGCGGGCATCACATCGAGGTCCATATCCACGTCGCCGGTTCGGTGCTGTCCGAACGGCAGCTGCGGGACGTCGTCGAGAAGCAGATGCTCCAGCTGGGCATGCGCAACTCCCGCACGTACTCCTCCTACCAGCGCTGACTCACGCGCCCCGTCGCCCGGGGCCTGACCTGATCGGGGGTGCGTGGTGGCGCTGCTGGCTGAACTCATCGACTCGTTCACTGCGCCGTCGTTGAACACCTCGCTGTGGACGGCTGTCACCGGCGGCGGGGCGGTCACGGTGGACACGGTCAACGACCGCGCCACCGTGGCCTGCCCCACGAGCACCGGTGTCACCAACAGTCTCGGCACGGCCGCGGTGTGGGACGGCCGCGGCAACGCCCAAGGCACCAACTGCCTGTACGCCCAGGTCATCCCCGTCCCCAAGGGCTCCGGCGGCACGTTCGTCCAGCTGGTCATCGCCAAAGACGCCAGCAACTCGGTGGCGATCCAGCTCACCGGCGGGCAGTCCACGCTCCAGCTCGCGATGAAGAACGCCGGCGTCACGACGACCGCGAGCATGGGTACCTACGACCTGTTCGCGGACGGCTGGTGGCGGCTGCGGGAGCTGTCGGGGACCTGGTACGCCGACACCAGCCCGGACGGCTTCACCTGGACCCAGCAGGCATCCCTGGCCTCTTCCTGGTCCGCAGCCGCCGTCTCGGTAGCGTTCCAGACCTCCGTCACCGTCACGGAGACCTACACCGGGCTGTCCGCGTCCATCGCCCACGTCAACACCCCCGCCGGGGGCCTGAACCCCGGCTGGCCAGCCGTCGAGCACGCCTGGGGCCCCTACTGGAATGCCAACGGCGGCGACTCCCCCTTGGACAAGTACGTCGACCTCACCGCCCGGACCCGAGGTGCCGTCTCCGTCAGCCGCGGCCGCCAGTACGAGCTCGACCAGGTCCGCTCCGGCGAGCTCCAGGTGCAGCTGGAGAACAAGGACGGCAGCCTGGACCCCAGCAATGCCTCAGGGCCGTGGGCCGGCCGCATCATGCCGTACCAGCCCTACCGGATCCGGGCGCAGTGGCCGCCCACCCCCAACCTGCTGACGCAGGTCCAGGCGACAGCAGGTGACCTCGGCGGCATCGCGACAGGTGCCATCCCCGGTGGCAGCGCTGGCATCGACGTTTTCACGAACTGCGACACCAGCGGCGGCAGCATGGTTGCCAGCGCCACGGCCTGGCAGGGCGGCCGGGCCTTCCAGTTCCAGGTACCGAGCAGCACCGCCAGCACGACCGCGATCTGCTTCACCTCGCAGCCCGCCGTGGAGCGGTCGATCACCTACAGCCTGCAGATGCGGGTCCGCAACATCACCCCGTCGACGACGGTGCAAGTCGACGCTTTCCTGTCGTTCTCCAACACGGCAGGCACCGCCACGGTCACCCGGTCAGCAACGGCGACGCTGACCGGGTCGGCCACCGCGGCGTGGACGCTGATCACGGTCACGGCCACCGCCCCAGCTGACGCGGCCCGTCTCTCCTGTGGTGTGGAGACCGCGGCGACCGCCGCAGCCACGTGCAGCGTGCAGGTCGACGGGTGGCAGCTGGAGCGCGGCCCTGCGGCGACCCCGTGGATCTGCCCCGGCACCATGTATCCGGTCTACGCCGGCTTCGCCGAGCGGTACCCGCAGTCCTGGACGATGAGCGGCACCTACGGAACGGTCAGCATCTCCGCAGCGGACGCGTTCTCCCTGCTCTCCCAGCGGCAACTGCGGGACCCTTTGACCGAGGAGATGAACCGGAAGACGCCCCGGTTCCTCTACACGCTGAACGACCCCGCGGGCAGCTCCTCCGCGACCGATGTGCTGGGCAACCCGCCCGCCCCGGTGATCACCGGCAAGTACGGCGCCGGGTCGCTGCTGTTCGGCGCAGCGATCACCGCCACGGACCCGGTGAACGGCATCTACACCGGCAGCAGCGGCTCGGTCGCCACGATCAGCAACAGCAACCCCGGTACCGGTCTGACGACCGGCGGCGCAACGGTCATCAGCCTCGCCAAGGCCGGGATCAAGGGCCCGGCGGACCCCTCGTCGTGGACCCGCATGATCGCCTTCCGCTACACCGGGCCCACCATCACCGCCGCGTCGTACCTGTGGACATGCCTGGACAGCCAGCGCAACACCGCCGGCCCCTCGGGCTCGCGGATCTGGGTGTACCTGGACACGGCCGGCAGGCCGAACATCACCATCGGCGGCCCCACTCTCATCGGCGGCAACTGGCTGTTCGGCGGGGCGACGAACTGCGTCGACGGCAACTGGCACTTGTTGATCTTCGGCTACAACCAGGCGACCCAGCAGGTGCTCGCCAGCCAGGACGGCACGACCGCGGCGTTCTACGGCAGCATCCCCACGGCGACCACGCCCACGGGGCTGATCTCCGACGCCGTCGGCGGCTACGTCGACCCGACCGTCGGCAACGGCACGACCTGGAATTACAAGGGCGACATCGCCTACGCGGCCGAGTTCGGCTGGGTCTTCACGACCGGATCCGAGATCACTTCCATGTATGCCGCCTGGAAGAACAGCTGCGCCGGCGACTCCACGGACGTCCGCTACGGCCGGATCCTCAAGTGGGGCGGCTACCTCGGCCCGTCCTCGATCCAGACCGGCCTGACCCGCAGCATGGGCCCGGCCGCGACCGACGGCCAGGACGTGCTCTCCGCGCTCCAGGCGACCGTGGACACCGAGGGAGGCGAGCACTTCGTCGACCGCGTGGGGACGGTCACCTTCCGCAGCCGGGGATACCGGTACAACTCCACCGTCCCCTCGGTGGTGTTCGGGGAGCGCGTTGACCTGGGCGAGGTGCCGTATGAGGAGACCGCCCTCGATTACGACCCGACGCACCTGGCCAATCAGGTCACGGTCACCCAGGCATCCACGGGGCAGACGTTCTCCGCTCAGGACGCCACGTCGATTACGGACTACTTCCCCCGCACCCTGTCGAGAACGATCAACAGCTCGGACGCAGGCGAGTGCCAGGACGCAGCCGGATACCTCCTGTCCCGGTACAAGCAGCCTGCCGCGCGCATCCCGCAGATCCGGCTGCATCCCTCGGCCAGCCCCGGCCTGCTGTGGCCGGTGTGCCTGAGCCTGGAGTTGGGGACGCGCGTGCGGGTCAAACGCCGACCACCAAGGGCACCAGAGATCACGGTGGACTGCTTCGTGGAGTCCATCCAGTGGGGCCTGGACGACAATCTCGACGCGACCGTCACGATGCAGTGCAGCCCAGTGGACTCCACGCCCTACGGGATGTTCGCGGCACTGCACACCACCCTGGCCAGCGCCGCATCCTCCGGCGTGAGCACAGTGACGCTGGCCGCGTGGGGAGACACCACGAACCCGGCAGCCACCCAGCTCGGCCAGGGACAGCAGCTCGTCCTCGGCCTGGGCACCGCCAACCAGGAGACCGTCACGGTGCTGTCGGTCGGGTCGACGAGCCCCAGCTGGTCAACGGTCGCGGTCACCCTCCAGGCCGCGACGACGAAGGCCCACGCCTCGGGCGATGTGGTCTGCGAGCCGCTTCCGGCCGGGACGACCAACGCAGCCGCCTACGACGCCTCCAGCGCACTGGACGCCGTCGCCTTCTCGTACTGAAGGGAGGGCCGTGTGACCCGCACCGCCCCCGTCTCCGCCCAGCAGTCCCCCGGAAGTTTCCTCACCAGCGCACTATGGAACGCCCAGGTCAAGGCCATCATCGACTGGTCCTGCGGCAGCGGCACCAACGGGCCGCCCCGCTTCCGCGGCTACCAGACGTCCACCCAGTCCATCGCCGACAGTACGTGGGCTGCCCTCAACCTCGACACTGAGTCATTCGACAGCGACGCCGGCCACTCCACCTCGTCGAACACCTCCCGCTACACCGTCCAAGTCGCGGGGACCTACCTCATCATCGGCAGCGCAGGCTTCACCGCCAGCGCGACCGGCGTCCGAGCCGTGCGGCTCCTGGTCAACGGCGCGAACCCGATCACCGGAACCTTCGTGAAAACCATGGCCGCCGCCGCCGGAAACAGCTCCGGCCTCGTCACGACGGCGCTGTCCTCCTTCTCGGCTGGCGACTACGTCGAGGTGCAGGGCTACCAGACCTCGGGCGGCGCACTGAGCACCAGCGCCGGCAGCGATGTGGCGTGCTCGCTGTGCGCCCTGTGGATCTCCTCCTGAAAGGCCCGTGATGAACTCTCACTGCTGGGACCCCGAGTGTGAGCAGCCGCCGCGTGTGCAGTGGTCACGCCGCCCCACCCAGGAAGAGCTGGACCGGCTGGTCGCGCTTGAAGAGGACCAGCGGGCCGCCTTCGTGGCGGCCATCGGCCCGGCACGGGCGCAGGCCCTGCCACCGGCACCAAACGGGTCAGACACCACGGTGCCGGTCTACGCCTGCGTGCAGCACGCCATCACCCGGGACCTGGCAGCTCTCATCCACCAGGCGACCTGCGCCCCCGACCCACAGACGCTGCCCGCGTGCACCTGCGTGCCCGAGCCCGGCCCGGCACCTGAGCCCCTGCACGAGGAACCGCTCCCACTCCCCGACCACTGGACCTGAAAGGCCTGCCCGTGTTCGACGCCACCCCGTACCCCAATTACCTCCTGGCGGCCGAAAGCGCCCTCGGCACCGAGCGAGGCATGTACCTCGCCATCCAGTTCGCCCCCGGCGCTGCCGGGCTCCCCACGGGTCTGACCGAAGAGGACGTCATCGACCACCTCCGCGACTACCTCGCGGCCCAGCCGGACATCGCAGACGTCAGCGCGGAGCACCGCCACGTGGTGACCGACCAGCTGTAGCCCGCCCTTCCTACCTACGTTCCCTTGAGCCTCCGGCCGAGCCGGAGGCTTCTGCATGCCCGAGGAGCATGATGACGATCATCTTCCGGGGCGGAAGGCTGCCCGCGCAGCCCGCCCGGCCGCAGCTCTGCCTCCGCGAGCAGATCGCGTACGAAGGCGGCGCCGCGCCCCGGCGCGGTCGCTCCCAGGGTCGCTTCCACGTGCTGCTCACTCCCGCGAGCCACTGGGGTTACGACCTGGGGCGAGCGCTGGTGGTGCAGGCGCCGAGCCTCATGTCCGCGGGGACAACAGGTCGCGCCCTCCGCCGTCTGGCGGAGGGCGCGATTCATACAAGCCGTCCGGGTTCTCCCGTCATGGGAGTTTTCAGGGACGAGTCGCGACTTTGAGGCAAGTAGCGGTCAGGCTCCTCCGATCCGAGTCCAATTGTGCGCACCACAGGACGCCGAACGCAGCCTGCTCATCGGGCCCGCGCAGACACACGCGGAGGATCGCCGTCGGCCCCACCTCGCAAAGAGAGCCCATCCACCCACGATGAGCATGAGCGTCGTCGCCACGATGACGCTGAGTCCGAACACCCCGGTTCTGGCCAGCTGGGACGAAGAGGGCGTCGGACGCGAGCCGAAAGCGCCAGCATGGCCGCCCTGCCCGGAGGCGGGTGCGTTGATTGCGTGGCCGCCGTGGCCGCCGCCCTCATCGCAGTGGTCACCGCCGCCGCCGTGGCCGCCGCCCTCATCGCCGCCATAGCCGCCGCCGTACCCGCCGTGGTCACCGCCGCCATAGCCGCCGTGGTCACCGCCGCC
>NZ_LIQR01000427.1 GCF_001418575.1 Peterkaempfera griseoplana
GTGCCCGGGGCGGGGCCGCCGACGGACATGAAGTCGTTGAGCTCGAACCGCGGGTAGAGCTCGCTGAGCAGCTTGTAGTCGGCCGGGAGAGCCGTCCCCAACTCGCGCTCCAGGCGCGGCCAGTCGACAGTCGCGGGTACCGCGCGGCGGTGGGCCGCAAGGCCGGGCAGCGCCCGTTCGAGCTCCGCCACCGACTCGGCGGGGTCGGTCAGGAGGTGGCGCGGGGTCTGGGTGCCGATGAGATCGTCCACCCGGGCAGACTGTCAGACGGGCGCTGCGCGGCCGCGCCCACCCGCGCGACTGCCGGAGCGGCCGGGGCTTCTGGCCCTGGAGTCCGGACAACGAGCCGGCGTCGCCGTGGCTCCGGCCGGGAGGGACGCGGCGCCCCGGACGGCCGGACCTCGCCCAACTCCCGTGGACGGCAGAGGGTTTGCGGTCCGGGCCGGATGTGCGACCAGGTGGCGTGGAGCCCGGCGCAGGCCGGAGCGGGGTGCCCCCGGCCTGCGCGCACGCGTCAGGCAACCGTGCCGGCGACTCCGGTGCGGCCTTCCGGGACGCCGACGACGGTGACGATGACGTCCTTGCGGACGGCCTCGCCGAGCACGCCGGCCACCGCGTCGGTGATGGTGGAGACCAGCCGGGCGGGGGCGTCCGGCACGGCGGGCAGATGGTAGGCGGCCTCCCGCATGCTGAGGGTGACGAGGGGCGCGTCCTTGTCGGTCGGGCTGCCGCCGAGGCCCCGGCGGTGCTGCGGGATGCCGATCAGGTCCACCCCGACGAGGCGGCGGAACTCCTCGCCGTAGACGGCGCCGACCGCGTCGGTCAGTGCGGTGATCAGCTTCGGTTCCGCCGTTCCGTCGAGGGCTTCTTCGCGGATGTGCACGCTGAAGTGCGGCATGGTGGGGACTCCGTTCACGCCGGTACGTACCTACGTACAATGGCGGCAGATCACTTTGCGAGCAAAGCAAAATACCTTTGATGGCAAAGGTAAGTGTCGAGGGGTGTGCCATGTCAAGGCCCAGGGCGCGCGACGCCGTGACCGGCGGCGGGAACGGGGTCGACGACGCAGTCAGAGCCCTTCTGCTGCTCATGCCCCGGATGGTCGGCCGGGTCAAGAGGATCCCGGTGCCCGAGGCGCTGCAGTCCATGGCGCTGGCGCCGCGTCACCTCTCGCTGCTCTCCTACCTGCTCTTCGACGGGCCGATGACCGTGAACGAGCTGGCGGCCCGGCTGCAGGTGGCACCGACGACGGTGAGCCTGCTGGTCGGCGACCTCAGCCGCAAGGGGATCCTGGACCGGCGTGAGGACGAGGCGGACCGCCGCCGGCGGATCGTCGCCATCGCGGCCGACCAGCAGTCCGCGATCACCGCCTGGCTCGCCCCGGGCGCGGCCGCGTGGCGCAAGGCCCTCGCCCCCCTGACCCCGGAGCAGCGGCAGTTGTTCGTCGACACTCTGCTCGCCTACGAAGCCGCCGTCGGCGGTGAGGAGCAGGGCTGAACCGGCGGACCGTCAGGAGCCCCGGGCACGCGGCGGCTCCGTACACTGACAGGCATGGCATGCCGCATCAGTGAGCTGGTCATCGACGCCGCCGACCCCGAACGGCTCGCGGCGTTCTGGAGCGAGGTCCTCGGCTATGCCGAACTCGGCCGGGAGGACGACGGAAGCATCGAGATCGGGCCGCCCGGCACCGGCTTCGGCGGCCCCCAGCCCACCCTCGTCATCAGCCCCAGCAACGACCCGCGGCCCGCGAAACTCCGGCTGCACATCGACGTCAACGCCACCGACCGCGACCAGGACGCCGAGCTGGAGCGGCTGCTCACCCTCGGCGCCAGACCCGTCGACGTCGGCCAGACCGGCGCCGAGGACTGGCACGTGCTGGCCGACCCGGAGGGCAATGAGTTCTGCCTGCTGCGCGCCCGCATCCAACCCGTCTGACCCGGTGCTTTCCGGGGCCGTGCCGCCCGGCCGCCCACGCGGTGCCGGACCGGGCCGGCCCGCTGCTCGCAGGGCGACGACGGAAGTCGGCTTCTGCAAGCTTCTTGACGGCCCGGCGGAGCACTCGCAGACTTGTGGGCGACGGTCACGATCGTCAGCGCATCCTGTGCGGGACTCCCTGCTCAGGAGGTCATCGGCTCCGGCCCGCTGACAGGCAACCCTTCCACCGCGACGGGGTGCCCCGGATGACGACCGGGTCCCGCCGACGCGGCGGGGCAAGTGCGGTCTCGTGGTCCAGCGAGGCCCGACGACGGGACCGGCGCACATGCCCAGGACGGTCGTGCCACCGCAGAGCGCCTGCCGGACTCCCCGGCCGGTGCCGCAGCCCCGTCCCCGGCTGCTGACCAGGCGCCGCCACATCGACCTGCTGCGGATCCGCTGCGCCTGCGGTCGCGCCCGCTGAGCCGCACCTGAGCCCGGCCCCGCCCGGCCCGTTCCCGGCCCGGTCCGCGGCCGGTCCGCACCCGACCTCCGTCCGGTCTCCGTACCCGCACGCCCGGGGCCCCGTACGCGTCTGCCGTGCCGCCGGGCCCTCCTCCCTGCCGCCCACCGCGGTCCAGTTGTTCACCGGGGCACGACCTCATCCAAGGAGAGCCATGTCCGAGACCTCCGCGCACGATCCCCTCCAGACAGTGCCGCGCGATCTC
>NZ_LIQR01000428.1 GCF_001418575.1 Peterkaempfera griseoplana
GCCCTGGTCGACCCGGAGGGCCGCCCCACCCACCGGCGGCCCCTGCACCGGCTGGCCGTCGCCGGGACGACCGCCGCCTCCCGGCACCGGGCCTCCCCATCGGGCCCCGGCGGGGAGGACGGCCCCTGGCTGACCACGGGCTCGGTGCTGCGCGGCCCCTGGGAGGTGCGTGCGGTCCGGGTCGACGGCGACGCCCGGGGCTCCCTGCTGCGCATCGGCGGTTGGGCGGTGGCCGACACGCGGCCCCCCGGCCGGGCGACGGCCGCCGGCCGCGCCGTCGCCACCACCGCGGACGGACTGCAGGCCCACGCCGTGGGGTTGCACGGGCCGCTGCGTCCGGGCGTCCGCACCTCGACCGGCCGTACCTCACACGGCCCGTACGCAGCCGTCGTCCATCTGGAGTCCCGCCGGGAGCCGCACCCGGGCGAGGTGTACGTCGCGGCGATCGCCCTGGGCCGGGCGGTGGGGGCGGCCCCCGAGGCAGCCGTCCGCGAGGATGCGGACCACCGGGGCGTCGAGGTGGTCGTGACCTGGCCGGACGGGCACACCGACGTGCTGCGGCTCGACGGCTGCCCCAGGCCGGACGGCAGTAGCCCCTGAACCCGGACGGCCCCGGTGGCCGGCGCCTCGCCCGCCCGCCCGGCGGGTCCGTCCCGGCCCCTGCCTGCGGCCGCTCCGGAACGGCACGGTCCCCGGGCCGCCGTCCTCACAGGGGCACCGGCGCGGCCTCGGGGAGCGGGGCCTCCGCGCCGATCGGCTGCTCCGCCCAGATGGTCTTGCCGCGGTCGGTGGCGCGGGTCCCCCACCGCTGGGCCACGTGCCCGACCAGCGCCAGCCCCCGGCCGCCCTCGTCGGTGGTCCGGGCGTGCCGCAGATGCGGAGCCGTACTGCTCCCGTCGGAGACCTCGCAGGTCAGCGTGCGGTCCCGGATCAGCCGCAGGGTGATGGGCGCACCGGCGTACTTGACGGAGTTGGTGACCAGCTCACTGACGATCAGCTCGGTGGTGAACACCTCCTCGTCCAGCGCCCAGACGGAGAGCTGACGGGTGGCGAGCAGCCGGGCGGTGGCCACGGCCGCGGGGTCGGCGGGCAGCTCCCAGGCGGCGACCTGGGAGCTGCCCAGGACCCTGGTGCGGGCCACCAGGACCGCCGCGTCGTCACCCGCGTCCTCCGGGAGCAGTGCCTCCGCGAGGGCCACACAGAGTTCGTCCGGGTCCCGCGCGGCATCCGGGCGCGTCAGCTGCCGGACCAGTTCCCCGCGGCCGGTGCCGTCCCGCCGCGTCTGCAGCAGGCCGGGGGTGTGCAGCACCAGCAGACTGCCCTCGGGCAACGTCACCTCGGCCTTGCCGAACAGCGGCCCGGTGCACCCGAGCGGTGGGCCGACCGGCAGCTCGGGGAGGTCGACGGTCCCGTCGGGGCGGAGCACCGCCGGCCCCGGGCCGCCGGCGGTGGCCATGGTGCACCGCCGGGTGACCGGGTCGTACACCACGTACAGGCAGGTGGCACCGGCCTCGCCGGCACGGGCTCCGCAGGCCTGCCCGCCGCCGGTGTCCGCGCCGCCGTCCGAGCCGTCCCGGGACAGGTGGCGCACCACCTCGTCCAGACGGGCGAGCACCTCGTCGGGCGCCAGGTCCAGAGCGGCGAGCGTGTGCACGGCCGCCCTCAGCCGTCCCATGGTGGCCACGGTGCGCAGACCCCGTCCCGGGGCGCTGCCCACCACCAGGGCCGCCCGGGCCCCCGGCAGCGGGATGACCTCCGCCCAGTCGCCGCCGGCGCCGGAGTGCACCAGGTGATGCGCCGCCACCACGGCGCTGGGGGCGGGGAGCCGGCGGGGCAGCAGTCCGCGCTGCAGCGCCAGTACGGCGTTGCGTTCGCGGACGTAGCGGCGGGCGTTGTCCAGGGCGACCGCCGCGCGGCCCGCGAGGTCCACGGCCAGCACCAGGTCCGCCTCCTCGAAGGGAGCGTCCCCGCGCCGGCGACGGCAGGTGACCAGCCCCAGGACCGAGTCCCGGGCGACCAGCGGGACCAGCATCAGGGAGTGCACCCCGTCCTCCGGCTCGGCGCAGTCACGCGCCGGGTCGGAGTGCACCAGGGCGCCGTCCCCGGCCACCGGGCGGACCAGTCGCGGCTGGTGGTCGGCGAGTGCCCGGAGTGCGGACGCACCCACCGGGCAGCTGCCGGCCTCGGCGGCCGGGTACGCCCCGGCGGTGCCGTCCGTCCGGCGCGACCGGGAGGCGGCGCGCAGCAGCTCCACTCCCGGTTCGGCCGGGCCGGAGGGGATCTCGTCCCCGCCCAGCACCGGCTCCAGCACGTCCACCGCGACGCTGTCCGCCAGCCTGGGCACCATCACCTCGGCCAGTTCCTGGGCGGTGCGCAGCACATCGAGGGTCGTCCCCACCCGCTCGCCCGCCTCGGCCACCAGGGCGAGGTGCTCCTGGGCGCGACGGCGCTCGGTGACGTCGATCGCGGTGTCCGCGATGCCGAGGACCCGGCCCTCGTCGTCGTGGAGCCGGAACAGGGACGTCGAGTAGATGTGCTCGTGCTCCGGGTCGCCCGGCGGCCGGCCGCGCTTCTCGAAGCCGATCACCGGCTCGCCGGTCTCCAGCACCCGGCTCATCACCTGCTCGGCCGTCTCGCCCCCGAACTCGGGCCAGGCCTCGATGGTCCGGTGCCCCAGGGTCTGCTGGATGGAGGTGCCGCGCATCCCCTCGGCCGCCGCGTTGAACCGCAGCAGCCGCAGCTGCGGGTCGAGGACGAACAGGCCCACCGGGGAGCGGGTGAAGAGCGCGTCCAGCAGCGCGCCGTCGATCGCCGGGTCGGGTCCGGTGCCCGCCGCGGTGAGCTCGACGGTCCAGCGGGGCCCGTCGGCCGTACCGGCGGCCTCGGCGCGCACCCGGACCCGGCAGCCGACCGCATGGCCGTCGCGGTGCCGCAGTCCGACGTCCCCCGTGTCGCCGGCGCCGTCCGTCGCCCCCGCGAGCAGTTCCGTCACCGGCCGGCCGACCACCCGGGCCGCCGGATGCCCCAGCAGCCGCTGCGCGGCGGGGCTCCACTCCACCACGACGCCCCGTGCGTCCACCACCAGGCGGGCCCGGTCCTGGGCGCCGGGCTGCCGCCCGCCGTTCTCCGGCGCCGATGCGTTCATGATCACCCGCCTGTCCTCGCTCCGGCGCGTGCTCCTCCTCCCAGTCTTCCGCACCGTGCCCGGATGCGCCGTACCGGCGGACCCCGGCCGCCCGCCCGCGGCGGCTTGCCCTGGAGCGCACTCCAACTCGTAGCGTGAGACGCATGACAACACCTCAGCGCAGGATCGACTCGGGGTTCGACGCCCGGAGCACCGCGGACGACGTACTCCGGGGGGTCGACCTCACCGGCAGACTCGCCCTTGTCACCGGCGGCTACTCGGGCCTCGGACTGGAGACGACCCGCGCCCTGGTCCGCGCAGGCGCCCGTGTGGTCGTCCCGGCCAGGCGGCCGGCGGCCGCGAAGGAGGCGCTCGGCTCCCTCGACGGGGTGGAGGTGGACGAGCTCGACCTCGGGGATCTGGAGAGCGTGCGGGGGTTCGCCGAGCGCTTCCTCTCCTCGGGGCGCTCCCTCGACATGGTGATCAACAGCGCCGGGATCATGGCGTGCCCGGAGACCAGGGTCGGCCCCGGCTGGGAGGCGCAGTTCGCCACCAACCACCTCGGCCACTACGCGCTGGTCAACCGGCTCTGGCCGGCGATCGCCGCGGACGGCGGGGCCCGGGTGGTCTCGGTGTCCTCGGCGGGCCACCGCCGCTCGGGCATCCGCTGGGACGACGTGCAGTTCGAGCGCGGATACGACAAGTGGGAGGCCTACGGGCAGGCGAAGACCGCCAATGTGCTGTTCGCCGTCCGGCTGGACGCCCTCGGCCGGGACGCGGGGGTCCGGGCGTTCGCGCTGCACCCCGGCGGCATCCTCACACCGCTGCAGCGCCATCTGCCCAGGGAGGAGATGGTCGCTGCCGGCTGGATCGACGAGGCGGGCAACCCGGTGAACGCGTCGTTCAAGACGCCCGAGCAGGGTGCCGCGACCCAGGTGTGGGCGGCGACCTCCCCGCAGCTGGCGGGCATGGGCGGGGTGTACTGCGAGGACTGCGACATCGCCGAGCCCGCCGCCGAGGACGGCTCGCGCGCGGGTGGCGTCCGGGCGTATGCCACCGACCCC
>NZ_LIQR01000429.1 GCF_001418575.1 Peterkaempfera griseoplana
CCCTGGCGGAGCTGTTCAGCGGCGGCGGTGAACCATGGCTCCCGCTGCTGAAGCCGGTGATCGAGGCCCAGCCGGACGCGGCCGCGTTCATCGGACCGGCGCGCAGCCCGGAGGTCGTCCCCGTCCGCGAGCTGACCTTCCAGGCGCTGAAGCCCAACGGGCCGCACAAGTGGAAGGTCGTCATCTTCGGCCAGAACCCCTACCCGCGGCCGGAGAGCGCCACCGGCATCGCCATGTTCGACAACACCTTCCACGACTGGAAGGACAGTCAGTTCGGCAGGGTCGTCAGCATCCGCTGCATCATCAAGGCGGCGGCGATGTGGAAGTACGGCATTCCCAAGAAGACCCCGATAGCCGACATCCGCGCACTGTTGAAGAAGCAGGACACGGTGCAGCCGCCGGAGTGGTTTCAGGCCATGCTCACGCAGGGTGTCCTGCTGCTGAACGCGGCGCTGACGGCCAGCGGGGACGGGGCCATGGGCACCGACCGGCACACCGGTTTCTGGCGGCCGGTCGCCGAGCGGATCGTCGAGGAGATCCTCAGGGCCAAGCAGGACGCCGACGAGGAGGACCGCGGGGTCGTCTTCGCATGGTGGGGGGCGCACGCTCGCAGCCTGAAGAAGGTGGTCGTCGAACTGCAGAAGAAGTATCCCGCGGTCGAGGTCCGGCACATCGACCACGCCAATCCGGCAGCGCAGGGCGACATCTTCTGCGACGGCGATCACTTCGCCACGGTGAACGCGGCTCTGGCGTCTGTAGGCGCCGACGAGGTCGACTGGCTGCCGAGCACCGGCTGGGACACGCTCACCGCGGGCACGGACGGGGACGGCGGCGGAGTCGCCGACCGTATGGGCGCCTTCATCGCGTCCACCATGGAGCTGCACCAGCTGTACCTCGACCGGCTCTCCGGTGTGAAGGACGAGGGGCTCGTCCTGCCCGCGATCACGGGGGTGTTCGACACCCCGCTGATGGACTTCCGGGAGGCCGTCTCCCCCGTCGCCGCGGTGCTGTCCGGCCTGGGCCGGGACATCGACCGCTCGCACGAGTTCGGCAAACGGCGGGCGGACGAAGGCTCCCAGGGCCTGTCGGCGGAGGCGATAGCCGCCCTCCACCTCTACACCTGCGAGTCCGCGTTCTACCGGGAGATCAACGCCATCCTGCGCTCCCCGGACCGGAGCAGGCTCGTCCCCTACCTGCCCTATCTGCGGCTGCTGTTCTCCGCGGTGTCGCAACTCCCCGTCCGTACCGCGCCGTTGTGGCGCGGGGTGGGGCTGGATCTGCGTGCGCAGTACCCGCTGGGACGGACCGTGACCTGGTGGGGTGTGTCCTCGTGCACGTCCCGGCTCGGTGTGGCCAAGGCGTTCCTCGGCGGCCGCGGCAAGCGGACGCTGTTCGAGGTGGTCCCGGCCAGGGCCGTGGGCATCCGGGACTTCTCCGCGTTCACCGGGGAGGAGGAGTTCATCCTCCTGCCGGGGACCCAGCTGGAGGTGACCGAGGTCAAGGTCGAGCGTGGCGGCCTGTGCACCGTGAGGCTGACCGAGTCGGAGGAGCAGCCCCTGGTGTCCTGACCGGCCGGCCGCTCCGTCCGCCGCCGGGGGCGGTCGGAGGCAGGGCTCTGCCGACGGTGCCCGGCCGGGCGCGCGTGTCCGCGCTCCACGAGTCCACGCCGGTTCGGCCGCCGCCGCGGGCGGGGCCGCGGTCGGGCGAGCTGGGCACAGCCTCATGGACTTGGCCCTGGTCAGGGCCCCGGCCTCCGGGCGCGCCCATCGGCATCGCCTGGATGGCGCGGCCAGGACACCTCTCCGTCGAGGTGCGGCTGCCGGTGGACGGGACCGTCGCCAGGCCTCGTCGAGCGCGGCGCCGGAGGGCGGACGCCGGTCGTCCATCCCTGCGGATCAGCGGGCCGGGTCAGCGTCCCACGGCTCCGGCACGCCGGGCTGTGACCGTCGCCCGGCCCGGCGCGGGCCCGCCGCGGTCGAGCCGCGCCGTCCGGGACCGCCCCGCCCGACGGGCCGTTCCCATCGGGCCCACGGCATGGCGACGGGGCCACCGGAGAGAGTCTCCGGTGACCCCGCCCACGCGAACGCGGTGCAGCCGGGACCGCGACCGGACTCGGGGAGGGCGCGGACCTGCACCGCTCCGGCCGGGTAGGGTGCCGCCCGGTCAGTGCGCCCGGTAGGTGGCGTGGTGGAAGTCGGCGTAACCGCCGTCCGCCCCCAGGTCGTGAACCCAGAGCCCCAGGAAGGCACCGGTGAAGGCGGGACCGGCCGGGCGGCCTTCGAGCGGGTTCTCCCCCGCGTACTCGTCGGACAGGATGGTGGCGTCGCAGACGGCCTTCAACTCCCGCCAGTCGTCGACGGCGAGGGCGTAGCCGAAGCGGACCTGGGTGTCGTCGACGGTGACCCGCAGATGGACCTCGCCGTCGGCGGGCAGGTCGGTGATGGCCGAGGTGTGGTCGATCCGGCGGCCGTCGTCGCAGGTTTCGACGTGGAGTGTGCGGGACTCCTCGTCGCCGGTGATGTAGGCGTAGTGCCAGTTGAGGGTGTCGTAGTACGCGGTGACACCGGCGAACTGGCGCTCACTGCGCGGCGTGAAGGAGACCGTGGTCTCCAGGGAGCAGTGGCGGTCGCTGACGCGGCGGGCGACCAGGCTGGGGGTGCGCTTGCCCCGGGGCGACTGCCCACCGCGGATGCGCAGGCGGCCGGGCTGGGTGAGGTCGATCCAGTCGTCGCCCGCCGGACGGCGGAGGGTGGCCCAGCGGGGGCCGAGGCGGGGGCCGGCGAAGTCGTCGCGCTGGGGCTCCTCGGGGAAGGGGACGGCGGGCAGGGCGGGGGCCGGCACGGTCAACTGCGGTACGGCGCCGGCGACGCGCGGCCATCCGTCACCGGTCCAGGTGACCTTCTGGATCGCGGTCTCCCGGCCCATGATGCAGCGCCCTCGGGTGGCGTGGGGACGCCCGACGAGGTGGGTGAGGTACCACT
>NZ_LIQR01000043.1 GCF_001418575.1 Peterkaempfera griseoplana
CCGCGCCCCAGCCCCGCCGAACTCGACTACACCGCCCTGGTGCTGGCCGGCCCCGAGGAGCGGCAGGACCGCCGCGGGCGCCTCTTTCCCGCCCCCTCGGACGACCTGGTCGCCGCCGAGTACCGCCGCCGAGCGGAGGCGGTGGCCGCCCTGCCGCCGCCGGGACTCGCGGTACGGCCCCGGGAGTCGGCCGGCTCCTTCGACCACCGCTTCGACGCGACCGCCCCCGCCGACATCCCCTCGGACGGCACCTGGCACACCGTCACCGTCGCCGAGATCCCGGTCGGGCTGCGCACCGAGTACGTCTGCGTGCCCTCGGTGGAGGAGACCGTGTACGCCACCCTGGTGATCTCCAACGCCACCGACCAGGCCCTGCTGGCGGGCCCGGTGGAGGTCACCGCCGACGGCGGCTTCCTGCTGACCGCCGCACTGCCCACGCTCGCCCCCGGCGGCACCCGCCGGGTCGGCCTGGGCCCGGCCGAGGCGGTGCGGGTCGCCCGCCGGGCGGAACTCCATGAGTCGTCCGCCGGGCTGCGCAACGGCACCACCGTGCTGGACCACCGGATCCACGTGGAACTGGCCAACCGGCTGGCCCGGCCGATCACGGTCGAGGTCCGCGAACGCGTCCCGGTCAGCTCCGATCCGGACGTCCGCATCGAGGAACGGGCCGACTGGACGGCACCCGCGGAGGGCGACGGACCCGAGAGCCACACCCCGGGCACCCGCCTGTGGCGGGTGGAACTGCCCGCGGGCGGCACCGCCGGGCTCGACGGCGGCTATGCGATCCGCATCCCGGCCGGCAAGGCCGTCGTCGGCGGCAACCGGAGGAGCTGACCGTCATGTCCACCCCCGCACACCCGATCGCGCTGCCCGTCACCGCGGTGACCTGCCTGGAGGACCGGGCCCACGTCGAGCGGACCGCCGTGCTGGAGCTGGCCACCGGCGTCCAGCGCCTGCGCCTGGGCCCGCTGACCGCCCTGGCCGTCGACCGCACCCTGCACGCCGAGTTCCCCGCCGACCGGTCGGCCCGGGTGCTCGACGCCCGGATCGTCCGCGCCTGGACGCCGCGCGCACCGCTACCGCCCGGCACCGGCGACTCGGCGCTGCGTCATCGCGTCCACGGCCTGGAGGAGGGGCAGCGCGACGCGGAACGGCACCGCGAACGGGTCGAGGCCCGGCTCGCCGCGCTCTCCCAGCTCGCCGCCGACCTGCTGCGCGAGATCGGCGAGGGCGCCGGCCTCGGCGAGGTCGAGCACGCCCGCTGGGCCCGGGAACTGGACCGGCTGGACGCCGAACGGGAGGACCGCGGCGAGGAGTTGCGCCGGATCCGTGCCCGTCTGGCGGCGCTCGCGGACGAACTGCGCCGAGCCGAGGAGGCCCTGGCCCTCGCCGAGCAGGAGCCCGCCGAGCTGACCGCCCACCTCGAAGTCACCGTGTCGGCCGCGGCAGCCGGACCGGCCCGGCTGCGGGTGGTCCACCTCGTCCCGTGTGCGCTGTGGCGGCCCGCCTACCGGGCGGTGCTCGACGGCGACACGGTGACGTTGGAGAGCGAGGCCGTGGTCTGGCAGCGCACCGGGGAGGACTGGGCGGATGTACCGCTGACCTTCTCGACCGCCCGGTCGGCGCTGGCCACCGACCCGCCGCGGCTCACCGAGGACCGTCTGACGCTGCGGGAGCGCTCCGCCGAGGAGCGCCGCACCGTCGATGTGGAGCTGCGCGAGGAGGAGATCGGCAGCACCGGCCCTTCGGCGTCGAGCGGCCTGCCGGGGGTGGACGACGGCGGCCAGGTACGGGTGCTCCGCGCACCGGCGCCGGCCTCGGTGCCCCCGGACGGCCGGGCGCACCGGGTGCCGCTGACCTCGTTCACCGCCGCCGCGTCCATCGAGCACACCTGCTCGCCCGAGTTGTCCCCACTGGTCACCCAGGTGGTGACCGTGCTCAACGGGTCGGGCCACGCCCTGCTGGCCGGGCCGGTGGACCTGGTGCGCGGCAGCGGGTTCACCGGCCGCGGCGAGCTTGCCTTCACAGCGCCCGGAGCCCCGGTCGAGCTGGCGTTCGGCAGCTCGGACGACTACCGGGTGGTCCGGGAGGCCGAGGAGGTCCGCGGCTCCGCCGGGCTCACCCAGCGGACGGTGGTCACCCGGACGGTCCGGCTGCACCTGTCCCGGTTCTCCGGCCCCGGGGAGCGGTCCGAACGGGTGGTCGTGGTCCGGGAGCGGGTCCCGGTCTCGGAGGTGCAGGCCGTCGAGGTCCGGCTGCGCAAGGAGGAGTGCTCCCCCGCCCCCGACGGGCTGGACGCCGACGGCGTGGTCCACTGGGCCGTCCCGCTGCCACCCGGCGGGCGTCGCACGATCACGCTGGTCTATGAGATCTCGGCGAACGCCAAGGTCACGGGGGTGTGAGGGAGGGGACTGCGGGCACCGGAACCCAGGGCCGGGGCCGCACCGCCGGAGCCAGCCGTCGTCGCAGTGTGACCGGCTGCCCGAGGACCGGGCCCCGGACCGGTCGGAGCGTCCCGGTGGGCGCCGCCCCGCGTGGACACCCGTCGGCGCCCGCCCGGACGCGGACCGGGTCCGGCGCCGGTCATGGACTGCCCGGGGCGTCGGGCTCCACCACCCGGAAGCGCTGGGCCACGACGAGGGTGTCGCCGTCGACCACCGGGGTGCGGCCCAGGAACGCACTCACGCCCTCGCTGCGGAAGAACGCCTCATGGGCTGCCCGCCACTCGCCCGCACCGCCGTAGCCGCGGCCCTCGGCCCGCGCGAAGTCGTCGTCGATCTCCTTCATGGGCACGACGCGTACCTCGACCAGCTCGATGGTGACGGCCGGCAGGCCGTCGGAGTCGAGCACCGCGAACCGCTGCCCGGCCACCGGCATCGCCTCTCCGGCGTGCTCGTAGATCTCCGGCAGGCCCGTGAGGGCGGTCTTGTGGCCGCTCTGGATCGCCGCCACACCACGGTCACGTTCCGGGCCGGGGAAGGCGACTTCAAGAGTCGGAAGGTCGTGAGGTCCCATCAGCCGAGGGTATGAAGAGCAGCCCGCGTCGATCAAGGGGGTAACTCCTCCCGGCCCCCGCACTCCGGCCCTACGGGGTGAAGCCGGCCTCCCGGTCCGCAGCCGCGATCTGGTCGTGGAAGCGCCTGTGGACCCAGTGGCGCTCACCGAGGAGGTCCACCTCCCCCCAGCGGCCGGAGACCGGACCCAGCCGGGTCCGGCGCGGCAGCGTGGCCAGCAGGCGCTGCGGGCCGGCGCCGCCGGACAGCTTGCTGCTCTCCAGCACATGGACGGCGTCCTGGGTGACCACCACGCACCGGTAACTGTTCCAGAACATCGTCAGGCCGGTCAGATAGGTGACGAGGAAGAAGAGGACGTTGGGCGCGCTCTGGCCGATGAACGCCTGCCGTACCTCACTGCCGGCGGGCAGGAACGGCGCCGAGCGCCGCACCAGGTCCTGCCGAGGCACAGGATCGCCCGGTCCGGTCCTGTCGACTCCGTCGGTCATGGGCGGCCCTCCCCGGTCGCACGCGGCTGAGGCGTCGACAGCCGGCCGGCCCCTGCGACCGCGCGACACGGCAGCGGACCGCAGGACCCATTCTCCCCCAATATGCCGTTCGACGCCGGGAGTTGGGCCGGGGAGTCCCCTGCTAGGGTGCGCCTGTGTCATCGATACGGGAGTTCCAGGTCACGTTCGACTGCGCGGAGCCCGAGCGCGTCGCCCGCTTCTGGTGCGAGGTGCTGGGGTACGTCGTGTCGCCGCCCCCGAAGGGGTTCGACAGCTGGGACGACTTCGACCGCTCCCGGGCTCCGGAGGAGCGGGGCGCATGGTTCGCCTGCAGCGATCCCTCCGGTGTGGGTCCGCGGCTGTTCTTCCAGCGCGTTCCCGAAGGGAAGGTCGTCAAGAACCGGGTGCATCTCGATGTGAGGGTCGGCACCGGGCTCGTGGGTGAGGAGCGCCTGGCCGTGCTCGAGGCCGAGTGCACACGGCTGCTCGCGCTCGGCGCGGTACGTGTGCAGCTCCTGTACGACGGCAACGACTCCTGCATCGCGATGCAGGACGTCGAGGGCAACGAGTTCTGCCTCGACTGAGCCCCCTCCGGGACGGCTCCTCCAGTGGCCGGCAGGTGCCCGGCGGCCCTCAGCGAGGAGGCTCGCCGGTACCGGACGACGGCGACCCGGCCTCACGCTCCAGCTCGCTCACCAGCCGCGCCGCAAGCGGTACCCGGATGCCGTGCCGTTCGGCGGCCCGGAGCAGCGCGCCGCCGATGGCGTCGAGTTCGAGCGGGCGCCCCGCCTCGGCGTCGCGCTGCATGGACGATCTGCTCTGGGCGGGGAAGGCGTCGTACCGCGCGAGGATCCGGGCGCCGTCCGTCGGGGCTCCGCAGGCTCGGCCGACCGCGGCGGTCTCCTCGACCAGGGCGGCCAGCTCCTCGCCGCGTTCGGTGCGGACACCGCCGATGGGGAGCCGGTACCGGGTGGTGAGCAGCGCGAAGGGGGCCAGGAACGCCAGCTTGCCCCACAGTACGGTGCTCTCGTCCGGCAGGACGTGGGTCTCGGCGCCTGCGGAGGTGAGCCGTGCGGCGAGTTCGGCGAGCCGGTCCTGCGGGCCGGCCAGGTCGATCTCGGTGAAGGGGCTGCCGTGCTCGATCACCCCGGGTGCGGAACGGGTGGACTCGACGCGGATCACCGCCGGGACCACGCGCTCCGCGCCGTAGCGCTCCCGCAGGGCGGCCACATGGTCGACGCCGTTGAGCAGCGGCAGCAGCAGACCGCCGGCCACATGGTGGGCGGGGACGCGGTCGAGTGCCTCGTCCAGCGCGGTGTGCTTGACCGTCACCAGGCAGAGGCCGACCGGCTCGCGCAGCATGGTGTCCGTCTCCACCGGCGCGGTGAAGTCCCCGAACTGTCCGCTGCGCACACTGATCCCGTTGCGGCGCAGTGCCGCTGCGGTCTCCTCGCCCGCGATGCAGATCACCCGGTGGCCGGCCCGGGAGAGCAGCGCGGCGAGCAGGCCGCCGACACCTCCGGGGCCGAGCACGGCCACCGTGGCGGGGGGCGGTGTGGAGGTCGCGGCGGTTTCCACGGACGGGGAGTGGGACACGGGTGGATTCCTCTCAGCTCTGCGGGTCGGCACCCGTCCCGCCCGTATCCCCGCCTGGTCCGGACGCGGTGGGGAGCGGGCGGGACAGGGTTGCCGCCCTGGGGCCCGCCATGATCCTCGGTGAGGACGACAGCCACGTCAATCCTCGAGTTTGCTTATCAAACCCCCAGCGGGAGCTTGGGTCGGGCGGGGGTTTACCGTGGCCCACGTGGGGATGACCTTCGACGACCTGCGGGTGTTCGTGGCGGTCTGCCGGGCGGGGAGCCTGAGCACCGTCGCCCGTGACCTGTCCTGCACCCAGTCCGCGGTGAGCCAGCACGTCAGACGGCTTGAGCGGACGACCGGGGTACGGCTGCTGGAGCGCAGGGCGCGCGGTGTGGTGCCGACCCCCGAGGGCCTGGTGCTCCAGGCGGCGGCGAGGGAGGGGATCGTCGGACTGGACCAGGCTCTGCGCCGGATCGGCGAACTCGCGCGCGGCGAGGCCGGATCCGTGCGGGTGACGACGGGTGCCACCACGGTGCGGCACTTCATGTCGGAGGCGGTCGTGGACTTCCGGGAGCGGCACCCCCGGGCGAGCCTGGAGTTCCGCACGGAGACCGCCTCGCGCAGCTGCTTCGACGCGCTGCAGGCAGGTACGGTCGATCTGGCCTGGGTGACCATCGGCCGTCCGGCACCGGGCATCGAGCAGAGCACGGTCGTGGAACTGCCGTGGGTCCTGGCGGTCCGGGCCGACGATCCGCTCGCCGCCCGGACGGCGGTGACAGCCGGCGATCTCATGGGCATCAGACACATCCGGCTCCCGGCGAACTCCTCCTCCCGGGCCCATCTGGACACCGCACTGGCCCGCCTGGGGATCTGCCCGACCTCCGACACCGGCGTCGCCGACTGGGACACCGCCATCCTGCTGGCCGGGCTCGGTGTCGGGCACGCCGTCGTTCCCGCCCTGCCCGGACAGCTCTCCGCGGGCGGCGCGCCGGACGCCCCGGTGCGGTTCCTGCCGCTGCCGGAGCTGCCGCCGCTCCCGGTCGGCTGGGCGGTCCGCCGCTGGGACGCGCTGACCCCGCTCGCCCGTACCTTCGCCGACATGGTCCGGCAGCGCCGCGGTGCCACCGGCCCGGCAGCGGACGGACCCGGCCGGGAGCGGCCGGTCAACGGTGCGTCGCAGTCGCGGGGTTGACCTCGCGGGCGGTTCCGGCCCGGCGGCCCGGGCGGTGGGCTGCGGGGCGTGCGGCACGTGCAGGGCCCGGCACGGCTGTGGACCGCACGGCGCGTGGTACGGGGCCGGCCGGTGCGACGGCGGTGGTCTCGCCCGCCGTGGCGGCGAACGCCCAACTCGGCCGCCCGGCGCGGGCGGTGGGCGCAGGGTCCGCGGCGGAACGGTCATCGGGGTGTTGCGTCCGGCGTCGGGTCGCGACTACAACTCGTGACGTGACCGAGAATCCCCCGCCGCCCGGGTCCACGCCCACGCCCGCCGACTGGCGCGGCATCGAGGACTTCCTGCGCTCGCGGGGCGCCGCGGAGCTGGCACACCCGGGCGGGACACTGCTGGAACATCTGGTCCGGGTCAGGCACCGCCTCGCGGACTGGGGAGCCCCGCAGGAGGTCCAGGTCGCGGGCCTGTGCCACGCGGCGTACGGAACCGACGGCTTCGCCGTTTCCCTCATGGGCCTGGAGGACCGCCCGGTCCTGGCCGCGCTGACCGGCGCGCGGGCCGAGGCGCTGGTCCATCTGTACGCGAGCTGCGACCGGGCGACCACCTATCCGCGCCTCGGCGGTGACCGGCGGCCGGTCTTCAGGGACCGCTTCACCGGTACCGACCACGATCCCGCCGCGGAGGACCTGCGGGCCTTCCTGGAGATCACCGCGGCCAACGAACTCGATGTGTTCGAGCACAACAGGGAGCTGGCGGACCGTCACAGCGCCGGACTGCGCAGGGTTCTGGAACCCGTACGCCATCTGCTGTCCGCAGGCGCGTGGGAGGCGGTGCGACGAGGGCCGGTCGGCCACGGCCCGGTTGCCGGGGACGTTCCGGACTCGGCCTGACCGGCGGGCACGCGGCCGGCCTGCGCCGCCGCGCACCCGCCGCCTCCACGACCAGCGGACCAGCGGACCAGCTCCCGACCACGCCCCCGAGCGGGCTCAGGCCCCCGCGCGGCAGTGGAGGAAGAGGTGGGGCTCCGGCCCGGCGTCCGGGTGGGACGGGGTGAACAGCAGGCTCTCCTCGGACTCGACCGTCAGGCCCGCCCCGGCGACCATCGCGGTGAAGTCCTCGGCGGCGAAGCTCGTCACCTGCACCTCCTGCCCCATGAAGACCCCCTGGACGTCCTCCACGTCCAGGGGCACCGTGGCCACGGCCAGGCTGCCGCCGGGCTTCAGTGCCCGGGCCAGCCGCCGCAGGAGCCGGGTCTGGTCGTCCCGTGTCATCTGCAGGAGCGAGAAGTACACACAGACCGCGTCGAACGAGCCGTCGGCCAGCGGGACTTCGCGGATGTCGGCGCACCGGAAGGAGGCCGTGGGCACCTGCCGGGTGGCCAGTTCCACCATGACCGGGGAGACGTCGACACCCAGCACCTGGTGCCCGGCCCCGGCGAGGGTCTCCGCGGTGGGCCGGCCCGTGCCGCTGCCCACGTCGAGCACCCGGCTGCCGGGCGTGAGCCGGCCGAGAAGCCACTCGATCGACGACCGGTGTGCGGCCGACCCCGCGAACGCCTTCTCGTAGTCGGCTCCCAGCGCGTCGAACACCGCAGCGGCCCGGGAGCCGCGCTTCTCGTCCATCGATGTGCCTCCCCGTAGCGGACTGACGCCTCAGCGCATCGTTCCACCCGCACGGTTCCCTCACAACGGAACGCCCATGCCCGGGTCCGCTCCCCGGGGCGTGTCGCCAGGCCCGGGGGTCCGCGGCGGTGGACGGTCAGCGGCGCTCCCGCGCCCGGCAGTCAGGACGGCTGGACCTGGTCGAAGAGGGCGAGGGCTTCGGCGGGGTCCGGGCTCACCAGGCGTTCCAGACCGGCCGTGGTCATCCTCGCCCATCTGGCCGCCCGTGCCCACATCCGTTCCTCGAAGGCGCGGACGGCCTCGTCCAGGTCTGCGGGGCCGGCGGCGACGGACTCCGCGAGTTCGGCACCTTCCAGCATCGCGAGGTTCGCGCCCGCGCCCAGCGGGGGCATCAGATGGGCGGCGTCGCCCATCAGCGTCACCCCGGGAACATGGGTCCAGGTGTGGGAGACGGGCAGCACATGGAGGGGCCGGTGGACGAAGGCGCCGCCCCGGCGGAGGAGGTCGAGGACGGGATCGGCCCAGCCGTCGTACCGGGCCAGCAGGCTCGACCGCACCGCCTCGGCGTCGGCCAGGTCCAGGTGCGCGTGCCAGTCCAGCGGCGCGCGGAACTGGGCGTGCACCTTGACGTGGCCGCCGCTGTTGCGCTGGGCGACGAGCGATCGGTTCACGCCGTACACAGCCATGGAGCCGTCGCCGACCAGCCGGGCGAGGTCGGGGTGGCGGGTGTCCACGTCGTCGATGGAGGTCTCGACCGAGGTGACGCCCGTGTACTGCGGCGTCGCGGACGAGACCGCGGGGCGGACCCGGGACCAGGCGCCGTCCGCGCCGACCACGAGGTCGAACGTCTCCTGTCGCCCGTCTGCGAGATGGACCACCACGCCGTCCCCGGCCCCCGGCACCACCCGCGTCACGGCCCGGCCCCACTGGACGTCCAGCGGGCCGAGCAGCAGGTCACGGACCTGCCCGCGGTCGATCTCGGGATTGGCCCGGTCGTCCGGACGGGGTCGCCAGTCACGCAGGACGGTCCCGTCGGTGTCCAGGATGCGCATGGCCTGTCCCTCGGGGCGGGACAGTGCCTGAAACTCCGTCAGCAGCCCTGCCTTGTCCAGCGCGAGCTGGCCCAGCCCTTGGTGCAGGTCCAGCGTGCCGCCCGGAGGGCGGGCGTCGCGGGCGGAATCGCGTTCGAGGAGGGCGACGGGGTGGCCATGGCGGTGCAGCACACGGGCGAAGGTGAGGCCCGCGGGGCCGCCCCCGACCACGGCGATACGGTAGCTCATGTCGATACACTGTATTTTCCCGATACGCCGCATGGCAACAGTACGATGTGATCATGACTGTGTGGGACCGGCCGGAGCCCCCGACTCGCCCCGTACCGCTCGACCGGGAGCGGATCGTCGCCGCCGCCGTCGCGCTGGCCGACGAGGGCGGGCTGGAGGCCGTGTCGTTGCGCAAGGTCGCCGCCCGGCTGAACGCCGGCCCGATGCGGCTGTACGGCTACATCTCCACCAAGGAGGAGCTGTTCGACCTCATGCTGGACGAGGTCCAGGCCGAGATCCTCCCCGGGCGGCACTCCGGCGACTGGCGGGAGACGCTGCGCACCCTCGCCCACCGCACCAGGCAGGCCGCTCTCCGGCACCCATGGCTGGCCGACCTGCTCGGCGGCCGCCCCTCCCTGGGACCGAACGGCCTCGCCGTGACCGAGGCCAAGCTGGCCGCCCTCGACGGCCTAGCCGACATCGACACCGTCATGCGCGCGGCGGAGACCGTCAGCGCCTACGTCACCGGCGCGATCAGGCGCGAGCTCGCCGATCTGCGGGCCGAACGCGCCACGGGCCTCTCCAAGCGCGACTGGCAGCGCGCCTCCGGCCCGCATGTGACCAGGATGCTCGCCACGGGCCGCTTCCCCACGCTGGCCAAGGCCGTGCACGACGGCACGGACGTGGACGCCGAGGCGTCCTTCGCGACCGGCCTGGACTGGGTCCTCGATGCGGTGGCCGCGGGACTCGCGCGGCCCTGAGGGTTCGCCCGGTCCGCGACAGGCAGGCCGCGGTCTCTGCGCCCGGCACCGCGAGCACTTGCTGACGCCCCGGTGCCACGCGGAGCGGCGGACCGTCCACCCTGCGGCCGCAGGGCGAACGGTGACCGGGTTCGGCCCTAGCGACCGGAGGCGAGGTCCAGCGCGATGTCGATGATCATGTCCTCCTGACCGCCGACCAGACGCCGCCGGCCGCACTCCATCAGGATGTCCCGCACATCGACCTCGTACCGCTGCGCGGCGATCTCCGCGTGCCGCAGAAAGCTGGAGTAGACGCCCGCATAGCCCAGGGTGAGGGTCTCGCGGTCGACCCGGACCGGGCGGTCCTGCAGCGGCCGGACGATGTCGTCCGCCGCGTCCTGCAGCCTGAACAGGTCGCAGCCGTGCTTGAAGCCCGAGAGGTCGGCGACCGCGATGAACGCCTCGATCGGGCAGTTGCCCGCACCGGCGCCGTGTCCGGCGAGCGAGGCGTCGACGCGGTACACACCGTTCTCGACGGCCACCACCGAGTTGGCCACGGAGAGCGAGAGGTTCTCGTGCGCGTGGATGCCGATCTCGGTGGCCGGGTCCAGGACGTCGCGGTAGGCACGCACCCGGGCGGCGACGTCGTTCATCGTCAGCCGGCCGCCGGAGTCGGTGACATAGACGCAGTGGGCGCCGTACGACTCCATCAGCCTGGCCTGCGCGGCGAGTTCCCCGGGCTCGGCCATGTGGGACAGCATCAGGAAACCGGAGACGTCCATGCCCAGCTCGCGGGCCGCGGCGATGTGCTGGGCGGAGATGTCGGCCTCGGTGCAGTGGGTGGCCACCCGCACCGAGCGGACGCCGAGGTCGTAGGCCTGCCTGAGCTCCTGGACGGTGCCCACCCCGGGAAGCAGCAGGGTGGTGAGGCGGGCCCTGTCCAGGACCGAGGCGGCGGCCTCGATCCACTCCCAGTCGGTGTGGGACCCGGGGCCGTAGTTGAGCGAGCCGCCGGCGAGACCGTCGCCGTGGGCGACCTCGATGGCGTCGACACCGGCCGCCTCCAGGGCCACCACGATGCGCTTGACGTCATGGGGCGTGATGCGGTGCCGGACGGCGTGCATTCCGTCGCGGAGGGTGACGTCCTGGACGAAGATCGGGGTGGTCACTTCGCGGCCTCCTTCGCGGCGGCGATCCTCTCGGCCATCCGCACCGCGGCCGAGGTCATGATGTCGAGGTTCCCGGCGTACGCCGGGAGGTACATGCCCGCGCCCTCGACCCTGAGGAAGACCGAGACCTGGTGGGTCGGGCGCGCGGCCGTACCGTCCGTCAGCAGGGTCTCCACCGGCTGGTCGGCCGGGATCGCGGTGATCTGGACGTCCTGGACCATGCGGTAGCCCGGGACGTAGGCCGCGACCTCGGCGACCATCTTCCGGACCGACTCGGTGATCTGCGCCTTGGCGGTCTCGCCGTCCTCGCCCCCGGGCAGCGCGACCAGCGCGAAGACCGTGTCACGCATCATCAGCGGCGGCTCGGCCGGGTTGAGGATGATGATCGCCTTGCCCCGCCGCGCGCCGCCGACCTGCACGATCGCCGAGGAGGTCGTCCCGGTGAACTCGTCGATGTTGGCCCGGGTGCCCGGACCGGCCGACTTCGAGGCGATGGAGGCGACGATCTCGGCGTACGCCACCGGGACGACCCGGCTGATCGCGGCCACCACCGGGATGGTGGCCTGGCCGCCGCAGGTGACCATGTTGACGTTGGGCGCGTCGAGGTGCTCCTCGAGGTTGACCGCCGGGATGACGTACGGGCCGATCGCGGCCGGCGTCAGGTCGATCATGCGGATGCCGCGCGGGCGCAGCCTCTCGTCGTTGTGCCGGTGCGCCTCGGCCGAGGTGGCATCGAAGACGATGCCGATCTCGTCGATCTGCGGCGACCTCAGCAGCCCGTCCACTCCCTCGGCGGTGGTCTCGACACCGAAGCGCCGGGCGCGGGCCAGACCGTCGGACGCCGGGTCGATACCGACCATGACGCCCATCTCCAGGTGCTGCGCACCGCGCATGATCTTGATCATCAGGTCGGTGCCGATGTTGCCCGACCCGATGACGGCGACCTTGGTCCTGCTCATCTGCGCTCCCTACGCGGAGAAGGTGACCGACACCGCGCCGAGGCCGGTGACGGTGGCGTGGACGGCGGCGCCCGGCGCGACGGGGCGCATCGGGCCGAGGGCACCGGAGAGGACGACCTGTCCGGCCCGGAGCGGTTCGCCCAGCTCGCGCGCCTGGCGGGCGAGCCAGACCACCGCGTTCACCGGGTCGCCGAGGCAGGCGGCGCCGCTCCCGGTGGAGACGGTCTCACCGTCGACGGTCATGGTCATCCGGGCCGCGACGGGGTCGAAGCGGCTGAGCGGGACGCGCTGCGCGCCGAGGACGTAGCCGCCGGCCGAGGCGTTGTCCGCCACCGTGTCACCGAAGCTGATGTCCCAGTCGGCCACCCGGCTGCCGCAGATCTCGATCGCGGCGACGGCGTGGTCGACGGCGTCGCGCACCTGCGCGTGGTCCAGCGGTCCCTCGGCCAGGTCGGCCCTGAGGACGAAGGCGATCTCGGCCTCGACCCGCGGCTGGAGGACCGCCCCGGCGGGCACCGCCGAGCCGTCGGGGTACTCCATGTCGTCGAAGAGGACGCCGAAGTCGGGCTGGTCCACGCCGAGCTGCTGCTGCACGGCGGCGGAGGTCAGGCCGATCTTCCGCCCGACGACCGCGGCCCCGGCCGCGATCCGCTCGGCGGTGAGCCGCTGTTGCACGGCGTAGGCCGCCTCGATGTCGTCGCGTCCGATCAGGTCGCGCACGGGGGCGGCCGGGATGCCGGTGGCTGCGGCCTGGCGCAGTCGGGCCGCGGCGGCGGCGATGCTGTCGGTCCCGACAGCGGGCGGGGTCTGGGACATGACGTCCAATCTGCGGCACGGGGCCGGGCGGCCTCCATGGTGGCGTTCCACTCAGCGGTACGCTCTTTTCCATGGAGGACAGCAACACCGTCCTGGGCAAGGCCATGGCCATCCTGCGGGCGTTCGGCCCGGCCGACTCCGTACTGCCCCTCGCCGAACTGGTCCGGCGTACCGGCCTGGCCAAGGGCACCGCCCACCGCGTCGCCGGCGACCTGGTCCACCACCGGCTGCTCGACAGGACGGACCACGGCTACCGGCTCTCCGGAGGTCTCTTCGAGCTCGGCCTGCGGGCCTCCGCCGAACGCACCCTGCTGGAGCTGGCGATGCCGTTCCTCCAGGACCTCTACGAGCGCACCCATGAGACCGTGCACCTCGGGGTGCGTGAGGGCCATGAGGTCGTCTATCTCGCCAAGATCGGCGGACACCGGCAGGCCAGGGCGCCGTCGCGCACCGGCGGGCGGATGCCGACGCACTGCACGGCGATCGGCAAGGTGCTGCTGGCCCACGCCGGGGAGGAGGAGCAGGCCGCCGTGCTGACCGGCCCGCTCGAACGGCGTACGCCCCACACTGTGATCGCGCCGGGCCTGCTGCGCCGGCAGCTGATGAAGGCGGTGGAGACCGGTGTGGCCTACGAACGCGAGGAGTCGACGCCGGGACTGCTCTGCGTGGCCGCGCCGGTGCTCAGGCCCGACGGGCAGACGGCGGTGGCCGCCATCAGCGTGATGGGCCCGGTCGGGCGCTTCCGCCCGGAACCCCACGCCAACGCCGTGCGGGCCGCGGCGGCCGCGCTGGGCTCCACGCTCGCGCGCCGCCATCGCTGACACCGCCGCCGCTCTCGCCTGAGCGGGACGGCGCTCCGTCCCGGGCCGCCGGTCTGGGCGGGGGCGGGCCGTCCCCGATGACTCCGGCTCCCGCATCCCCGGCCGCCGTGCCGGTACCCCTCCCGTCGCCGTGGCCTGCGCCTCACACGCCTCCGGCGCCCTGACGCCCCTCGGGCGTTCCGCGCTCCCCCGCCGGACGGTCCGCGCTCCCTCCCGGACGGTCGCTCGGGCACGCCGAGGAACGGGGCGGCGCACGCTCCCCTCGGATTCGCCAGGGAGGGCTCCCGCGGGCATCCGGCGCTCGCACCCTCTGGTTGACAAAGTGGAACAGCGCTCCGGATACTAAACGGAGCAACGTTCCACTTGCCTCGACCGAAGCCGGACACGCCCGGCCGCCAACCTCCCGCCGGCTCGGCACCACCCGGCCAGGGGCCCGCGGCGACACCGGCCGCAGAAGGGAATCCGCACCATGAGTACCTCCGCCGACACAGCCACGGGCCTGGGCCCGGCCGCCCCCGTCCTGTCGTACAGCCCCGTGGTGCTGCCGGTGCCGGGACGCCCCGTCGACCTGCACCTGCGCGTCTCCGCACCCGCGACCGGAACCGGCCTGCCGCTGATCCTGCTGTCCCACGGCCACGGCGGCTCCAACAACCTCTCCTCCCTGAACGGCTACGCACCGCTCGCCGGCTTCTGGGCGGCCCACGGGTTCGTCGTCGTCCAGCCCACCCACCTCAGCTCCAGGACACTGAGCCATCTGCTCGCCGACACCCCGGGAGCGCCGTTCTTCTGGCGCTCCCGCGCCGAGGACATGAGCCGCATCCTGGACCGGATCAACACCATCGAGGCGGCCGTACCGCAGCTCGCCGGGCGGATCGACCCCACCAGGGTCGCCGTCGCGGGCCACTCGCTGGGCGGCTTCACCGCCTCCCTGCTGCTGGGCGCCCGGGCCACCGACCCGGACACCGGCGAGGTGGCCGAGCTGGCCGATCCCCGGATCACGGCAGGCGTGCTGCTCGCCGCGCCCGGCAGGGGCGACGTCCTCAACGGGCCCATGGCCGAGATGGTGCCGTTCTTCCGGACCGTCGACTTCTCCGGGATGACGACGCCCACCCTGGTCGTCGCCGGC
>NZ_LIQR01000430.1 GCF_001418575.1 Peterkaempfera griseoplana
CCCACTCCCCCGTACCGCCGGCCCGATAGTCTGTGCGGCCACAGCAACGTGCCGGCGGACGGGGGAGTGGGCAGTCATGGCAGTACCGGGTGCGAGACGGATGCGTTCCAACGCGGTGTCCCTGGGCATCGTGAGCGCGGTGGCCCTGGCCCTCACCTCCTGCGGCAGCGACGACAGCCCCGATCTGCGGTGCGTCGACACCCAGACCTTCAAGAACGTCGCCGACCGGCTGTGCGACAGCCAGCCCGGCCAGGGCTACGCCACCACGGACCGCTACCAGTGGTACGAGGACGACAACGGCAGCCACCGCGGCACGTCGACCTACCACAGCTACGGGCACCGCTACACCGGTCCCCGTTACTCCTCGCGGTCCCGGTCCTCCTCGCACTCCGGTGTCAGCAAGGGCGGCTTCGGCGGCCACGGGCACAGCGGCAGCTGACCGCCCCGTGCAGCGCCACCGCATCGACCCCCGCCCCGGCTGGCAGCAGACCGTCGAGGAGCAGGGCCTGATCTACCCCCTCACCCGCTACCCGGACGAGTCGCTGCGCCCCTACTGGGACGAGTCGGCGTACTACTCCTTCAGCCTCCCGGAGGTGGAGGCGCTGGAGGAGGTCGTCGAGGAGCTGCACGGCATGTGCCTGGCGGCGGCGGCCCACATCGTGGAGCGGGACCGCTTCGCCGACCTCGGCGTCACCGACCCCGCCGTCGCCGCCGCGGTGGCCGCCTCCTGGCGGCGCCGGGCGGAGCAGCCCAGTGTGTACGCCCGCTTCGACCTGCGCTACGACGGCTCCGGCCCGGCGAAGCTGCTGGAGTACAACGCCGACACCCCGACCTCGCTGGTGGAGGCGGCGTCGCCGCAGTGGTTCTGGATGGAGGAGCGGTTCCCCGGCGCGGACCAGTGGAACTCGCTGCACGAGCGGCTGGTGGCCTCCTGGCGCAGGCAGGCGCATCTGCTGCCGGCCGGGCAGCCGGTCTACTTCGCGCACTCGCACGACGACAAGTACGGCGAGGACCAGATGACGGTCGTCTATCTGATGGAGACCGCCCAGCAGGCGGGCCTGGACACCCGGGGCATCGCGATGGAGGACATCGGCTGGGACTCGCTCTCCGGCCGTTTCGTCGACGAGCAGTACCGCTTCATTCGCTCGATCTTCAAGCTCTACCCCTGGGAGTGGCTGGTCGGGGACGATTTCGGCCACCACGCCCTGCGCACCGCCGACCTGGGCGGCGGCAGCGGCTCCACGCTGTGGATCGAGCCGGCCTGGAAGATGCTGCTCTCCAACAAGGCGCTGCTGGCAATCCTCTGGGAGCTCTACCCGGGCCATCCCAACCTGCTGCCCGCCTATCTGGACGGTCCCCGCGACCTGGTCCACTGGGCCGCCAAGCCGCTGCTGGGCCGGGAGGGCGCGGGTGTCGTCCTGTACGACGGCAGCGGTCCGGTGCCGACGCCCGACCCCGCCGAGCGGCACTGCTGGCAGCAGCTCGCCCCCCTGCCGGACTTCGACGGCAACCGGGTGGTGCTGGGCGCCTGGGTGGTGGACGACGAGGCGGCCGGGCTGGGCATCCGTGAGTCCGCCGGCCCGGTCACCGACGAGTACGCGCGTTTCCTTCCGCACGTCATCCTCTGAGCCGGTGGGCGGCCGCCGAGCCGCCGGCGGTCTGCGCCGGGCCGCCCTCGGTCAGGCCCCGGGACAGTTCCGCGCGTCGTAGCGCCGCTGTGCGGCCAGCACCTCGGGCATCCGCTCCTCGATCAGGCTGATCAGGGTCAGCAGCTGCTCGGCGGTGTCCCGGCCCAGCGGGGTGAGGCTGTAGTCGACGCGCGGCGGGTTGGTGGGCTGCGCCTCGCGGTGCACCAGGCCGTCGCGCTCCAGCGCGTGCAGGGTCTGGGAGAGCATCTTCTCGCTGACGCCCTCGACTCGGCGGCGCAGCTCGTTGAAGCGCAGCGGGCCCTGCGCGAGCGCGCCCAGTGCGAGGCTTCCCCAGCGACCGGTGACGTGTTCCAGCGCGGGGCGCGACGGGCATGCGCGCCCGAAGACGTCGAACTCCGGGGTGCTCATGGTGCAAGCATACTCCGGCGCAGCGCGCTCCCGAAGATGGCGCGATCTGCTAGGTAGCGCAATCAAAAAGTTTGCGCTTTCTAAAAGTTAGTGCTTCTCTGTTGGGGCACGCCCCGCCGCCTCTCGAGGAGCATCCCGATGACCAGTCCTGTCGTCTCCGTCGCGTACCACTCCGGCTACGGCCACACCGCCTCCCTGGCCGAGGCGGTGCGCGCCGTAGCCG
>NZ_LIQR01000431.1 GCF_001418575.1 Peterkaempfera griseoplana
GGCGTACCGCGTCGTGCAGGAATCCCTGACGAACGCCGTGAAGTACGCCGCAGGGCGGCGGACGCTGGTACGGCTCGCCCACACCCCTGACTGGACGGAGGTCGAGGTCACCACCGACGGCGCACCCGTCTCCGCGGCCGCCCTGCGCGACGGCGGCCCGCATGTCTCCGGAGGCCGGGGCCTGACCGGGCTGCGGGAGCGCGTGGAGATGCTCGGCGGCGGGTTCGCGGCAGGGCCGCGGCCCGAGGGCGGGTTCCGGGTGCATGCGCGCATCCCCACCGGAGACGCCGTATGAGTGCCCTGTCTCCCGCGATCCGGGTGCTGGTCTGCGAGGACCAGGCCCTCGTACGCGCCGGCTTCGTCACCATCTTCTCCGCCCAGCCCGACATGGAGGTCGTCGGGGAGGCCACCGACGGCCGGGCGGCGATCCGCAGCGCACAGGAGCTGGAGCCGGACGTCATCGTCATGGACATCCGCATGCCCGTGCTCGACGGGATCGAGGCCACCCGCCACCTGGCGGGCCCCGACTCCCCCAGCCCGGCGAAGATCCTGATCGTCACGACCTTCAACGTCGACCAGTACGTGTACGAATCCCTGCGCGCCGGCGCCAGCGGCTTCATCCTGAAGGACGCCCCGCCGCCCGAACTGGTCAACGCGGTACGGACCGTCGCCCGCGGCGAGTCGCTGCTGGCCCCCGCCGTCACCCGCACACTGATCGGCCGCTACGCCGAACGGCTACGCCCCTCCTCCGACACCGCGTCCCCCGAGCGCCGGCGTCTGCAGGCGCTCAGCACCCGCGAACACGAGGTCCTTCTCCTCATGAGCGAGGGCCTGTCGAACGCCGAGATCGCCACCGAGATGGTCATCAGCCCCGAGACGGTGAAAACCTATGTGTCCCGGATCCTGACCAAGCTGGATCTGCGCGACCGCGTGCAGGCGGTGGTTCTCGCGTTCCGGGCGGGGCTGGCCGGGGGCGGCGACTGAGGTCCGGACGCGTCGGCCCGAGCAGGCGTCGGACCGGGTCGACGCGGCAGCGGTACCCCCTGCCCCTGATCAAAGGTGCGCTCCACCTGCTCCGGGCCGCCGCAAGGAAACCCCCGGGCTCTGGTAAGCACATGGCCGGTGAACGGGCCACCGGTGGGACAGCAGCTACCACCGCAGCCCGGTCCACTCGGAGTCGACGCCTCCCGTCTCCGGCAGCGGCTCCGAGGGTCAGGCGCGGGCACCGGCGCGCCGTGCGTCGCCTTCCGGCGCCGGCTCGGGTACTGGCACCGGCAGCGACAGCCGCGCCCTCGGGCCGTGGCGAAGCATCGTCCGTACCTGCCCCAGCGTCAGCACCAGCAGTGCGCCGAGCGTCGCGCTCTGTGCCCAGGGCGCCCAGTGCAGTGGCTGCATCGACTCGTGCGCCAGCAGCGCCAGCAGCATCCCACGCCCGAGGATCGCCGTACCGGTGATCAGCAGCGCCTCACGGCGGGGGTGTGTCTCCCTGGCGAGGCGGTGGAGCAGCCACAGGACCGTCGCGAGCTGCCCGGCGGACACCGCCAGCAGGCCGGGCGTCGGCGAGGGCGCGCCGGCGACCAGGAGAGCGCAGCCCGCGGTCCAGCAGGCGGCGCTGAACCGGCAGGTCCAGACCCGGCCGTGGCGGACCAGGAAGGTGCGCTTGCCGAACAGCGCGTCGCCGCGCACGTCCCTGAAGTCCTTGAGCAGGATCCGTCCGACGAAGCCGATGTAGAGGCCGAAGGGGAGCAGAAGCCCCTGGCCGTGCGGAGGAGGTGCCACGGCCAGCCGTCCCAGCAGGTAGGGGACTGCGACGTAGCAGGCGGGCAGGATCAGCGCTGCCACAGCGCCCCGGTCGGAGAGCCGGATCGGTTGCAGGGAGTATCCGGCGCTGATGCAGAGCCCCGCCGTGACGACCAGGCCGGGTCCGGGACCCAGCAGGAAGCCGCCTGCCACGGCGACGGCTGCGCAGACCAGCGCGACGATCGTCATCTCGCCGCGCAGGGCGCCTGTGCTGACGAGCGGCCGACTCGGATCGCCGGGCAGGTTCACCCGGTCGATCCGCTCGTCGGCGAGGTCGTTGACCGCCGCGGAGAACGTCAGGAACGCGGCGACGGGCAGCAGCGCGCGGGCCAGCAGCAGGCGGTCGTCGGCGTGTCCGGCTCCGGCCAGTCCGAGCGCGACGTAGACGGCGAGCAGGATGAAGACCGGTGGCCTGTTCAGTGCCACGAGCAGACGCAGACGGGTCGTCACCTGACGCGGCAGGCCGCCGTGAGCCATCTTGCCGATGGGGGGCCTCACTTGTTCGACCCGTAATTGTTGAGTCCCACGAACACCAACACCAGAACCCCGACGAGCGCCAGCCCGGCCAGCGCGAAGACCACCGCCAGCACGATCCCGAACACCGCCCACCCGGACGGCGCCGACCGGACCCGCGCAGAGTTTCCCGGATCGCCGGAGTAACCTCGCAACGGCGCGGAGTCGGAGCTCCGCGGCGGCCGCAGGGGGTCGGACATGACGCCTCCCGGCTCTCGCCAGTGCTTCGGACAGGGTGTTCAGCAGGCAGCATGGCGCCGCGTGCCGGGCCGCGCATGAGTACGCGTACTCAGATCGCCCACCGGAAGAGCATGGACGGTCGCCCGGCGAATCCCCGGGATGCTGAGCTGGCGTGGGTGCTCGCCTGGCGGGCCGCATCCGCCAGGCGCAGCCCTTGCTGTGTGCCCGTCAGCCTCCGAAGCCCCGCTTGGCTGCCACGGCGTCGGTCAGCTCCGTGGTGAGGTCTGAGTCGGGGATGGCGATGCGCTCGAAGAGGACGAGTGGACACCTGACCGGATCCGCTCTCCACCGGCCCACCCCTTCGCTTGACTGACTAGTCACTCTCTTATAGCGTCAGGTCATGGCCCGACCACGGAATGCGGATCGGCGCAGCGCCATCCTGTCGGCGGCGACCCGCGCCATCGCCTCCCAGGGGCTCGGGGCGTCCACAGCGATGATCGCGAAGGAGGCCGGTGTCTCCAACGGTTCGCTGTTCGTCTACTTCGACACGAAAGCGGCGCTGCTGAACGAGCTCTACGTCGCCCTGAAGACCGAGATGGCGACGGCGTCCCTTGCCGGACTCCCCGCCGGGGGCGAACCTCGTGAACAGTTGCTCCAGTTGTGGACGCAGTGGCTGCACTGGGCGACAGCCGTCCCGGAGAAGCGGCGCGCGCTCGCACAGCTCCAGGTGTCGGACGACATCACCGCCGCCAGCCACCAGGCGGTGTACTCCGCATCCAGCGCCATCGCGGATCTGCTTGAGCGAAGCCGGGCAGGTGGCCCGATGCAGGACGCGCCGCTCGGCTTCGTCCTGACGCTCACCAACGCCATCGCCGAGACCACGATCGACGCGGTGATCCGCGAACCCGCCGACGCCGAAGCCCTCATCCGCGTTGCCTTCGACGCCGTCTGGCGGGTCGTCGCCGGCGTCTGACACCCGACCGCCCCCGGCCCCCGGCCCAGCAGGCCGTCACCGCGAAGGAATCGACATGTCAACTCCCCAGCACAGCGGCGCATCCGCCACCCCAGCATGGATCATCACCGGACCGACATCCGGAATCGGCCGTCGCACCGCGCTGGAACTCGCCGAGCACGGCACCGTCGTGCTGGTGGGCCGAGACCCGGACAAGCTCGAAGAGGTGGCGGCCGAGATCAACGCGCAGGTCGGAGGCCACGCGGTACCGGTCGTCTGTGACTTCTCCCACATCCCCAGCGTGCGCCGTGCCGCCGAGCGGATCGCGGCACTCGGTCTTCCCCTCGCCGGCCTGCTCAACAACGCAGGCATCATGCCGAACCACGCCGCCCGGACCGCCCAGGGCTGGGACCTCGCCTACACAACCAACCACCTCGGGCCGTTCGCCCTGACGGAGGCACTCATTCCCCACCTGCCCGACCGTGCCAACGTCGTCTTCACCTGCTCGGGCGTCGAGGACCCGGAGCGCAAGCCCGCGGTGGCCGCAGGCTTCCGCGGTGCGCGGTACATCTCCGCCGAGGCCGGCGCACGCGGCGAGTGGCAGGCCGGCGGATCCACCAAACCCGGCTTCGATGCCTACGCCACCTCCAAGCAGGGCAACCTCGCCACCGTCCTCTCCTTCGCACGCGAGACCCCGAGGCTCTGTTTCATCGCGGTCGAACCCGGCTTCAACCCCGGCACCGGCCTCGGCCGCGACGCGAACCCCGCCCTGCGCTTCCTGGCGAAGCACGTGCTCGCGCCGCTGGCACCCCTCGTCAGGTACTGGAGCACCCCCAAGCGCGCCGCCCGGCTGCTCACCGGGGTGCTGACGAACCGGTCACATCCGTCAGGGGTGTACTACGACGAGAACGGCAGGCCCATGCTCGGCTCCGCCCAGGTGCGTGACCCCGCGTTCAGCGACCGAGTCGTCGCAGAGACCCGCGCCCTGCTCGCCCAGGTCCCCGGCGACACCAACTGGTCCGCGACCGCGTAGGTTCGCCGTGGTGCTTCAGCCGACGTGGTGAGGGCCGGCCGCCTCAAGGGACAGCCAGGCCGGTGCACGCTGGATATCCCGTGCCGCCGTACCGCACGGATGGCACAGTCTCAGGCATGTCGACTCCACACCTCCCCCGGCAGCTCACCCGCACCCGCCGCTTCACCCTCGGCGCACCCACCCGTTTCACCGTGGCACCCGACGGCTCCCGCGTCCTGTTCCTGCGGAGCCGGGCCGGGGACGACCCGGTCGGGTGCCTGTGGGCGCTCGACCCGGCGACGGGCGCGGAGCGGTTGCTGGCCGACCCCGCCGAACTGCTCGGCGGTGCGGCCGACGAGGTGCCGGAGGAGGAGCGCATCCGGCGCGAGCGCGCCCGGCAGCAGGCCTCCGGGATCACCGACTACGCCACCGACACCGCCACCCAGGCGGCCGCCTTCGCGCTGTCGGGGCAGCTGTGGGTGGTGGACACCGCCTCCGGCGCCGTCCGGCAGCTGCCCGCCCGGCAGCCGGTGGTGGACCCGCGCCCCTCCCCGGACGGCCGGCACATCGCCTACGTCTCCGGCGGCGCGCTTCGGGTCATCGGCACCGACGGCAGCGAGGACCGGGCGGTGGCCGCGCCCGACCCGGAGGACGGCCCCGATGTCTTCTTCGGTCTGCCGGAACATGTGGCGAGCGAGTCGATGGGCCGTCATCGGGCGTACTGGTGGGCACCAGGCGGGGACCGGCTGCTGACCACCCGGGTGGACAACCGGAAGGTCCTGCTCTGGTACCTCAGCGATCCGGCCGACCCCGCCAAACCGCCACGCACCATGCGCTACCCGCAGGTCGGCACCGCCAACGCCGAGGTCACCCTGTGGATCGCGGACCTGGCCGGCAACCGCACCGAAGTCCGCTGGGACCGGGCCGGCTTCGAGTACGTGGCCACCGCCGGCTGGGACGCGCACGGTCCGTTCGCCGCTGTGCTCAGCCGCGACCAGCGCACGCTCCGGGTGCTGGCCGTGGACCCGGCGGACGGTGCGACCGGCCTGCTGAGCGAGCGGACCGACGAGCGCTGGGTGGAACTGCTGGTCCCCGGGGTGCCCGCACGCACAGCCACCGGCCTGCTGGTCGACTATCTGGACCGGGACGAGACCCGGCATCTGAGCGTCGGCGGCACGCCGGTCACGCCGGAGGGCCTCCAGGTGCACGAGGTGCTGGCGGTGGACGGCGAGACGGTGCTCTTCGTGGCCGCCACGGAACCCACCGAGCGGCACCTGTGGAGCTACCGGCCGGGCGAGGGCGTACGCCAGTTGACCGAGCAGCCGGGCGTGCACTCCGGCGTCCTCCGCGGCGACACCCTGGTCCGCACCACCCGCACGCTCGACCGGCCGGGCTCGCGCACCACCGTGCACCGGGCGGCCGAGGACGGCCGGCCGGAGCCGGGCGGCCCCACTCCCGTCGAGATCACCTCGCACGCCCAGCGGCCGCTGCTGGAACTGCGCGTCGAGCGCGCCGCCGTGGGGCCGCGCCGGCTGCGTACGCATCTCTTCCTCCCGTCCTGGCACGGGCCCGGGGACGCCCCGCTGCCCGTGCTGGTCGACCCTTACGCCGGCCCCGCGATGCAGAAGGTGCTGGCCGAACAGAGCAGCCACACCTTCGTCTCGCAGTGGTTCGCCGAACAGGGCTTCGCGGTGCTGGTGACGGACGGCGCCGGCACGCCCGGACGCGGGCCGCGCTGGGAGAAGGAGATCTTCGGCGACCTGATCGGCCCTGTCCTGGACGACCAGGTCGCCGCGCTGCACGCGACCGCCGAGCGCCACCCGGAACTGGACCTCGACCGGGTCGGCATCCGCGGCTGGTCGTTCAGCGGGATGCTGGCCGCCGCCGCGGTGCTGCGCCGTCCCGACGTCTTCCACGCCGCCGTGGCCGGCGCCCCCCTCACCGACCAGCGGCTCTACGACGCCTGCTGGAAGGAACGCTTCCTCGGTCAGCCCGACCGGTATCCGGAGCACTACGAGACGTCCTCGCTGCTCGCCGACGCCCCTGAGCTCAGCCGTCCGCTGCTGCTGATGCACGGGCTGGCGGACGACAACGTCTTCGTGGCCAGCACGCTGCAGCTGTCCTCCGCCCTGCTCGCCGCCGGGAGGCCGCACGAGGTGCTGCCGCTGAGCGGGATGACCCATGCCTCACCGACCGACGACACCTTCGCCCGGCTGCTGGGGCACCAACTGGAGTTCCTGCAGCGGCACCTGGCCGGGCGGACCGACGGGGTGCCCGGCCGGGACGAGCGCGTGGGGTGAGCCCGGCGCGGCGGGATGCGTGACCGACGCGGCTCCGCTGCCATCGACGTGGGACGCCGGACATCTCGTCCGACCCCCGGGGAGCGCCGCCGGTTCCGTGCGGCCCTGTTCGCCGGTATCACCCCGTCGGCGGTGGCTACGGGGGTTGATCGAGTCACGTCCCCCCGGCGGCACGGCGCACCACGGAGGGAAGGCCCGCCGGCACCACACCGGCGGGCCTCACCACGGCAACCCGGGTCACCCCGCACCGCGGACCGTCAGGAGGGCGGCCAGGTGCACCAGACGGCCATCGCGCCCGCTCCGGCGTCCCAGCCCGGGTAGGCCGAGTCCGCATTGGACAGGGAGACGGTGAACGTGGGGTTGCCCGCGGGGACGTTGGCCGCCCCGATGTAGTACCAGCCGCTCATGTTCTCCTGGTTGAACGTCCGGCCGGGCCAGGCCACCCAGGTGACGTGGCCGTGGTCGTCGTCCGCCCAGAAGTCGTAGCGGGCGTTGTGGTCCCCCGCGTCGACGGTGGGCGTGTAGGCGTAGACGTAGCACACCGACACGCTGTTGTAGTAGCCACTGGGGGCGTTGTAGAAGTGCCAGCGGTACTGTGCGGTCTCGCTGCCGGTCGTGAGGGCGTAGGCGGTGGTGTTGCTGCAGGTGCCGTACGACGTGTACGGGGTGCCGTACTCCACGTTGCCGCTGTAGTCGCCGCCCGAAACGCGGGTCCACGTTCCGCTTGACCCCGCGGACGCGATGTCGCTGTTGGTGCAGCCGGGGCCGGCCACCATGTACCCCACCCCGGCGGGCGGTGCGGCCTGCTGGCCGACGGTGGCGGCGGCAGCGTCCGGCGCCTCCGCGACGGCGATGCCGAGGAGCAGCGGGACCAGGGCCGTGGCAAGGGCGCGCCGCAGGGCGGAACCTCCCCCTCTCCCGGCCCCCACGACCGCCGGCGCCGGGACACGGCGCGGCACCCGACGGCGGAACGGCACTGCTGAACGGAAGTTGGGCACGGTACCTCCAGGTCTTCGGAACGGGCGAGGGTGGACTGTCGCCTCGGGGAGTGGCGCGGAGAGGCGCTTCTCGCGGAGGTGCTCGGACGCCGGTGGGGCCGACCCGGCCGCGGGTTCCGGCCGGCTCTCCCCGGGCGGCACGAACCAGGTGTAGGACCGCGATTGTCCAGCGGGTAGTCCTGTGGACAATCGGACGACGCAAGTTGTCCAGCACATGAAGGAGTCGGGGGATGGGTAGGGGGATGCGCCCGTTGTCACCGGACAGCGGTCCGGTGGAGCGGTTTGCCTGCGAGTTACGGGCCCTGCGGGCGCTCGCCGGTGACCTGCCGTTCTGGAAGATGGCTCGCCGCTGTTCGGTGGCCAAGAGCGCCCTGGCGGCGGCCGCCGCCGGGCGGCAGCTGCCCTCGGAGAAGGTGACCAGGGAGTTCGTGCGGGCGTGCGGCGGGGACTGGGGCTACTGGGAGCAGAGGTGGGCACGGGCCAAGGCGGAGGCCGAGCAGATCGCTCATGCGCCGGGCAAGGCGGTGGCCGAACGCCGCCCCGGGCTGGTGGACGTGCTGAGCAGCCGGCTTCCGGCTCGCTTCGCCGAACCCCATGAGTGGCGAAGCGGCACGGGCTCAACCTTCGACGTGTACGTCCCACGGCGGGGGCGCCCCCGGTGGAGGTCCGTCAGCGCGCTGGCACTCGCGGGAGTCCTCGCGGGCGTGGGTCTGTCGTGGACGGCCGGGCTCCTCCACCACACCGACACGCCCACCCGTGCGGTATCGCCGCCGACCGACGGCACCGACCCACAGTTGGCCGGGTGCGGAGGCGACGCCGAACGCCTCGCCGTCGCCGCTGTGCGGCTCCGGGGCCCGCTCGTCCTTCGCGGCCGCCGTCTCCCCGGGGGAACGCGGGTGGGCAAGGTGACCCTGCGCTACTCGGCGCACTGCGCCGGGGCCTGGGCCCGCTTCGACCCCGACCCCGTGATCGACACGGACCTCCAGGACAGCACCGCCGGCTCCACCACGGTGTGGGCCCGCCGCCCGGCCGACACCACCCAGGAGACCTGGAGGATGGGACACGTCGACGAGGCGTACTCCGGCCTCCTGCTGACCGGGCTCGGCTGCGTCGTCGCCGGCGCGCGCTTCGAGGTGACCAACGAGAACATGGCCGCCGAAGGGCAGACCCCCTGCCTGCCCGTCCTCTCGGTCGACCGCCGCTCGGCCTCGCCCACGGCAGGGCCGTGATCCGGGGTCCGGCGCGTCCCGGCAGCAGCTGTCGCATCGCAGCCGCAGTCCCCCCGCGGCCCGCAGACGGCCCGCGGTGTCCCGGCGGCTACCTCAGTACTCGCCGGGCGCCGGTGGGCGAAGGGCCTCGCCGACGCCCACCGCGGCGAACAGTTCGAACGGCAGCTCCTTGTCCCCCTGACCGATGGCAAGTCCGATCCAGCGGTCCGCGTCCGGCCGCCGCCAGACGTGCAAGGTCACGGCCGTCTGGCCGGACCTCGAAGGATGTCGTTTGTCACAAAACGATCTTGGATACCCTCGTTTTCATCTCCGCAGGCACGCCTTGGACCACACCACCAGGAGGAACCAGTGTCATACCCGCAACTGCTCACCCCCGAGGAGAAGCTTGCCGACGCGAAGAAGCTGTTGAGCCTCCCGCGTATCGTCGTGATCTGCGGCTCCACCCGCTTCATGACCGAGATGAACGAGGCCGATCTGCGGGAGACCAACGCCGGAAAGATTGTCGTCAAACCAGGCTGTGACATGAAGTCGCCACACGAACTTTGGTCCGATCCTGTCGCGGCCGAGGCGCTGAAGGTTCGACTCGACGATCTGCACCGGGCGAAGATCCGGCTCGCTGATGACGTGCTCGTAGTCGGCGACTACATCGGAGACAGCACCCGAGCCGAAATCGCCTACGCCCGGTCGCTGGGCAAGCCCGTGCGGTTCACCCACCCCGAAGTCGACCCTGACGCCTGACCGTCTCGCGGTCGCTTCGGCCGCCGCCCAGCCCACCCCCTCCGCAGGCTCCCCTTGGAATTGATCATCTAGTGTCGTGAGTCTTGGATTCGCTGAAGATAGCTCGGGCCTGCTCGTAGCCCCGGGCGAGTACCAGCCACGGCTGGCTCGCGTCCCCGCCAGGCTCATCGCAGGTCGTCGTCACTTCGGAGTTCTCGGAGTGTGCCACGGAGGAGAACCTAGTGGTTCGTCCCGGATCCTTGTCGGGCAACTCGGTAGGCTGCTCCGGATCGGGGCCCAGGAGGGCAGGACGGCGAGTGAGCGAGTCGGACGCATCCGGGCGGGGGTTGGCGGTGAACAACTCCGTATTGCTGGGTGTGTTCCTCGCGGTCGCGGCGGATGACCAGACACCGTTCGCCGTGGTCGAGCTGGCCGGCCGCAGTGTCACCGCGAGCGCGGCCGCACATCGCTGGGTGCTTGAGGTCGGTAAGCCGTCGCTGGACGGATTCACGCTGGCGGACAAGCTGATCGAGTTCGGCGAGTGGGAGGACCTGCTCGTAGGCCTGTGGCAGGCGTTTGGGCGAGGCGAGGTCGAGATGGCGGACTTCCAGGCCCAACTGGCGCAGATCGTCGCGGCCATCGAGAGGTGGCCGAGAGTTCCTGAGGACCCGGTGAAGGACTTCTCAAGCCGCCTTCGCCGGGTACTGGGTCCAGGTGCGGATGCGTGAATCGGGCGCGAAGTTCGTCTTCGGCTCGGTGCGGGCGTTGCGCCAGCGGATGTAGGCGCCGATAGCAGTGTTCTACTCGTCGTGGCTGCGGTGGTCGGTGCCGTTGAGGGCAAAGTCACGCAGGGCCGCGAACTCGGACTCGATCCAGTTCAGCCATAGGTGGGCAGGAAGACCAGCTCGACCTCGTTCGCCGCCGCCCAGGCCCGGACGTTCGGGTGCTTGTGCGGGGAGAAGTTGTCCAGCACGACGTAGAGCTTCTCGCCTGGCCAGCGGCTGCGCAGGGCCTTGAGCAGACCGAGGAACTCACGCCACCGCTTGCGCTTGCGCTTGCGCTTGCGCTTGCGGAAGAAGAGCGCGGAGATCACCGTCGCGTTACGGGTGAGCCTGCGGTCGGTGGAAGGGTGGCGCCGCGCCTGGCGCGAGCAGGGCGAGGCCGGTGTGCTGTCGATCGCCAGGCCGCTCGAAGCTCAGCGAAGCCCAGGTCGCGCGACTGGCAGTGCAGTTGGAGCGCGGTCCACTGGCCCACGGGTGGGCGGACCAGCGGTGGACGCTGGCGCAGATCAAGACGTTGATCGGCCGGCCGTCCCAGGTCTCCTACACCGTCGAGGGCACCTGGCAGTTCCTGCGGCGGCACGGCTGCTCGTGGCAGCAACCCGCCCGGCGGGCCGTCGAGCGCGACGACGACGCGGTTGAAGTCCGCAAGAAGGAGACCTGGCCGCGGGTAAGAGCACCGCGGCGGAGTCCGGCGCCTACCTCGTCTTCGAGGACGAGGCCGGGCAGTCGATGACTCCGCCGCGTGCCAGGACCTGGGGCCGGGTCGGCCGGACACCAATCGTGCGGGTGCGCGGCCGTGGTTCCAGACGAGTGTCCATGCCGGCCATGCCCTGCTACAAGCCCGGCAAACGATCCCGGCTGATCTACGCGATCCACGAGTACCGGGGCCGCAAGGACGAGCCGAAGGGGTTCGGCTGGCGCGACTTCCGCGACCTCATCATGACCGCCCCCGACGAGCGAAGATCGCGTGTCCGATAAGGACGAGTGCAGTCACCACTGCGGCACACCGCACCACAGCCCACGTCGTTGCCGACACACCCCCCTGCAGTGGCGCATCGAAGCGCAGCCGCTGCGACGTGTCCACGACCGCGATCACCGGCACCACAAGGCGCAGGAGGAGCCCGGGCAGGCCGCCGCCTTGGGCGAGATTCCCGGCAAGGCCAAGCAGGGAGCCGAGCACCACCGCGATGACGCACCAGACGAGCGACTTGGATACCACAGTCCCCCAGTCGGTGTGCACCGCTCCGAGGACAGGATTGCGTGGGTCGAGCGTTCGGAAGTCCCCGGAGGCCGCTTTCGTTACGTAGTAGGCGATCACGGCCACGACCAGGGACGCGCAGGCCAGCACCGCCGAGGCCACCCGCGATGTCTGCGTGAGGCCGACGGCGAACGCGAGCGCGGCCCATGCCCACCCGGCCGACAGAACCAGACTCGCCACGTGCGCCGGCAGACCGGGGGCGGCGGAGAGCAGGGGGGCGACGATGCCGAGCAGCGCGCCGGCCGCCATCACTGCTGCGGGTGCCATGGCGCCGGATCGGAGAGAGAACACGCAGGAATTCCTTTTCAGCGGACCGACGAACATGCGAATCCCGGCCGCTCGCAGACGGTGGCGAGCGGCCGGGATTCGAGTCACATAGGCTGTGCCCAGTAGGTCGACCAGTAGGCGTTGCAGGTGTAGGCCCAGCCGGCGACCGCGTAGGCGTCGGCCCAGTATCCCGTAGTGTTGTACTGCTTGTCAGCGCCGTTGGCGATGACCGCCGTTGCCGAGTGGTACTTCGTGTTGTGGATGTAGTCGGAGTAGCAGCCCTTCAGGCCGCTGCTGTCGATGACCGTTCCGTAGCTTCAGGTGCCGCCGCCCGGGTTCACCACGGTGCTTGGGATGACGGTGTTCGCGGTGATTGTGCTCGAATTCGAGCTGATCTCCAGCGTGACCATGCCCCACGCCTTGAGGTGGCCGAGAAACGCGGGCCGCGTCGCCCATCGCGCTGCCAGCGGCACCACGACCTCGACGCCGTTCGCCCGGGCCTGGTTGGCGACGGCACTGGCCGGCGCCGCAGGGCCTCGAACACGCCGACGTCACGCCACTGCCGGAAGCGGTTGGAGACGGTCGACCACACGCCGAACTCCTGCGGCATCTCCCGCGACTGCCCACCGGTCCTGAGCCGCCAGATCACGCCCTCGAACTGCTGCCGCAGACGCTCGGGGTACGGACCGTACTCGCCGATCGGCAGGTACGGCTCAATGAACTCCCACTCTTCGTCCGACAGTTGCACTCATGCCACGCAAGACGGTCTACCGGATCAAGCCTCAAAGCGCAGGCTGACCGAAAGATTGCTCACGACTCGATACGCGCCCTGGTACTCCGAGCGCATCCCTACACCGCGCCGGCGGGTCCGGCGGCCGGACGTGGGGTGACGTCCGGTCCGGCTGCACAGGCGCGGTGGTCGGGCGTACCGGGCGGGCGCGGGTCGACCGGTCGGGCGAGCGGAGCAAGCCGCCGCAGCGGTGTCTTGGTCGACTACCGGACGGGCAGGCCCTGCCTGACGGCCGGTCGGGCTGCCCGGGTCTCTCTGGTCAGGGACAGCTGCCAGAGAGTGAGCAGCAGCAGGGTGCCGGCCTCGGCGAGGAGGCTGAGGACGGCCTGCGGCGCGGGCTGCAGACCGTGCTCGGTGAATCCGAAGACTCCCACGGTCCGCGAAGCGACGAACCCGCCGAGAGCACCGAGGGCGGCGCCTGCCGCGGCGATCCTCACCAGCAGGGGTGGCGTCCCGATCAGCAGCAGGACGGCGAGGGCGAAGGAGGATGCGGCCTGCAGCAGGAACAGGGGGCCGATGACGTGGATGAAGCGGTACCCGTCGATGTAGAGCTGGGCGTGGATGTATCCGCTGACGGCGAGGGTCGCGGCGGCCGCCGACCGCAGGGCGGGGGCAAGGAGTCTGCGGGTGTTCATACGAGCCTCTGATCCTTGACGGCCAGTTCGCGGTCGCCCTGGCGGTAGCCGACGCTGCGGATGCCGAGCGCCTCCTTGAGCTGCCGCGCGGGGACGACCTGCGGCGTGGGGGCGGGGGCGCGGCCCGGCTTGGGCAGGGGGTAGGCGGTGGTGGTGGCGGAGTGGAAGGTGATGTTGCCCTCCGTCTTGGTGAACAGCTGGTGGACGTGCCCGTTGAGGCAGGTGACCGAGGAGAAGCGGCGCAGCAGGGAGATGACCTTGAGGGCGTCGTCGGTGCTCCAGCCCCACTGCGGGTACATGGCGAAGAGCGGTATGTGGCTGAAGACCACGATGGGGGTGTCCGACGGCAGTCCGGCGAGGTCCTTGCTGACGAAGTCGATCTGGTCGTTGCCGAGGTGTCCGAGCTTCTCCAGGCTCAGGGTGTTGACCAGGGCGATGAAGTGCACGCCGTGGGTGTCGAAGCTGTACCAGCCGTCGCCGAGCGTGCCCATGCCGAAGGTCCGCCGATAGGTGCGGCCGGCGTCGCCGACGGAGTCGTGCTCGCCCGGGACGGTGAAGACGCGGTCGGTCCGCAGACCGGTCATCATCTGCTTGACCTGGTCGAACTGTCCGGCTGTGGACAGGTGCGTCAGATCGCCGCTGTGCATGACGAAGTCGGGCCGGAAGCCGAGCGCGTTGACCTGCTTGATCGCTTCGGCGAAGGAGCCGACCACATCCGTGTTCGCCGGGCCCTGGAACCCGATGTGGCTGTCGGAGACCTGCACGAACCGCAGCTCGCCGTTTCCTGCTGCGGCGGCCCCGGCTCCGGTCGCGGTTGCGGCGTGGGCGTCCCGGGAGCCCGCGATGTGGCTCACCACCTCTCCGCCGGCCACGGTGAGCACCACGGCGCCGCCGAACCATCCGGCGTGTCGGAGGAGTTGGCGTCTGGTCATGCCGTGTTCGGTGTCGGGACGGCCGGCGTCCTCGGCCGGCGCTCCGTCGTGGCTGTCGTAGTGGTCGGTCATCGGGTCACCTCCACGGTGGCGGTCATGAACGGATGGATGGTGCAGAGATAGGCGTAGGTGCCGGGCTTGGTGAACGTGTAGCTGTAGGAGCCGTGGGTGGCCAGGGCCGCCGAGTGCAGCGGGCCGCCCGCTCCGGAGCTGGTGACGGTGTGGGCGTCGGTGTCCTCGTTGGTCCAGGTCACCTTCGTCCCCGCCTTGACCTTCAGGGTGGCCGGGGAGAAGGCGAAGTTCCTGATCGCCACCGTGTGGCCGTTCGCCGGGACGACCGGCGCGGCCGTGCTCGGGGGACTCATCGGCATGCTCATACCGGGCATCGACGGGGTACTGGGAGCGGAACCCTGCCCCGCCCCCGCGGCGCCGGGCATCCCTGCCATCTGGTGCCGGCCCGGGCCGGGCGTGATGTCCCCGGCCGCGCCGGCCGAGGTGTGCGACGACTGGCCGCATGCGCTGAGGAGCCCCACCGCGCCCACGGTGGCGACTGCGGCGACGGCCAGCCCGGCTGCGGCGCGTGCTCGCCGGCCTCGGGTCCGGAAGTTCAGGTCCATGGTGTGTTCCTCACTGGTCGGGCGGTGACGGGGTCTGCGCCGGCTCGGCGCACGTGACTGCGGTGATGGGTGTGGTGGTTGCCGTCTTCATGGGTGCGCGTCCCGCACGGACCCGGTGAGCGAGCACGGGTGCCGTCCCGGGCCGGGGGTCGCCTCGCCGTGCCCGGCGCTGCACCGCCGCTCCTGCGGGCCGCGAAGGTCCGGGCGGTACGGGGCAGGTCCCGTGCGGGGGGCCGTGAGTGACCCGGGGTGGGTCGGCTGCGCACATGCAGGTCGTATGCGCGCTGAGCCGGGCCGCCTCCGTGGTGTGCGCCGGGTGCGAGCCGAGCCTGCGCGACGGCGCAGCCCCCGGACGTACGGGGCGGGGTCGGCTCGGTGGATCCCGGCAGCGCGGTGGCGTGACGTATCTCGGTCACCTTTGATCCATCCTGTGCGGCGGGGGAATGTGATGAGGAGTTGCGCCTGGTTGGGCTCTTGACCGGCTCCACGGACGGAGGCGCACCGCGGTTCGGCGGACAGGAACTTTTTGTCGGGCTTTTTGGCCTTGCCGCAGCTCAGCCGGCCTTCCGGGCGCCGCGCACACCCGGCCCTCCTGGCGCCGCCGGGCCCGCAGGGGCATATCACCCGAGATGCCCGCAGAGCGTCACTGCTCTTTGCGGTGCGTTACGGGACAAAGTGGTACATCTGCGCGATGATCGGCCTATGCCCTGGAGTCCCCGAAAACGTGGCCCGCGGACCGATCCCAATCGCTCCGCGCACCGTGTCTCAGGTAGAGGGGCGCTTTCGACCGCAGACGAGGAACTGCTGCGCACCCTGTACGCGGAGCACGCAGGAGCCCTGTTCCACTACGTGCTGCGACTGACCTCGGGAGACTGGCAATGGGCGGAGGATGTGGTGCAGGAGACACTGCTGCGGGCCTGGCAGCATCCCGACGCGTTCGACCCCGCACGCGGCCCGGCCAGGGCATGGCTGTTCACGGTCGCCAGGCGACTGGTCATCGACGCCCACCGGGCCCGGCAGGCCAGGCCGGCCGAGGCCGGCGGCGAGGCCCTTCAGCGGGCCGCCGAGCAGACACCGGGCGAGGACCAGATCGAGCAGGCGCTGCAGAGCTGGTCCGTCGCCGACGCCGTCCGGTCGCTGTCCCCGGACCACCGCGCCGTCCTCCTGGAGACCTACTACCGCGGCCGGACCATGGCGGAGGCCGCACAGGTGCTGGGCATCCCGCTGGGCACCGTCAAGTCGCGGACGTACTACGCCCTGCACGCCCTGCGGCTGGCCCTGCAGGAACGGGGCATCGAGCCATGACCGGGGCAGGCAGGAGGTGGCCACCATGAGCGCGGAGCACGACGTCCTCCGGCTGGCACTGGGGGGATACGTCCTGGGCACGCTGCCCTCGGCTGAGATGGAGCAGGTACGTATCCACCTCGCGGAATGCGCCGAATGCCGGGCCGAGCACGCTCGGCTGGCGGGACTGCCCGCGCTGCTGGCGACGGTGACCGAAGCCGAAGCCTCGGGCCGGACGGTTCCGGCGGCCGACCGGGACCTGGCCGGACTGCTGGTGAGACGGGCGGCCGAAAGCGCCCAGGACTCGCCGCCCCAACAGGCCGCCGTGCCCGCGGCGTCGGAGGCGCCGGCAGGGGGTGTGCTGGACGGGCTGCTCCAGCAGGCCGCGGCCCGGCGCCGCAGGACCTGGCGTCTGCAACTGGCCGGCGCGGCCGCCTCGCTGGCGTTCATCGCGGCGGCGGCCGGAGGTACCTGGCTGGCGGCTGTCGGATCCGTGAGCAGTCAGGCGACGCCGCCGGGGCAGACCGCACCGACCGCCTGGCGCGCCTTCTCCGGAAGCGACCCCACCACCGGCGTCTCCGCCTCGGTGAAGGTCTCCCCTTCCGCCTGGGGCAGTGTGCTGCAGATCTCCGCCAAGGGGGCACCCGCTGGAATCACCTGCCGGCTGGAGGCGGTCGGACCCGGCGGAGCCAGGGCCGAGGGCGCCACCTGGCGGGCAGGCGAGTACGCGTCCGGAACCACGATCCCCGGGGCGGTTGCCATGTCTCCCGGGGTCATCGACCATTTCGAGATCCTCGCGGACAACGGCCAGAGGCTGGTCACCATCCGCGCGTGAGGCGGGGCCGGACCGTCGTGCCGCCGGGCGGACGGTGATCGCGCCTCTGGCCCCGGCCCCGGCCCCGACACAGCAGGCCGTCGCCGCGGGCTGCCGGGTCAGGACGGCGGACACCTGCCGTACCCGCTCCCGCCAACCAGTCGCGCCCAGGCCGACTTGAGGGGTGAGTGCGCGGCCGGGCGTACCCGGTCGAGGTGATCCCAGGGCCGCGCTCAGGCAGAGGTGCGCGCCTCGCCGACCGACCGGCCCGACCGCGGGGTCGCCCACCCCTCCCCCAGCCCGTGACAGCCCGGAGACGACGGTCCAGGACGTCTGCATCCCGAGGGACGCCACCAAGCCGAGGTGCGGGCGAGGACGCTCGTCCGGTCCGGTGCCGCAACCTGCCCGCAGGACCGTCCGTAAGGCCGCGGGCGCCGACTGTCGGCGCCCGGTCCGGCCCCGGCACGGGGCGAGTGAGGCCGACCCGGCCGACCGCATTGTTGTGAGTCGCGAAAAGTCGGGAAAAGGGCCTGGCAAATCGAACCGTTCGGCAGGCGTCGCCCGTGGAACTGAATGAGCGCGCCCCCTTCAGTACCGGGCCCGACCAGCAGCCCCGAGGTTGCCGTTGGTCTCCCCGTTCCGCTCTCCGCACTTCCACAGAAAAGCCAGAACGCCATGTTTGTGACCGATTCCCCCACCCCGAATTCCCTGCTCGGCCGGCCCGGCCGTCATGAGGCGCTGGTCACCCTGCCCGCACAGGAGGCGCACGTCCGCGCCGCTCGTCACTTCGCGGACGATCTGCTGGAGACCTGGAGCGTGCCCGCAAGTGAGCGGGACTCCGCCGTTCTCATCGTCGACGAACTCGCCGCCAACGCCGCCCAGCACGGCCGTGACCGCATGACCCTGCTGCTGGTCCTCGACGACGGCACTCTGCACATCGTGGTCACCGACTCCGGCGCGGCGGTGGAGCGGCATCACCCCGCCACCGCCACCGCCCCCGACGAACACGGCCGCGGCACCGGCATCGTCCAGTACCTCGCCCAGTCGACCGAGGTCCACCAGACACGCAGCGGCCGCGAAGTCCGCGCCTGCCTGAGGTGCTCGCCGTGAGCGGGCCGGAGATGCCGTCCGAACCGCTGCCCTTCGCCGGGGCCGGGACCGCGGCACGGCGACGGGTCACCGGAGCGGCACCGGCGCCGAGCCACCCGACGGCCCCGCCACGCGGGCCTTCGCGACCCACCAGCCGTACCCCCACCAGGACACGACCGTGTGTCGACGCTGCAGCGCCAGCCTCTGCACACCGACGGAGGTGTGAACATGCACGTCACCGCGAACAGCGATGAAGCGATCGGCGCCCCGCCCCCGCACGAGGCATACGCGGACGCACCTGACCTGCGCTGCGAGATGCACCAGGTGCTCGCCATCGGCGCCCAACGCGACGGCCGTCAGGCAGCCGGGCCCGTCACCGGGGCCGTCACCGGACCCCCGGTCGATGCGACGGCAGCCGAACGCGCCTGGCTGCTGCGGCGGGCCGCCCTCATGGACCGGATGGCCCTCGACAACCCCGGTCCCTGCCCAGTCGCAGCCGCCGCAGAGACCGCCGAGCAACTCGTCCTGCACGACCGTCGCCATCCCGGTCTGGTCGCCGGCCCGCACCCCCCGGACGCGTTCGCCCTCGCCTCCGACCGTCGCCGCTACGTCCGCCAGGAGTACGCGGCCTGGACGGCGGCCGGGCGCCCCGGAACCTGAACCGGCCCCCGCCCGCCGGTAGCCCTCGGACGAACGACTTCGCGGATTCCGGCCACTGCCACTGAGCACCCTCGACAACTCGTTGGCGGTCCGCGCCGACTCCTGCTAGGTTTCCCGAGGCCGTGCGAGAGAACGAGGAGGTGGTACCCGTGAACGCAGTATCGACATGGGTGCTCCCCTCCGGGGTCACGGTCGGGCGGTAGGTCGTCCGGGAGCGCCGTCACGAGCACTCCCGAAAGGCACGACCATGCATTTCACCTCCGAGCAGCGCCTTGACGACGGCGTCCTCGAACGCGAATTCACCTTCGGCGAGATCCCCGGCATCCTGTGGACGCCCGGATCCGCGTCCGCATCCGCACCGGCACCGCTGATCCTGCTCGGCCACCCCGGCGGACTGCCCAGGATGTACCCGCGACTGGCGGCACGGGCCCGGCATGCGGCGTCGGACGGTTTCGCCGCCGCCACCATCGAGCTTCCCGGAAGCGGCGACCGGCCCCGTGACGCCGCCGCCGAGCAGGCCCGCGCCGACCTGCGCCGGGCACTGCAGGCCGGCGAGTCGGTCAGCGACGACATCGTGGACCGGCTCGTCCTCCCGCTGGTCGACAAGGCGGTCCCGGAATGGCAGGCCCTCCTGGACGCCCTCCTTTCACTGCCCGAGATCGGCGGCCCGGTCGGGTACTCGGGGGGAGTGATCTCCATCGGGACCCGGCTGGCGGTGGTCGAGCCGCGCATCTCGGTCGCCGTTCTGTTCGCCGGCAGTTTCGTGCCTCGCGCCATCTTCGAGGAGGCCCGGGAGGTCACCATTCCCCTGCACGTCCTGCTGCAGTGGGACGACGAAGGGAACGACCGGCAGTCGGCTCTGAACCTGTTCGACGCCTTCGGCTCCAAGGAGAAGACGCTCCACGCCAACATGGGCGGTCACACCGGCGTCCCGCAGTTCGCCGGGGAGGCCGCGGCGCGGTTCTTCACCCGGCATCTGAGCTGAACACCGGGCCTGGTCGGTCATGTGCCCAGCCGGATGACCAGGGCGGCTGCGGTGACTGTGCCGAGGGAGACGTAACCGCCTCCTGTCGTTCCTGGTGGCCCCGGTCGGTGACTTCTTCCGCTTGTTGACGGCCCGCTCGACGGCGTGGGTCTCCCGTACCGCGCCGCCGTGAAACCCGGTGGCCGCCCGCCTGTTGATCCTGGTCTGAGGCGGGCGGCCCTGGTGCCGGACTTCTTGGGGGATCGTGAGCAGGGCAGGAGCGGCCCCGGGCCCGGCCACGGCAGTCAGAGCGTCCGGGGCTGCCGGTCCCAGCCCGGACCGGAACCCCTCCGGTGGCGTGCGCACGGGCCCCGGCGCAGACTGGCCGACGTAGGTCCGACCGCCGTCCGGTGGGTTCGGCCGGCCCGTACCACCGGATCCGAGAGACTCCACGAGACGACGTCATGGAGGACCCGATGGACCGCGCACACGCACACCTCTCCACCTGGGCCAAGGCGCCCCTGGCCGCCGGTGCCGCCCTGCTGCTCACCCTGGCCGTCCCCACCTCGGCGTGGGCCGCCAACGGCACCGTGTCCCTCACGGTCGTCGCGGCGAACGGTGCCACCGAGCAACTGAACGTGACCAATCCGACGGATGGCCACTGCTACACCGTCCAGGAGGTGGCTCCCCACCTTGCGGGTGCGACGTTCCAGGCGGTGACCAACAACACCGACAAGGTGATCGACGCCTACGCCAACCTGACGTGCTCCTCGTTCACCCATGCCGCCATCCGCCCGGGCGGGTCCATCTCCGGAATCGGGCTCAGCTCGTTCAGGCCCAGCTGACCCCCTGATGCGGGTTCAAACCTCGGCGCCGACCGCCCCCTGGGCTTCTGCGGGGGCTGAGCCTTCGGCAGTCGTCACGTCCGACTGTCCGGGGTCCGGGGTACCGGTCGGGTTTCTGACGGGTGAGCAGCGGTTCTTTTCGTGGTCGGCACCGGGGAGATCGCCCCGCCGAAGGCGGCCGGCCTGGAGGAGCTGCCCGGCCCGGCCGGCTTCAGTGTCCTTCCTCCGGTGCGTGAGCCGTGCTGTCGGCCGGGGTGAGGCAGCGGCGCACGAGCGCGAGAGTGCGTTCGGTGACGGTGTCGAGGGGGGTGCCGTGTTCGACGGCGGCCAGGGCCGTGTGCAGCATTCCGGCGATCAGGTCGGCCGTGAGCGCGGGCTCGGGAGTGCCGAGCTGCCGGACGGCGGCGCGGAACGGTTCGACCTGTTCCAGGTGGAGTTCCATCAGCCGTTCCTGGCAGGCCGGAGGGAGGCCGGCGTTCATCAGGGCGGCGGCCGGCCGGTGTGCGCCTTCGGCACCGAGCCGGAGGCTCTCCCTGAAGAACGCCTCGATGCGTTCCACCGGGCCGTTCGCGGTGGCCATGGCGCGGGTGAGCGCCTCGTTGGAGCGCCGGAAGGCCTCCTCCGTGATGGTGGCCAGGAGGGCCGCCGAGGAGTCGAAGTACTGGTACACGCTGGAGCGGGCCAGGCCCGCGCGGGCGCCGACCGCCGCCGGTGTGACGGCGGCGGCGCCCGCGTTCACCAGGATGTCGATCGCTGCGTCGATCAGTGCCTCGCGTTGCTGGGCTCGGTGTTCGGCGACGGTGGAGGCGTTGATCTTCGGCATGCGGGGCGGACTCCTGGAGGG
>NZ_LIQR01000432.1 GCF_001418575.1 Peterkaempfera griseoplana
GGGCGGTGCCCGGGGACCGGCGGCTGCCGGTCCCCGGGCACCGGGGTCATGCGGTGGTGCGGGTCGGTCAGGTCGCCGTGCAGGTGAGCGCCGGGGTGGCGTTGGTGCCGCTGTAGGTGCCCTGGACGCCGAAGGACGTCGATCCTCCGGCGGCAAGGGTGCCGTTGTAGCCGACGTTGGTCGCGGTCACCGACTGTCCGCTCTGGGTCACATTGGCGTTCCAGGAGCCGGTGACCTTCTGGTCGCCGGCGAAGGTCCAGCCGACCTTCCACGACGTGATGTTGCCGGTGGCCTTCACCGTGACATCGGCGGTGAAGCCGTTGTTCCAGGTGTTCGGCGTGTAGGTGGCGGTGCATCCGGCGCCGGTGCCGCCCGTGGTGGTGCCGCCGGTCGTGGTCGTACCGCCGTTGGTGGTGCCGCCGGTCGTGGTCGTACCGCCGTTGGTGGTGCCGCCCGTGGTGGTGGTGCCGCCGGTGGTCGTACCGGAGTCGCTGACCGTGATGTTGGAGCTGCCGCTGCTCTGGTAGCCCTCGGTCGCGAGGATCATGTAGTAGTTGAAGCTGCCCAGGTTCATGCCGTACTTGGCCCAGGCGTCGAAGTGGTTGCCGGTGGTGATGGTGCCGCCGGTCCGCTTGGACTGCCGGACGCTCCAGTACTGGTTGAAGGTCTTGGTGCCTTCCACCGAGGGCTGGTTGACCCGCTGCGTCTCGTAGATGTCGTAGGTGCCGCCGTCACTGGTGACGGTGCCCTTGAAGGTGCCCGTCGGCCGGTAGGAGCCCCAGTTGTCGACGATGTAGTACTCCACCAGCGGGTTCGCGGTCCATCCGTAGAGGGACAGATACGCGTTGCCGGAGGTGTTGAAGGTGCCCGAGTAGTTCACGGCCTTGCGCCCGCCGTTGGCCCAGCCCTTGCCGGCGACGAAGTTGTCCACGTTGTTGAACGTGGTGCTGTACTGGCCGGCGGCGCCCATGGTCATGGAGGCCTGGCCGGAGCTCTGGCTCCAGAACGAGTAGTAGAAACCGTTGTTTGTGCCGGTCGAATTCGAGTTGACGGTGGTGTCGGCGCTGGCGGAGCCGGGCATGGCCATGGCGACCACGACCAGCACCACGGAGAGAACGCTGCCGACGAGCAGCCTGAGCCGGCCGCGCCTGCGGCCCTTGGGGCGGGTGGGGGCGTCGTTCATGGACGTGCTTCCTCCTCGTGAAGGCCGGGGGAGGCCAGGCGGCGTGATACGACCCGGCGGTGCTGCCGGTGGCCAGGGTGACGACGACCGCGCGACGGCGTCCGGCAGCGCGGTGAAGGGTGACCGGTCGTCATGGGGGGCGGCGACCGGAGGACCAGGTGGCGGTGGACCGCCCGGGTCGACCGTGGTCGAGGTCCGTCGATGACGACAGCACCTGATTCGACAGGGACGTGGGCCGGGTCCGTCGACGGCGACGGCGCCCCGGGCAACAGTGGTTACAGCCTGTCGATGCGGACAGTGTTGGTGCGGCTTCACCGGGTTGTCAACGGTTTCGGCAAGGGTTGCGAAACCATTCCCCGGCCACAGGCGCCCCGGATCGACATCCCGCCAGGTCGAACCGGGAGGATCGGAGGACCTGGCAGGACCGGACGGGAAAATCTCCCACGGGGAGATCAAGACACGGGTCGACGACTCCGAAACTTTTGAAAATCTTCCGGGAGGCTCCCGGGCTTCGGATCCCCGTATCGTCCTCAGTCGCGGGAGGCTCCGCCGACCGGCTGCGGCAGGCGATGCCGGGCCCCACAGCCGGGCAGCGGCTGTCACCCGGCGATCGTGCACGGTCCGCCGCGGCCGCCGGATCGCCCTGCGGGGTGTCGGCGAGGCTGTCGCTCAGCTCACCTTACGTACCGTCAAATCCGCTGCCGGGCACGTTACTTGACGGGTGCCGTCATGAGCCCGCGAGTGCGGCGGCGCGGATTCCGCGGTCCGCACGACGACCGGCCGCGGCACAGGCCCGAGGGAGACGCGCCCCCATCCGGCATGTGCCACGCATCGGCGGCTCACCATCCGCCCTCCACCACCTCCACGGGAAGCGGCCCGGGAAGCTGCGGTGCGGCAAGCGAGCGCCCTGAAGAGCCCGGTCTTCGTCACAGAAGGTGACCATCTGTCGACTCATTGACAGCCCTCGCCCGTTCGTGTGGGATTTGTGGACGTCCCATCCGTCGAACGACCGCCGAGCACCGGAGGCAGAGATGCCCGACGCACCGCCCGCACCGACCGCACCATCGGTGGCGGAGGCAGGGGCGGGGGCCGGCGGCGATGTCAACCACCCGAATGGCGACTGACACGGGGCACATGGCCGGGCGGGCCGCACGTTTCCTCTCGGTCCCGGAGACGATGGCGGGCGCACGCGCCCTGGCGCGGCGCCACCCCGAGCGGTGCCTGATACGCGTGGTGGGCCGGTCGCGGGGCGGTCGCCCCCTGGTGCTGCTGACGATCTGCGGCGACGGCCCGCCCGTCCTGGTGGTGGGCGGCCCGCACCCCAACGAACCGGTGGGATGGACCAGCACCCTGTACCTGGCACGTCATCTGCTGCGCGGCGCCGAACCGCCGCGCACCGGCCCCGCCTGGCACATCCTGCTCTGCCTGGACCCGGACGGCGCCGCGCTCACCGCCGGATGGCCGGCCGGGCCGCCGTCCATGGCACGGCACTTCGAGCACTTCCACCGGCCGGCCTTCGACGACCAGCCGGAGTGGCTCTCCGCCCGTGGCGACGAAGGACGGCCGCTGCCGGAGACCCTGGCGCTGACCCGGCTGATCGACGAGACCCGGCCGGCCCTGCAGTGCTCGCTGCACGGCGTGGACCTCGGCGGTGCGTTCCTGGAACTCACCCGGGCCGTCCCCGGCCTGTCGGACCGCTTCGCCCGCTCCGCCCGGCAGGCCCGGATGCCGCTGGATGTGGGCACCTATGACGCATACGGCTGGGCGAGCCCCAGCCCGGGGACCTATCTGATGCCCGCCGCCGGGGAACCCGGCGCCTTCGCCGCCCTGCCCGACAGCCCCGGCGACTCGACCTGGGCGTACGCGGGCCGCCACGGCGGTGTGACAGCGGTGGTCGAGGCTCCGATGTGGGCGGCGGACGCCGTGGCGGACGGCCGGCCGCACCCGCGGGCCGCCGCCGCGCTGCGCGCCGCGGGGCAGGACCTGCTCGCCGGTACCGGCGACCTGGACGACCTGCTGGCCCAGGCCCGGCCGCACCTCGTGGAGCGCCCCGGGCAGGTGCTGGCGTCGGTGGAGTTCAACCTCAAGGTCGCCGCCGGGCTCGCGGACGGCTGGGTGGCCACCCCGGGGATGACCGTCTCCCAGGTGGTGAACCTGGAGATCGCCTCCGAACGGATCCCGCTGCGGATCGCCGCGCTGCTGCGCCGGCTGCTGGCCGGGGCGGCGGGTGGATCGCGGACGGAACCCCTGCGGGCGAGGCTGGAGCGGGAGGTGACCGAGCGCCGCGAGCGGTTCGCCGAGCGCTTCAGGGCCCGCTGGATCCCCGTGGAGGACCAGGTCTCGCACCAGATCCGCACGATCCTGGCGGCAGCCGACTGTGTCACCGGGGGCGACCGGCCCGAGCCGGGCACGGCCTGAGCGACCCGGCAGACGCACGGGGCGGGTCGGGCCACGACGGGCCCGGCCCGCCCCGGTGGCTGCGCCGAAGGCTGAGGCGGTGGAGGACGTCCGGCCGGCTCAGTACCGGACTGCAGCCGGACGCCGGCCCCCGGGCGGGATCACACCTGGTCCGGCAGGCCGCTGTCGTCCGGGCTGAAGGAGCCCGCGTCGGAGCCGGCCGGGCCGCCGGGTGCGCCCAGCTCACCGGACATCAGCCTGGAGATCTGGTCCAGGTCCTGCTGGGTGAGGACGGTCGCCCCGGAGGGTGCCTGCACCGGGGCCGCCTGGCGGGAGAAGGAGAGCTTCAGGGGCAGGTGGTCGCCCCAGCCCGCCTTGGCCTGCAGCTGGGCGAGGTCCAGGCTGAGCGAGGTGATCGCGCCGTCCTTGATCCGCAGCTCCGCCGAGACGGTCCGGTCGGGGATCTGCTCCGTCCCGGCGCCGGAGAGGCCGTTGCGCAGGGCGGGGATGCTCCCGGTGAGCGGCTGCACGGCCTTCTGCAGATCCCGCACCAGGGTACGGGCGGGGGCGGAGACGACGATGCGCTGGGCACCGTCCTGCTGCCCCTTCTCCTCGAAGGAGACGTCCTCGGCGAGCACGCTCTTCAGGGCGTCCATCAGCCTGCGCTGCGCGCCGGCGTCCAGCGAGGGCGCGGCGCCGGGCGTGGCACCGGCGTCGTGCTGCATCCGGTCGCCGAACTTCTTCAGCACCCGGGCGTCCACGGCGAGCCACCGGCCCTCCAGCGCCTGCCTGAACACCTTGAGCTCCGGCGGCAGTTCGTCCTCCATGGCACCGAGGTCGCCCGGGTCCTCACCGGACAGCCGGGCCAGGGCCTGGACGTCCGCCCGTGCGTACAGCCGGCCGTCGACCTGGCGGAGTTCCACCATGGTGTCGCCGCCCTTGCTGCGCATCGCATAGTCGAGGTCGACGCCGCTGTCGCCGTTCAGCCCGAACGCACCGCCGGTACCGGACGCCGGAGCGGGCACGTCCTTGAGCGGCTTGTCGGCCGTCACGGAGAAGGCGAGGCTGAGGCGGGACAGCGTCTCCGCGTCCTGCTGGTCCAGCTCCTCACCGGTCAGCTTCGCGAAGGAGCGGAGCTGGTCGGGGCCGGCGTCCAGCGACAGTTCGCCCGCGAGGGCACGGCCCTCGGTCAGCTTCCTGAAGGCCGACTGCACCTTCTGCGCGGCGGAGAGCTGCTGGACGGTGTCGCAGCCGGTGATCCCGGCAGCGATCAGTGCGGCGCACCCGGCTGCTGCCAGGGTTGCACGGGTGGCCTTGGCTATGGCGGTGATGACGGTGCCTCTCTGTGTGCGCGGCCCCCTGCGGGCCGCGGCGGCGGAACGGCTGCGCCAGGAAACCACAGTGCCTTCACAGCGGCACCTCATTTCCGGGCGAGCAGCAACGTAGCGGAGAGGTACGACATCCTCACGGGCTGACGCCCTGGGCCCGCGGAGCCCCGGGAAGGCGGGGCACCTGCGGCCGTGCGGCCGCCCGCGGACGGTCCCGGCCCAGGCCGGTCCCGCGGTCAGCCGCCGGCGCGGAGCAGCGCGAGGATGCGGTCCAGCTCGGCGACGTCCGCCGGATCGAGGGCGAGCAGCGGGGCGGGGGGCTCACCGAGGATGCGATCGGCATGGGCGGCCGCCGCGCGGCCGGCCTCGGTGACGCTCACGATCTTGGCGCGGCGGTCGTCGGGGTGCGGGCTGCGTTCCACCAGGCCGCGGCGGGCCAGGTCGTCGACGACGACGGTGGTGTACGGGGGGTCGATGGTCAGGTCGGCGGCGAGGGCCCGCAGGGTGGCGGGGCGGGAGGCGAGGCGGCGCAGCGCCTTGATGCGGATGAAGCTCATGCCGAGGGCGTCGACGACCTCGCGACGGCGGTCGTGCTCCTCCAGGACCAGGGCGCGGATGTGGTGCCAGGCGCGGGCGGCGGCGGCCGTCCGCTCGGGGTCCGGAGCCGCCGTGCGCAGGCGGTCGTCGGGGGTCGTCATGTGCGCGCCGGCGCCTTCCGTTGCTCGGGGTTGAGCCGGGCTGCCACCTCCGCGGCGGTGCGCCCCGCCCAGTGGGTGCTGGAGATGATACCGAGCAGCAGCACGGCAGCCCCGCAACCGGCGACGATCCACCAGGCCGCGTGGGTGGCGGCGGGGAAGCCGGTGGCGAAGGGCCCGACGACGGCGGAGACGGCGACGGTGCCGATGACGGCGACGCCGAGGGACTGGCCGACCTGGCGGCTGGTGGAGGCCACCGCGGCGGCGACTCCTGCGCGTTCACGTGGCATGCCGGAGACCGCGGCGTTGGTGATGGGGGCGTTGACCATGCCGAAGCCCAGCCCGAAGAGCGCATAGGCGGTGAGCAGCAGCGCGGTGGAGGAGTGGGCGGTGAGGGTGGTGAGCAGGACACCGCTGGTGGTCATGGCGACGCCGGCGACCAGCAGCGGCAGCCGGGGGCCGGTGCGGCCGACGATGCGGCCGGAGAGCGGTGCGCAGACCAGGGTGAGCAGGGCCATGGGCAGGGTCCACAGTCCGGCGCGGACCGGGTCGTAGCCGCGGACCTCCTGCAGGTAGAGGGTGTTGAGGAAGAGGAAGCCGCCCAGGGCGGCGAAGGCGCAGACGGCGGTGGCGGTGGCGCCGGCGAAGGGGATGCTGCGGAAGAACCGCAGATCGATCAGGGGCTCGGGGCTGCGCCGCTCCCAGATCAGGAAGGCGGTGAGCGAGACGGCGGCGGTGCAGGCGAGGGCCAGGATGGCGGGCGAGGTCCAGCCGCTGCCGGGGCCTTCGATGATGGTGTAGGTGAGGGAGCCCAGCAGGGTGATGACCAGCAGCTGCCCGACGGGGTCGAGGCGGCGGGCCCGGGGGGCGCGGGACTCGGGTACGTACAGCGCGGTGAGGACCAGGGCGGCGACGCCCACCGGGATGTTCATCCAGAAGATCGAGCGCCAGCCGGCGGAGTCGACCAGCAGTCCGCCGACCACCGGGCCGAGGGCCATGCTGATCCCGACCACGCCGCCCCAGACGCCGATGGCCTGGGCGCGTTCACGGGGGTCGGTGAAGGTGTTGGTGATGATCGACATGGCGACCGGGTTGAGCATGGAGCCGCCGACGGCCTGCAGGGCACGGAAGGCGATCAGCCAGCCGAGTCCGGGGGCGATGCTGCACAGCAGTGAGCCGAGGACGAAGAGGACCAGGCCGGTCTGGAAGGTGCGGCGGCGGCCGATGCGGTCGGCGGTGGAGCCGGAGAGCATCAGCAGTGCGGCCAGGACCAGGGTGTAGGCGTCCACGACCCACTGCAGTCCGGAGGGTTCGGCGTGCAGGTCGGTGCGGATGGCAGGCAGGGCGATGTTCACGACGGTGTTGTCGAGCCCGACGATGAAGAGGCTGAGGCAACAGATCGCGAGGACGAGTATGCGGCGCCTGCGGGTGAGCTCGGGCACGGAGGTGGCCACCTTGATAGTTGCAGAGTAACAATCATTTCGAGCGTACAACTACCTCTGGTGGGACCACCACACCCTTTCGGTGCCGCCACGACGACGGCGTTCCGCCCCCGTGTACGGGTGGACCCCCGTTTCCGTCCACGATGGCGCCTTCCCGCCGGGAGGCGCCCGGCGTAGCGTGTCGGGCTCCTGCCGGACCGAACCCCTGGAGACCCCGGTGACCCCTGCTGCTGACCGCTATGACGTCGTGATCGTCGGCGGTGGACACAACGGCCTGGTGGCGGCCGCCTACCTGGCGCAGGCGGGCCGCCGGGTCCTGGTCCTGGAGCGGCTCGGGAACGCCGGCGGGGCGGCGGTCTCCACCCAGGCGTTCCCCGGCGTCGGCGCGCGGCTGTCGCGCTACTCGTACCTGGTGAGCCTGATGCCCCGGAAGCTGATCGCCGAGCTGGGCCTCGGCGTCGAACTGCGCAGGCGCCGGATCTCCTCGTACACCCCCGCGGTACGCGACGGCAGGCCCACCGGGCTGCTGGTGGACGCGGCGGACGGCGAACGGACCCGCGAGTCCTTCCGGGCGCTCACCGGCTCGGACCGCGAGTGGCGCGAGTGGCAGCGCTTCTACGACATGACCGCCCACGTCGCCCGGCAGGTCTTCCCCACCCTGACCGGACCGCTGCCCGCCCGGGCGGAGCTGCGGCGGACGATCGGGGACGACGACGCCTGGACGGCGCTCTTCGAGCGGCCGCTCGGCGAGGCGGTGGAGCAGGCGTTCCACGACGACCTGGTCCGCGGGGTGGTCCTCACCGACGCCCTGATCGGCACCTTCACCCACGCCCACGACGAGTCGCTGCTGCAGAACCGGTGCTTCCTGTACCACGTGATCGGAAACGGCACCGGCGACTGGGACGTGCCGGTGGGCGGGATGGGCGCGGTCACCGGGGCGCTGGAGGCCGCCGCACGGGCGGCCGGGGCGGAGATCCGCACCGGGTGCGAGGTCACCGGCATCGGCACCGACGGCGTCGGCGACGCCGAGGTCTCCTACCGCCGGGGCGACACCGAGGGCCGCGCGGTGGGCGGGCGGGTACTGGTGAACGCCGCCCCCGCGGTGCTGGACCGGCTGCTGGGCGACGAGACGGCCGGACCCGCACCCGAGGGCGCCCAACTGAAGGTCAACATGGTGCTCACCCGCCTCCCCCGGCTGCGGGACACGCAGGTGGACCCCCGGGACGCCTTCGCGGGCACCTTCCACATCGCGGAGTCGTACCGGCAGCTGGACACCGCCTACCGGGAGGCCGCCGCCGGGCGGGTGCCGCAGGCACCCCCGTCGGAGATCTACTGCCACTCCCTCTCCGACCCCTCGATCCTGGACCCCGGCCTCGCCGGGCGCGGCTGGCACACCCTCACCCTCTTCGGGCTGCACATGCCGGCCCGGCTGTTCGCCGACCCCGCCGCCAAGGAACGGGCGCTCACCGCAACCCTGGCCCAGCTGGACGCGGTGCTGGCCGAACCGATCGCCGACTGCCTCGCCACCGACGCCGACGGCCGGCCCTGCCTGGAGGCCAGGACACCGCTGGACCTGGAACGCGAGGTGGGGCTGCCCGGCGGCCACATCTTCCACCGCGACCTGGCCTTCCCCTTCACCGACGACGAGCCCGGCGACTCCCCCGCCGCCCGCTGGGGCGTGGCCACCCGGTACCGCAATGTGCTGCTGTGCGGGGCGGGCGCGGTCCGCGGCGGCGGGGTGAGCGGCATCCCGGGGCACAACGCGGCGATGGCGGTGCTGGCGGGCGCATAGGGTTGGCGGGCAACCCGCACCGACTGTCCGAGGAGTACCGCCGTGCTAGTGCTGCTGCCGCCGTCCGAAGGCAAGGCCGCTTCGGGGGACGGCGGGCCGCTGGCCCTGGACGAGCTGTCCCTGCCCGCCCTGGCACCCGCCCGCGAACGGGTGCTGGACGCCCTGGTCGCGCTCTGCTCCTCCGGGGACGACGCCCACGCCGCCGGGGTGCTGGGCCTGAGCGAGGGCCTGCGCGGCGAGGTGGCCCGCAACGCCGCGCTGCGCAGCGCGCCGGCGCTGCCCGCCGGCCGGCTCTACACCGGTGTGCTGTACGACGCCCTGGACCTGGCCGCGCTCCCGCCGGCGGCGCGGGCGGCAGCCGAGCGGTCGCTGCTGGTCTTCTCCGGACTGTGGGGCGCCGTACGGATCACCGACCGGATCCCGCCGTACCGCTGCTCGATGGGGGTGAAGCTGCCCCCGCTGGGCGGCCTCGGCCCCTACTGGCGCCGGGCCCTGGACCCGGTGCTGTCCGAGGCGGCGGGCGACGGGCTGGTGCTGGATCTGCGGTCGACGGCGTACGCGGCCGCATGGCGCCCCGCCGCCGGCACGGCCTCCCGTACCGCGACGGTGCGGGTGCTGCACGAGCGCGAGGTCGGCGGGGTGCTGAAGCGGTCGGTGGTGAGCCACTTCAACAAGGCGACCAAGGGCCGGCTGGTACGGGACCTGCTGCAGGCGGGCGCGGAGCCGCGCAGCACCGGCGAGCTGGTGTCCGCGCTGCGCGACCTCAAGTACACGGTGGAGCGGCAGCCTGCGCCGGCCGGGCGGCCGGTCCCGCTGGACGTGGTCGTCACCCAGCTCTGAGCAGCCCCACCCGACCGCCGGGCCCGTGGCCGCATCCCCGCGCGGGGATGCGGCCGGGCGCGCGACAGGGTCAGCGCAGGTGGCCGGTGTCGTTGAGCAGGCGCAGCGAGGCGTTGCCGTCCGCGTAGTACTGCACCACCGAGAGGGACGCCGCGGAGAGCTCCATCCGGAAGAGCGACTCCGGGGGTGCGCCCAGAGCCAGCCGGACCAGGGTCTTCACCGGGGTGACATGGGTGACCACCAGGACCGTGCGGCCCGAGTGGCGGGCCAGCAGCCTGTCGCGGGCCACGGCCACCCGGCGGGCGGTTGCGGCGAAGCTCTCACCGCCGGGCGGGGCGGCCTTGGCGGAGGAGAGCCAGGCCTCCAGCTCCGCGGGGTACTGCTGCTGCACCTCGGCGAAGGTCAGCCCCTCCCACGCGCCGAAGTCGGTCTCCCGGATGCCCTCGTCGATCCGGACCTCCAGGCCGAGCCGCGCGGCGGCGGCCTCGGCGGTCTGCCGGGCCCGCTTCAGCGGTGAGCTGACCACGGCCTGGACGGTGCCGCGGGCGGCCAGCGCGGCGGCGGCCCGCTCGGCCTGCCACAGGCCCTTGTCGGAGAGCTCGGGGTCGGTCCCGCCGCTGCCGGAGAACCGCTTCTCCGGGGTGAGGTGGGTCTCCCCGTGGCGCAGCAGCACAAAGGTGCTGGGGGTGCCGACGTCGGCGGCCCAGCCGGCCGGCCGCACCGGGGGCTGCGGCTGCTCCTCCTCCGCCTCGGGGGCGGCCTGCGGCGCGGTGAGCACTCTGGGCTCCCACTGACGGCCGGACTTGCCCGCGTCCATGGCCTCGTTGGCGAGCCGGTCGGCCTCCTTGTTGCGCTCCCGGGGGATCCAGGCGTACGTGACCCGGTCGCGCGGGAAGACGCCGCGGGCCTCGGCGGCGAGCGGCTGCATGTCCGGGTGCTTGATCTTCCAGCGGCCGGACATCTGCTCGACGACCAGCTTGGAGTCCATCAGGACGTCGATCCGGGCGTCCGGGTCGATGGCCTGCGCGGCCCGCAGTCCGGCGATCAGGCCGCGGTACTCGGCCACGTTGTTGGTGGCCCGGCCGATGTACTCGGCGGCCTCGGCGATGATCTGCCCGGTGTCGGCGTCGCGGACGACCGCGCCGTACCCGGCGGGGCCCGGGTTGCCCCGGGAGCCGCCGTCGGCCTCGACGATGAACCTGCGGGTCGCCATCGGCCTCAGATCCCGGAGTCCGCGGTGCGGACCAGGATGCGGCCGCAGTTCTCGCAGCGCACCACGGCGTCCTTGGGCTCGGCCTTCACCGCGTTGAGGTCGGCGGTGGAGAACTCCACCCGGCAGCCCTCGCAGCGCCGCTGGAAGAGCCGGGCCGCACCGATGCCGCCCTGCTGCTCCCGCAGCCGGGTGTAGAGCTTCAGCAGGTCGGCGGGGATCACCGCGGCGACCGTCTCCCGCTCGCGGGTCACCTTGGCGGCCTCGGCGTCGATCTCGGCGAAGGCGGCGTCCCGGCGGGCGACGGCCTCCTCCAGCACCACCGAGGCGTGCTGCAGGCGGGCGGTGAGCTCGGTGACGCGGTCCTGCGAGGCCTCGATGCGCTCCATGACGTCCAGCACGACGTCCTCCAGGTCGGACTGGCGCTTGGCCAGGGAGCCGATCTCGTGCTGGAGGTTCTCCAGGTCCTTGGGGGAGGTGATCGCGCCGGAGTCCAGCCGCTGCTGGTTGCGGGCGGCGCGGGTGCGGACCTGCTCGACGTCCTGCTCGGCCTTGGTCTGCTCGCGGGTGGTGTCGCCGAGCTGGGTCTCGGCGGCCACCACCAGGTCGCGCAGCGCGGTGTGGTCGGCGGTGGCCTTCTCGATCTCGGCGTGCTCGGGCAGCGACCGGCGCCGGTGGGCCAGCTGGTCGAGGCGGGAGTCGAGGGCCTGCAGGTCCAGCAGGCGGATCTGGTCGGCGGGCGCGGCGTTCAGCGGAAGCTCCTGGAATGGTGGGGAACGGTCAGTCGGTGGGGTACGGCATGGGCGCGTGGGCCGTCCACGGGTCGGTGACCAGCCGGGAGACCCTGGTCTCCAGGGCCCAGCCGCGTGTGCCGGCCGCGGCGGCCAGGTCGCGTCCGGCCTGCGCCAGCCAGGGCCACTCGGTCGCCCAGTGGGCCGCGTCGACCAGGGCGACGGGTGCGGCCTCGACGGCCTCGGACGCCGGGTGGTGGCGAAGGTCCGCAGTGACATAGGCGTCGACACCGGCCGCGCGGACCTCGGCGAGGAAGCCGTCGCCGCTGCCCCCGCATACCGCGACCCGCCGCACCGGCCGGTCCGGGTCGCCGGAGACCCGCACCCCCGCCGCGGTGGCGGGCAGCCCGGCCGCGACCCTGGCGGCGAAGGCCGACAGCGGCTCCGCTGCGGGCAGTTCGCCGATCCGGCCGGCGCCGCGGCGGCCCGCCGGATCCGTGGGGTCGGGCACCAGCGGCCCGGTGATCCGCAGCCCGACCGCCTCGGCCAGGGCGTCGGAGACCCCGGGGTCGGCATGGTCGGCGTTGGTGTGGGCGACGTGCAGCGCCACGGAGTTGCGGATCAGGGTGTGGACGACGCGGCCCTTGAAGGTGGTCGCCGCGACGGTGGTGGTGCCCCGCAGATAGAGCGGGTGGTGGGTGACCAGCAGGTCCGCGCCCCACTCCACGGCCTCGTCGGCCACGGCCTGCACGGGGTCCACGGCCAGCAGCACCCGGGCGACCTCGGCGTCCGGGTCGCCGCACACCAGGCCCACGGCATCCCAGGACTCCGCCCACTTCGGCGGGTAGAGCTCCTCGAGCACGCTGATGACGTCGGACAGTCTGGGCACGGGTCGAGACTACCGCGCAGCCGGGCCGTTCCCCGCCCCCCGCTGGTCAGTGCTCACACCCGTACGCCAGACTGCGGCAGTGACATCCACCGACCCGCTTCTGCAGCCCACCCTGCAGCAGACCGGCCGGGGCCCGGCGCCCTGGCGGCTCTCCTCCCAGGGCTATGTGGCGTTCTTCGGCGGCTCCCTGGCCGGTACCGCCGTGGCGGTGGCCAATGCGCTCCGGCTGGGCCTGCCGCGCCGCACCGTGCTGGGCGTCGCCGCGATCGGCGCCGCCGGCCTGGCCGCCACCGCCGCGCTGGCGCTGGTGGTCGGCGGCGCCGAGCTGGGTCTGCTGCGGCTGGTGCCGGTGGCCGCCTATCTGGGACAGGCGCGGCTGCAGCGCGACCGCAACCGGGCGTTCGTCCTGCGGGGCGGACGGCACGCCTCGCTGCTGGGCGTCGGCATCGCCGCCGTCCTGGGGCTGGGGCTGCTGGAAGTGGTGGCGATCGACGCGATGGTGGAGGCGGTGCGGTGATGGGCGGCACAACGGGCGACGAGGCGCTGGTCCTGGCCGAGCACTGGCTGGAGCGGGCCCGGCCCGACCGTGCCCTGGACGCGCTCAGCCGGGTGACCGGTGAGGAGGCGGTGTCCCGGCGGGCGTTCCGGATCCGGGCGCTGGCCCACCACCTCGCCGACGAGGACCAGGCGGCCGTGGACATCGCCCGCAGCGGGCTGACCGTGCACGGCCCGGACACCGGACTGCTGGGCGTACTGGCGCAGTCCCTGGCCGACCTGGGCCGCACCGCCGAGGCCGAGCGCGCCTGCCTCGACGGGCTGGCGCTGGACCCGCAGCATGTCTGGCTGCTCTGCACCTACGCCAAGCTGTGCGCCTTCGCCGGACAGCACGACAAGGCGCGGCAGCTGCTGGACCGCGCCGCCGCCGAGGAGCCCGAGGCCCGCGCCGTCGTCCACACCAGGGCCGTGCTGGCGATCGCCCGCGGCGACCAGGACGAGGCCCAGCGGGTCGTCGCGGCGATGCTGGCCGCCGACCCGGACGACGCCGGCGCCCATGCGCTGCGCGGACTGGCCGCCACCCACCGCGGCGACGCCACCACCGCCTACGCGGGCTTCCGCGCGGCGGCGGCGGGCAACCCGCAGAACCGTCATGTGGTGGAGGCCGCCCGCAAGCTCAAGGTGGCCAACCACTGGCTGCTGCGTCCGCTGCGGCCCTTCCAGCGGTTCAGCGCCTTCCAGGTGTGGATCACCGTGGTGCTGATCCAGTTCGGGCTGCGGGCCGTCGGGCTGGGCATGGTGGCGTTCCCGCTGGCCCTCGCGTGGCTGGCGTTCTGCGCCTACTCATGGATCGCGCCACCGGTGGTGCGCCTACTGTTCAGGAAAGGACTACTGCGTTGAGCCAGGAGCGGATCGAGTCGCTGCGGCGCGCGGTCGAGGCCAGCCCGGACGACACCATGCTCCGGCTGATCCTCGCCGAGGCGCTGCTGGGTGCCGGGCTGGGTGAGCAGTCGCTCCCGCACTTCGAGGTGCTGCTGCACGCCGGTGCACTGCCCACCGAGTCCCTGCTCCAGGTCGGTTCGGCGGCCCTGGACGGCGACCGGCTGGATCTGGCCCGCGCCTGTCTGGAGGCCGCCCGGCACGCCGGGGTGGTCGAGAACGTGACGGCGCTCCAGCGGCGCGTCGACGAGCGGCTGGCCGAGCGCAGCGGCGCCGACCGGCTGCGGGTCCGCGCCGACGGGGCCGACGGGCAGGGCGGCGACCCCTCCCGGGACGACGCCGGCCCGGAGTCCACCACCTTCGACGACGTCGGCGGCATGGCCGAGGTCAAGAAGCTGATCCACCGCATGGTGGTGCTGCCGCGGTCCCGTCCCGAGCTGTTCGCCGCGTACGGCCGCCGCACCGGCGGCGGGGTGCTGCTCTACGGCCCGCCCGGCTGCGGCAAGACCCTGCTGGCCCGGGCCACGGCCGGGGAGTGCGGGCTGCCGTTCCTCAACGTCCGCATCGAGGATGTCATCGACCCCTACCAGGGCATCTCGGAGCGCAATCTGCACCACGCCTTCGAGACGGCCCGCGCGGTGGGGCCCTGTGTGATCTTCCTGGACGAGCTGGACGGGCTGGCGTACGCACGCCACAAGCACCGCGGCTCGGAGGCCCGGCGGCTGGTGGACGTCCTGCTCCAGGAGCTGGACGCGATCGGCTCCGACAACAGCGGGCTGACCGTCATGGCCGCGACCAACGCCCCGTGGGACGTGGACGAGGCGATGCTGCGGCCGGGCCGCTTCGACCGGGTGGTCTTCGTACCGCCGCCGGACGAGCCGGCCCGCGCGGACATCCTGCGGGTGCACACCGCGGGCCTGCCCACCGGAGAGGGCACGGTGGACGCCGACGCGGTGGCGGCCCGTACGGCGCTCTTCTCCGGCGCCGACCTGCGGGCCGTGGTGGAGCGGGCCGTCGACGAGCTGATCGAGGAGGCCCTGCGGGGCGGCGGGGAACCGCCGCTGGGCACCGCCGGTCTGCTGGCCGCGGTGGACCGGGTGCGGCCCAGCACCCTGGAGTGGCTCCAGCGGGCGCGGGCGTATGTGGAGTTCGCCAACGGCAGTGAGCGGTACGAGGACGTGGCGGCGTTCCTGCGGACCCGCGAGGTCCGCCGCCGGCTGGCGAAGGGCGAGTAGCGCCGCCTCCGGAGCGGACGGCTCCGGCGGTCGCGGACGGATGCGCGGCCCGGGACGCCTCGCCGCGACGGTGGTGCGCAGCGCCCGGCCCCCCGGCCACCCGTGGTGGCCGGGGGTGCGCTCCCGGCGGCTCAGCCGCGCCGGTCAGCCGAGCACATGGGTCGTCCACTTGTCCCGGTCGGTCCCGAGCGGGGTGAAGTGCTTCAGCCACGCCTTGGGGCCGCCGACGGCGCGGTAGGCGTCCACACCCTGCATCGCGCTGGTGCAGAGCTGGAGGCCCTGCTCCCGGACGCAGGTCTGTGCGGCTCCGCGGACCGTGGAGTCCGTGCTGCCGGGCTTGCTGCCTGCGGACTCCGGCTGGTCGGGCTGGATCGTGGTGCCGATGGACATGCCGTCGACCTTGAAGAAGATCCTGGCGGCCCAGGGCACCCGCGTGCCCCGCATCGCCTGCGGCCCCTGCGCCAGATCGACCTGCTCGAAGGCGAAGCCCTTGGGCAGCGCGCTGACCCAGAACGGCAGCGGAATCTCCTTGCGGGCGACCACGACCCCCTCCGCGATCCGGTGCAGGGTCTGCTGGGCGCTGCTCCCCGGCATGTAGCTGGCCTCCAGTTCGGCCCAGCGGCCGTCCGCGGTCTGCCAGCGCAGGTCCCAGTCCCCCGAGCCGCCGGGAGCCTGGCTGGACGTCGGGGTCATCCCCACCCAGTACGCCGGGCGGCCGTCGACCGGTGGCGCGTCGATGCGGTACTTCCGAGGGCCTCCCGAGTACCAGCGGTCCCCCAGCGGGGGCGTGGTCCCCTTGGGATAGGTGGTGAGCCAGACGATGGGCCCCATCAGACCCCCCTGGGGAATCCTCCCGTCGGCCCGCTGCCGGATACCGCCGCGTGCCGGCAGGTAGTTGACGGCGAAGCCCGCCGGGAGCCAGCCGAAGGAGGCGTTCACGACCAGGGGGTCCGTGGCCGAGGCGGGCGGTGCCGAGACATGGGTCCCGGCCGGTGCCGGGCTGCGGTCTCCGACGGAGGGAAGCTGTGTGACCGCCGCGGCCACGGCCGCGACCACCGCCACGGCGCCGAGCGCGGTGGCCCGCCTGCGGCGCAGCCGGACCCTGCCGTTCCGCGCCGCCATGGCGACGTCGACGCCGCTCACGGGTGCGGGGGAGGCGGCCAGGTCACTGAGTTCCCGGGTCAGCTCGTCGATCTGGTCGCTCATCACAGGGTCCTTCCGGCAGGGGTGATGGAACGGGTGCCCAGCAGCCTGCGCAGCGTCTGGAGTCCGCGGGAGGTCTGGCTCTTGACGTTCCCGGAGGAACAGCCGAGCGCATCGGCGGTCTGCTCCACCGTCAGGTCGTGGTAGTAACGCAGCACCAGCGTGGCCCGCTGCCGGGGCGGCAGCGCCGCCAGCGCCCGCCGCAGGTCCAGGGCCGACTCGGGGTCGGCCGGCGGGGCGGCGGACTCCGTACCGGTCCGCTCCGGCTGCCGTGCCCGCCACCGCTGCCACGGGGACCGCTGCTCGGCCAGGAAGGTGTTCACCAGGACCGTCCTGGCGTAGCCGTCCGGGTTGTCCACCCGCCGCATCCGGGGCCAGTGGACGTACAGCTTGGTGAGGGTCTCCTGCACCAGGTCGTCGGCACGGTGCCAGTCCGAGCAGAGCAGATAGGCCACTCTGCGCAGCCAGTCGGCTCTGGACTCGGCGAACTCGGCGAATTCGGTTTCGCGCCCTTGCTCCGCCATGGATGGGCACTCCTCTCCGGGCCGTACTCCGGGTACCGCCCGACACCCTGATGCAGGGGGCGGGGTGGAAGGTTGCATGGCTCTTCGTCCGGCCGTGGCGGTGCCCGTCGCCGGCGCGCGGACCTCATCGGGGCGCCGGAGATCCGTGCTCCGTGCCCGGCCGGGGACGTGGCCCGGCGGCACCGGGCGGACAGGGGGTGTCCGCCTCCGGTGTGCGGATCAGGCGAGGCCGGCCATGAGTTCGGCGAAGGCGCCCGCCGAGGCGCGGGAGGTGGAGAGCCGGTCCAGCCGGGCGCGGGCGAGCCTGCGCCGGAAGGGGCCGGTCCGGCTGTCGTCCCCGGCGTCGTGCAGCATCTCGGTCATCCAGCGGGAGAACTCCTGGTAGTTCCAGGCCCGTTGGAGGCAGACCTCGGAGTAGGACCGCAGCGGCTCCGCGTCGCCCTCGTTGACCAGGGCCCCCGCCGCGCGGGCGAAGACCTCGGCCTCGTAGAGCGCCAGGTTCATGCCCTTGCCGCCCATCGGGGAGATGATGTGCGCCGCGTCGCCCACCAGATGCAGCCGGCCGTGGCTCATCGGCTCGTGCACCACGCTGCGGAGGTGGAAGACCTCCCGCTCGGTGATGGCTGCGGTGGCGGGCAGCACGTCGGCGGCCAGGCGGGTGCGCAGCTGCTGCCGTATGCGGTCGTCGCCCCAGTCCTCCTCGGTGTCGTCGCGCGGGACCTGGAGGTAGAAGCGGCTGGCGCGCGGCCCACGCGCGAAGTGCGCGGCGTAGCCCTCGCCGCTGACGGCCAGCAGCGGGTGGCGCGGCGGGGCCGCGTCGGCGAGGACGGTCAGCCAGGTGATGCCGTGGTCGAAGGGGTAGGCCGTCAGCACGCCGTCCGGGATGGACGCCCGGCTGACGCCGCGGTCCCCGTCGCAGCCGGCGACCAGCTCGCAGGCGATCTCATGGGGCACGCCGTCCGGGTCGCGGTAGCGGACCCGCGGCCGGTCGCCGGTCAGGCCGTCGAGGGAGACGTCCGCCGCCTGGAAGCGCAGATCCCCGCCGTCCTCCAGCAGCGCCGCGATCAGCCGCTGCACCATGACCTGCTGCGGGCACAGCCGGCCCTTCAGGTCCCCGGTGGCACCGGCCTCGTCCACCAGCCGGCTCTCGCCGTCGACCCGGAACTCCAGGACGCCGTCGAAGGGGAAGCCGCCGAGGATGCGCTCGGCCAGCCCCCACTCCTCGAACATCCGCACCGCCCGGTGCTCCACGATGCCGGCCCGCTGCCGCTGCTCCACCCGGGAGCGCGGCTGCCGTTCCAGCACCACACAGGGGATGCCCTGCCGCAGCAGCAGGGTGGCGGTGGTCAGTCCGGCCGGACCGGCCCCGATCACCACAACCGTCGTGCGCTCGTGCACGGTTGACGACACCCCGAACCGCCCCCTCCGCCGCAGCCGGGACCAGCATAGGGCGGCCGGCACCCGCTCCGGGGCGGGACAGCGCCGACAGCCGCGCTGTACGGGGAAGTCGATCGGGACCACCCGTATGAGTGAAGGCGGCACGGCGGCAGCTCACCGCGGGCGGCCCCGGCCCTAGTTTCTGTGCTGCGCGGGGCGGGACGGGCCGGAGTGGTTCAGGGGGACCAGGGCTGAGTCCGCTGCCACCCCGCATTCCGAAACCGGCCGCGTCGGCCGCCGACGGGTCCG
>NZ_LIQR01000433.1 GCF_001418575.1 Peterkaempfera griseoplana
GACCTGCTCTCCCCACCGCCGGTGAGCACCGTGCCGCTGCTGGCCGCGTCCCCGGTGGCGGCCGCCCCGCTGCTCTCCTTCCGCGGCACGGTGCTCACCGGCACGCTGGCCGCTCTGACCGGTCTGGCGCTCGCCCGCTGGCACGGCGGCGCCATCGACACCACCGCCGTCGTGGAGCTGGTGTCCATCGTGGTGGTCACCGTGTGCGCCGCCGTCATCAACCGGCTGATGGCCCGTGACCGGCTCCGCCTGCGGTCCGCGCGGGACGTCGCCGAGGCCGTCCAGCGGGCGGTGCTGCCGCCCCCGCCGCCCCGGCTGGGCTCGCTCTCCGTCGCCGCCCGCTACACGGCGGCCGAGGAGGAGGCGGAGATCGGCGGTGATCTGTACGCCGTGCAGGAGACCCCGTACGGGGTCCGGCTGATGGTGGCGGACGTCCGCGGCAAGGGGGTGGGGGCGGTGGCGGTGGTCACCGTGGTGCTGGGTGCGTTCCGTGAGGTCGCCGACCGCTGCGACAGTCTGCCCGGGCTGGCCCGGGGCCTGGAGCGGGCTCTGACGAGGCTCGGGCAGGTGGACGGGGCCCCGGACGGTGACGAGCGCTTCGTCACGGCGGTGGTCGCGGAGATCTCCCCCGACCACCGCACGCTGCGGGTGGTCAACCGGGGTCATCCGCCGCCGCTGCTGGTCCACGGCGGCCGGGTCCGCGCACTGGAGCCGACCCGTCCGGCGGTGCCGCTCGGCCTGGCCGCCCTGGCCGGCGAAGCGGAGGCGCCCGTGGACGCCTTCGAGCTGCCGCCGGCGTCGACGCTGGTCCTGTACACGGACGGGGTGACCGAGGCCCGCTGCCCCGACGGGTCCTTCTACGATCCCCTGCCGCGGCTGTCACGCCCGGTGCCGCTGGAGCCCGGTGCGCTGCTGGACGCCGTCATCGCCGACCTCGCGGCGCACACCGGCACCCATCTGACGGACGACGCCGCCATGCTCGCCGTGACCCGGCCCTGACCCGGTCTCACCCGGCCCCGAAACCGCCGGGACTCCCGGACGGCCGGGTGCGGCGCCTCCGCACGGTCAGCCGGCGCCGACCCCCCGTCCGTCGGCCCGCCCAGGGGCGTTCACTCGTTCGAGGGCGCACCCCTTGGAGCCGGGGAGGCCGACGGCCCTGCGCGGCCTTCCCGCAGTGGAGTCTGAGGGGCCGTCGGGCTGGTCCGGTTGGGCGCCTTCGGGGCACTACCCGGACGGCCGCCTGCGGATGCGGGGCCCTCAGGCCCCGGCCTAGCGTCGAGGACGTCGGGGGAATTCCGAACAACACATGAGGTGACTTCAAGTGTCCAAGCGCATCGCGCGGGCTGCCGCCATCGTGACCCTGGCCGCGGCCTCGTCCGTGATTCCGTTCGCCGGCACCGCGTCGGCGAGCTCCCAGGGAGGCGGCCACGAAAGCTACAGCAGCGAGGGAGGTGGCGGCAGCCGCGGAGGCGAGGGCGGCTTCGGCGGTGGCTTCGGCCGCGGCGGCGAGGGCGGCTTCGGCCGTGGCGGTGAAGGTGGCTTCGGCCGTGGCGGCGAGGGCGGCTTCGGCGGCGGCGAGGGCGGCTTCGGCGGTGGCTTCGGCCGCGGCGGCGAGGGCGGCTTCGGCGGCGAGCACGGCCGCGGTGGCGAGCACGGGCGTGGCGGCGAGCACGGCCGCGGTGGCGAGCGTGGTGAGCGCGGCTTCGGCTTCGAGCGCGGTGGCTTCGGCGGCTTCGGCGGTGGCTTCGGCCGCTTCGGTGGCGTCAACGGCTTCGCCGGCTTCGGTAACAACGTGGTGATCGTGTTCCGCTGATCTCCCCGGTGCGGGGCCCGGAGGCTTCGGCCTCCGGGCCCCTTGCTGCGCTGTCCACCCCGCTTGCGCCAGATTCCGCGCGCCCCGGGCGTACGCCAGCGAGCGGCGCTCGCTGGGCCGAACGCCAGGGCCGAAGCGGTCCGCTGTGCCAGTGTGGACGTCCATCGGCTCGCCCCCGTCCGTGCTCCTCACCGCAGGTAGGCCGCCATGCAGATCCTGCTGCTCGCCAGCGCTTTCAACAGTCTCACCCAGCGTGTCTTCGCCGAACTGCGCGACCACGGCCACCGGGTGGCGGTGGAGCTCGTCCGCGAGGACGACTGCTTCCGCCAGGCCGTACGCCTGCACTCCCCCGAGCTGGTGGTGGCACCGATGCTCACCGCCGCCATCCCCAAGGACGTCTGGTCGGCCGTCACCTGCCTGGTGGTCCATCCGGGACCGTTGGGCGACCGCGGCCCCTCCTCGCTGGACTGGGCGATCGGCGAGGGGGTGCACAGCTGGGGCGTCACCGTGCTGCAGGCCGAGGAGGAAATGGACGCCGGCGACGTCTGGGCCACCGCCCACTGCCCGGTGCCCCCCGTCGGCAAGAGCGACCTCTACCGGGGGGAGATCGCCGACGCCGCGCTGCTCGCGGTGGTCGCAGCGGTGGAACGTTTCGCCTCCGGGGTCTACACCCCCAGGCGCCAGACCGGCGCCGACGGGGTCCGCACCCGGCCCTGGCTCACCCAGGCCGTACGGCGCATCGACTGGTCCACGGAGAGCACCGAGTCGGTGCTGCGCAAGCTGCGCGCGGCCGACTCCCAGCCCGGTGTACGGGACGAACTGCTGGGCGGCGAATGGTTCCTGCACGGCGGTCACCCGGAGGACGAGCTGCGTGGCGAACCCGGCCAGGTGGTGGCGACCCGGGACGGTGCCGTCTGCCGGGCGACCACCGACGGCGCGGTGTGGATCCCCCAGCTGCGGCCCCGGCGCTCCCCCGGCGGACCCGCCACCTTCAAGCTTCCGGCGGTGACCGCCCTCGGCGACCGCCTCCCCCCGGTGCCCGAGGTCCCCGCCCCGCTG
>NZ_LIQR01000434.1 GCF_001418575.1 Peterkaempfera griseoplana
GGGATTGAGGAATCGAGGCGGAGGGTGGGGCCGGCGGTGACGTGATACGCCGTTAGAGTGCCTGGCGTGGAGTCCGTCACTGTGCAGGAAGCCGCCCAGGACAATGCGGCCGGGTTCTGGTGGGCCCAGGCGCGGGCGCTCGGTCTGCAGACCCGGTCCACCGAGGCCTGGGTCGCCGTACGGTGTGCCGGGGACGGACCCGACTCCCATCGGGTGGTCGTGACCCGCCCCTATCCGGACGCCGCCGCACTGGCCGCGGAACTGGCCGGACTCCACCGGGAATGGGGTGACGGACCACTCTGCGTCGAGGACGCCTATGGCCGACTGGATCTGGCCCCGTACGGCTTCGAGGCCGCTCTGCCGCAGGCGGTGATGGTGCGTGAGCCGGACTCGACGGTCTCCCGCCCGGGTTTCGGCGCCTCTTCGGGCGGTGCGGCGGCGGGGGGATGGCGGGAGCGGCACTCCTGGGAGCTGCGAAGGGAATCCACCGCGGAGGAGGCGCCCGTCGTCCGGGAGGCGTCGGACGCTGATGGACTGGCCGTGGTGGAACGCACGGTGGTGGAGGGGTTTCCGCTCCCCTCCCGGTTGCCGTGGCGGCGGGCGGGCCTGCTGCCTCCCGCGCTGCTGGGGGAGCCGGGCCTGCGCGCCTGGGAGGTCCGTCGGCAGGGGGCGGCGGCCGGGGCCTGTGTGAGCTATGACGACGGCGAATCGGTGGGACTGTACTGGGTGGCGACCCTCCCTGAGCACCGCTCCCGGGGGGTGGGCCGGGCGCTGCTCGAAACCGTCCTCGCCGCCCACCCGGGCCGGCCCGCGGTGCTGACGGCCACCCTCCTGGGCGAACCGCTCTATCGGAGGCTCGGGTTCACCGAGAGGGCGCTCTCCCGCTGGTGGCGTGCTCAGGCGGCGCCGGCCGACGCCGGTCGGTAGACGGGCGGACGGCCCCGAAGAGGTTGCGGCATGTGCGGCTGCGGCATGTGGGACTGCGCCATGTGCGGCTGTCCCGTGTATGACGGCGGTACGTGCGGCGGTGGCAGGAGCGGGGTGGCGAACCGGGTGCGGGCGGGCGGCACCGGCCGTGCGTCGGCCGCCGAGGGACTGGCGCTCAGCACCATGGCGACCGCCTCGGGCAGGTCGGACGCGCAGAGCGTCGGGCGGTAGCCGAGCTCCGGCCAGGGGCGGCCGTGGTGCAGCCAGACGCTGTGCAGCCCGCTGACCGTGGCCCCGGCGATGTCGGCGGGGGCGTGGTCGCCGACCATCCATGCCTCGGCGGACCAGTCGCCCGTGGTGGGTACACCGCAGCGGTGGGCGGCGATCTGGAAGATCTGCGGATCCGGCTTGGCGCAGCGGGCCTCCTCGGAGATCACCCAGGCGTCGACCAGTGCGGCGAGGCCGGTCCGGCGGATCTTGTCCAGCTGGGGCAGCGTTCCGCCGTTGCTGACGATGCAGAGGGTCCAGCCGGAACTCCTGGCGGCGCGCAGGGCGGCGACATGTGATGCGGGGCAGTGGATGTGGGCGTTGATCCCCCGGCGGTAGTGCGCCAGGAGGGAGTCCAGGGAGGCGTCCAGGCCGTAGCGGCGGCGCATGGCGCCGAGGACGGTGGCACGCGGCACGTAGCCGCTGCCGTCGAGTGTGGCCACCCAGTCGAGATCCTCGACCGGTAGTGCGTGCTCGGCAAGGAAGTCCTGTGCCCAGGCTCGGAAGGCGGCGTCCCGGGGCAGAAGCGTGTTGTCGAGGTCCATCAGCAACAGCGGCATGCGGGCATGGTGCCAGGAGAGCGGGACATGCATCCGGCAATTGCCACAGCACGACCGAACCCCTGCCGAATGGCCGGAATCCGGTCGGTGGAGCCGGGCCGCACGGCGCAGGACCGGGCCGCGGTCGCCCGACTGCACATTCCGCCCGCAATCGGGTCGTCACGGTGCGCTCGTGCCCTGTTGCACTTCCAGCCAGGGTCCGGCATTCTCCAGGGAACCTCCGGGAGCGGGGCATGTGTCCGCCCGCGGTGGGAGCGTGGGCGGTCCACCGTCCCCACCCTCCGTCCGCTGGTCCGGCGCAGTATCCCTGCGCTCCGCACCTGGGCGGGAACGCCCTGTCGCCGTACGCTGGAAGGAAGAGGCCACGCAGGCAACGCTCCGGCCTTTCGGGCCGGTCGGCCCACCGCCGTGGCGTCCCACAACCCCCGCTGCCGTCCTCCCGCCGAGCCCCTCTTTCCGAGAATTCAGAGCCATGGCCCGTTACGAGCCTCATGAGCCCGCCGACGGCAACTCCGCCGCCCGGTGGACAGGTCCCTCCGCGTCCTCCGGAGAACCCTCCCCCGCCGAGCCGCGAAGGCCTCGGGCGAAGCCCAAGCAGAAGTCTGCAACGCATCCGCAGCTGCCCGTTCCGCAGGGCGAGCCGCAGAGCCTCCAACCCTGTGACCCCGCCTTCCAGCACGGTGTGGTGGTCGGCTTCGACGGCTCGCTGTCCAGCGAGCGGGCCCTCGCGTACGCGGTCGGCATGGCCCGACGCTCCAGCTGCGGGCTGGTGATCGTGCATGTCGCCAACCGGCTGCCGGCGACGGTGTGGGCCGGCTGTGAACCACCGGTCTTCGTGGATGTGCCCGACCACCGCACCGAGGTGCTCGGCCTGGAGTTGTCCTGCGCGGACTATCTGGCCGACGTGCCCTGGATCCTGGTCGAGCGGGGCGGGGACATCTGCCATGAGCTGGAGGAGGTCGGCCGGGAGTACGCAGCGGACGCCATCGTGGTGGGCAGTACGCACGGCCTGGTGGGCAAGATCTTCGGGTCGGTCTCGGGCCGCCTGGCCCGGAGGGCCAACCGTCCGGTCGTGGTGATCCCGTAGTCGTCCCGGCCTCGGGGACCGGGGATCGGCGACGGCGGGTCTGCGGCTGAACGGCCACGGTCCCGGAACCGACGACGCTTCCCGCTTTACGGCTTCGCCTTTCCAGCATGGCCGGGTTGCGACAGTCGCACACGTCGTGTGGTCATTCGGTGCTGTGGACTGTCAGCCTTTCGGGCGCCATGGCGGTCGCGCTCTGTGCAGCTGTACCTCCAACGGGGCGCGGTCATGTGACGGGCTGTCGACTGTGCAGTAGGGCGACGGCTTCGCACCTGTTCGGCATCGTCCGGATCGAGGCCGAGGGGTGCAATGTGCACCGGATCTCACTCCGGGAAGCGGCAGGCCCGCCTCGCCGCCTGCGCACGTCGTACTGGCGCAGAGCTGGTGGTGCCGACGGCGCCACCAGGCGTGCGGCTTCCGCCCTGTGGCGCCCGGTCCGCGGTCGAGGCTCTCCGGTACACCCGGGCGGGCCGGCGACCGTGGCTTTCGGGTCCCTCACGTTGGCCGGGACGCCTTCGCGGGGCCGTTGCTTCGGCCGAGCGGATTCGCCCACGCATGGGAACGCGAACCGGTAGTCGATGGTCAGCGATCCCAACTGCCCCGGATGGGAACCCGGAAGACTCGAACGGTGACGCCTGTCAGCCCCCGGGCCTAGGGTGTGCCGGTGATCTTCAAAAAGAAGCCGAAGGCTGCGGATCTCGGCGCCGTCATATCCGAGCTGGAACAGGCCGTTGACGCTCGTGACGGTGCCCGAACCGAACGTGCCTTCACTGCGACACTGAACGGTCTGCAGCAGGCGGCGGACACCGAATGCGTCCTCGCGGGACCTCGGCTGGCTGCGCTGCTCCCCGCCTTCCCGCCCACCGGTCCGCGCCCGCTCCTGGCCACGGCGGCCGGCTTCTGCGTCGAGAGCGGCGCCGACCCGGTGGCCTGTGCCGAGCCGATCCTCGACGGCGTGCGCCAAAGCCTGCTGGACGCCCTGGAGTTCGCCCGCCGCTGGACCGCTGACGGTGGAGCGGGGCAGGAACTGCCGGAACCCGACCAGAAGATCATCGACGACGCGTTGCTGACCCGTCTGGGCGGTGACACCTATGAAGCCACCCGGTTGGCGCTGGCCTGGTGCTCGGTCGAGGACTGGCAGCCGCCTGCGCTGGCCGTACTGTGCCGCAGCGCAGAGGTGCGCCGTCGACTTGCCTCCGCACTCCTCCCTGCCTGTCGTGACCTGGAAGCCCTGGGGCGGCACGACCTCAAGTGCCTGGCCTATGCACTGGCGGTCCTGGACGACGAACCCCTGATCGTGCTGCACCGGCCCACCGGGCAGGGGTTCGAGGTGCGCATCGGCGGCATCGGGGACAACTTCCAGTTGCACACCCTGCTGGCCCATGTGCTCGTCGGCGGCGGCCATGTGCCCGGCGCCGCCCCCTCGGCTGAGAGCGTCCGCCTGGCCACGGACCCCGAGCCCGCCCGTGGACGCAGCGACGTCGTTGCGATCGGGGCCTTCGAACTCCTTGCCCCGGACGGCGAGCGCATCTGGAACGAGGGGCTCCCCGACGACATCCCCGTGGTGGAGGGATACCGCCTGCTCGTGCTGGACGAGCCGACGTACCGGCGCAGTTGGAACGCCGACCGGTTCTTCCCCCATCTCCCGGGTTCCGCCGAGCTGACCCGTGTCCTGACCCCCGACGAGGCGCAAACCTGGTTCGCTCGCACCTCGTCCGGCAAGGAGGGCTGACAGACTCCCTGACGGGGGACCCGGCCGTCACCGGGAGTCGGCCGGAACTCGGAGTTCGGACCTGGTCCCCTGTCCAACGCCGCCTGCGCCGGGGTGCGGTCGGCGGCACTGATGAGCCTGTTGCCACCGGTTTTCGTGAGCGGGGCCAATCGAGCGCGGGGGCCCGCGTTCGCTGCGATGGGTGAGCCGCGCGGCGAACTCGGCCCGGCAGTGAACGTTCCGACCCCCGGCCGGGTGGCTGACGGAGAGCCCGCAGCCCCCAGCCCCGGCCCAGGTGTCGGCAGATCGGGAGATCAGCAGGTCACGACGCCATCCCCAACTCCCTTGCGATCAGCATCCGCTGCACCTCGGATGTGCCTTCACCGATTTCGAGGATCTTGCAGTCCCGCCAGAAGCGGGCGACGGGAAACTCGTTCATGAAGCCGTAGCCGCCGTGGATCTGGGTGGCCTCGCGGGCGTTGACCACTGCGGCGTCGGAGGAGTGAAGTTTGGCGATTGCGGCCTCCTTCTTGAACGGCTCGCCCTGGAGCAGCCGGGATGCGGCATCCCGCCAGGCCAGCCGGGAGGTGTGTGCCCGCATCTCCATGTCTGCGATCTTGAACTGGATGGCCTGGTTGGCCCCGATGGTGCGGCCGAAGGCGTGCCGCTGCGCGGCGTAGGCCAACGACTGGTCGACGCAGCCCTGGGCCAGGCCGGTGGACAGGGCTGCGATGGCGATTCGCCCCTCATCGAGGATGCGAAGGAACTGGGCATATCCGCGCCCCGCCTCGCCGAGCAGATTGCCGGCCGGGACGCGGCAGTCGGTGAAGGAGAGCTCTCGGGTGTCCGAGGCGTTCCAGCCGACCTTGGAGTACTTCTTCGACACGGTGAAGCCGGGTGTTCCGGCAGGAACGATGATGGAGGAGATCGTCGGCCGGGTCGAGGCCTGGAGGCCTGCACCACTCGAACGAGCGATCGGTTCGGTGAGGGCGGTGACTGTCACCAACCCGGTGATGTCGGTCCCGGAGTTGGTGATGAAGCACTTGGTCCCGTTGATCACCCACTCCCCGGTCGCCTCGTCCAGCCGGGCCGTGGTCCTGGTCGCGCCCGCGTCGGAGCCGCCCTCCGGCTCGGTGAGCCCGAAGGCGCCCAGCATCTCGCCCGAGCAGAGCCTGGGCAGCCACTCCCGCTTCTGCTCCTCGCTGCCGAACCGGTAGATCGGCATGGCGCCCAGTGACACCCCGGCCTCCAGGGTGATCGCCACCGAGGAGTCCACCCTGGCCAGCTCCTCCAGCGCCAGGCAGAGCGCGAAGTAGTCGCCCCCCATGCCGCCGTACTCCTCGGGGAACGGCAGGCCGAAGAGGCCCATCCGCCCCATCTCCCGCACGATCTCGTACGGGAACTCGTCGTGCTCGTAGTAGTCCGCGATCTTGGGTGCGACGACGTCGTTGGCGAACTCGGCGACGGTACGCCGCAGTTCCTCGTACTCGGAGTCGAGCCGGTGATCCAGCATGGTGACGCTCCTGGGCCTCTTGAGGGTGGCGAGGGTCGGGGGAGAGGGCCGGGGCGGGGTCGCCGCCCCGGCCGGGGCCGGTCAGCCGCCGGTGAGCGCGCGGACCGCCCGCGAGGGGCTGGGCCGGCCGAGCCGGTCGGCGAGCCAGACGCTGGTGGCGGCCAGGGCCTCCAGATCGACTCCGGTCTCGATGCCGAGTCCGTGCAGCATCCAGACCAGGTCCTCGGTGGCCAGATTGCCGGTGGCGCTCTTCGCGTAGGGGCAGCCGCCGAGCCCGCCCGCGGAGGCGTCCACCGTCGCCACACCGGAGCGCAGCGCGGCCAGGGTGTTGGCCAGCGCCTGGCCGTAGGTGTCATGGAAGTGGACGGCCAGCCGCTCTGCCGACGCACCGGCCCGGGCCAGCTCCTCCAGCAGGGCGGTGACATGGCCGGGGGTGGCCACACCGATGGTGTCGCCGAGGCTGAGTTCGTCGCAGCCGAGATCGAGCAGCCGTCCGGCCACGTCGACCACCTGGGACAGCGGTACCGGCCCCTCCCAGGGATCGCCGAAGCACATCGAGAGATAGCCGCGCACCCGCACGCCCTCCGCTGCGGCGCGCGCCACCACCGGCGCGAACATCTCCAGCGACTCGTCGAGCGAGCGGTTGAGGTTGCGCCGGGCGAAGGTCTCGGTGGCGCTGGCGAAGACCGCGATGTCGGTGACGCCGTGGGCCAGCGCCCGGTCCAGACCGCGCTCATTGGGCACCAGCACGGGGAGTCGCAACCCGGGGTACCGCTCCGGAAGACCCGCGAGCAGCGGCATCAGCTGCTCCGCGTCGGCCAGCTGCGGCACCCACTTGGGATGGACGAAGCTGGTGGCCTCCACGGTCCGCAGACCGGCTGCGGCCAGCCGGGCGACGAACTCCGCCTTCACCTCCACCGGCAGCGGCAGCGCCTCGTTCTGCAGTCCGTCGCGGGCGCCCACCTCATGGATGCGCACCCGTTCCGGCAGCCCGGGGGCGGGAAAGGCCATGGGCAGTCCCAGGGAGAGCACGGACCCGGTCACCGCGCCACCTCCAGCGGGTCCTCGCCGGTCGCCGCGACGGCTTCGCCGCCGTCGCCCGCGGACACCACGGCCAGCACCTCGTCCATGGCGACCCCGGCGCCCTGGACGGCGCGCAACTGCTCCACCGTGCCGTCGTGCGGTGAGGCGATGACGTGCTCCATCTTCATGGCCTCCAGGACCAGCAGCAGCTGACCCTTGCGGACCCGGTCGCCGACGGCGGCCTTGACCACGGTGACGGTGCCCGGCATCGGGGCGGTGAGGGTGCCGTGGTGGGCGGACCCGCCGCTGGTGGTGCGCTCCGCGACGGGGTCGTGGGGCAGTACCGGCCGGGAGTCGCCGTCCAGGCAGAACCAGGTGGCGGGGCCGCCGGGGGCGGTGTTGTCGGTGGCGAGTGCAAGGCTGTGCCGGACGCCGTCGAGGGTGATGTCCAAGCGGTCGCCGAGGCGTGCGGCCCGGGCACGGCGGACGGGGCCGTCTCCGAGGCGGATCTCCAGTTCGGCGGCTTCGCGAGGGGCGTTGTCAGTGGCCCTTGCTACGTTCTCCATCGAGGCGGGCCGTACCCGTACCTCCACCGGCTCGCCGCCCGGGAGCCGCAGCCGGTGGACGGTCCAGGCAGGTTCGCCGCCCAGTCGCCAGCCGCTGGGCAGGGAGAAGGGGTCCGTCCACCCGCCCGGAGCGGGGGCCGGTGTCAGGTCCAGATGGCGTGCGAGGGCTGCTGCGCACAGCACGGTGTCGTGGTGTGCGGTGTCGAGCGGGGATGCCAGGAGTTCGGGGGTCTGCTGGGCGGTGCGCTCGACCAGGCCGGTGTCGAGTTCACCCGCGATCACATCGGGATGCGTGAGAAGCCGGCGCAGAAAGCCGGTGTTGGTGGTCACACCGAGGATCCGGGTCTCCGCGAGGGCGGCGCGCAGCCTTCGCAGGGCCGTGTCCCGGTCGGGGCCGTAAGCGATGATCTTGGCGAGCATGGGGTCGTAGGTGGAGCCGACGAGGGTGTCCGGGGCGAGTCCGGAATCAACCCGGATGCCCTCGCCGGTCGGCTCATGGAGCAGCAGCACCCGGCCACCGGTCGGGAGGAAGCCGCGAGCGGGGTCCTCGGCGCAGATCCGGGCCTCGATCGCATGACCGCGGAAGGAGATGTCGGACTGCGTCAGGGGGAGCCGCTCGCCGGCGGCGACCCGCAGCTGCCACTCGACCAGGTCCGGCCGGCCCGGGCCGGCCGGGCTGTCGAGACCGCGTACCTCGGCGGCGAGTTCGGTGACCGGATGCTCGACCTGCAGGCGGGTGTTCATCTCCATGAAGTAGTAGGCCGAGGGATCGCCGCCGGGCACGATGAACTCCACCGTGCCCGCCCCGGTGTAGCCGCATGCCTCGGCTGCGCGTACGGCCGCGGCTCCCATGGCGGCGCGGGTGTCGGCATCAAGGAGGACCGAGGGCGCCTCCTCGACGAGCTTCTGGTGGCGCCGCTGGAGGCTGCACTCGCGCTCACCCAGATGCACGGTGGTGCCATGGGCGTCGGCGAGTACCTGGACCTCGATGTGCCGGGGGCGGTCGATCCACCGTTCCAGCAGCAGGGTGTCGTCGCCGAAGCTGGTCCTGGCCTCACGCCGGGCGGCGGTGATCTCCTCCGCCAGGAGGGCGGGGTCCCGCACCAGCCGCATGCCCTTGCCGCCTCCGCCGGCGGAGGGCTTGAGGAGTACCGGGAAGCCGATCTCGGCGGCGGCCTCCATCAGGGCTTCGTCGCTGCGGGCGCCTTCCCGGCTGCCGGGTACGACGGGGACGCCCGCCGCCCGGACCGCCTCCTTGGCGTTGATCTTGTCGCCCATCAACTCGATGGCGGAGGGAGGAGGACCGATGAAGACCAGGCCCGCGTCGCCGCAGGCGCGGGCGAAGCCGGTGTTCTCGGCGAGGAAGCCGTACCCCGGGTGGATGGCCTGCGCCCCGGTGCGGCGGGCCGCCTCCAGGATGCGCTCGACATGCAGATAGGTCTCGGCGGCAGAGCTGTCCGAGCGGTCCGGCGGACCCAGCCGTACGGCGGTGTCGGCTTCCCTGACGTGCAGGGCATCGGCGTCGGCGTCGCTGTGCACCGCCACCGAGCGGACTCCGAGCCGCCGCAGGGTGCGGATCACCCGTACGGCGATCTCACCGCGGTTGGCGACCAGGACAGTGTCGAACATGGGAGGTGCTCCTCCGGTCACGGGAAAGCCGGTCACGGGAAAGCCGGTCACGGGAAGGCCGGTCGGGGTGCAGCCGGTCGCGGGGCCGGCCGGGCGAGGGCCGGTCACGGAAAGGGCGGGCCTGGTGTCGGTCATCGCCGCCGTCACATCCTGAAGATGCCGTAGGGCCGGGGCTCGGGCAGCGGAGCGTTGGCGCACGCACTGAGGGCCAGTCCCACCACGGTGCGGGTGTCCATGGGGTCGATGACGCCGTCGTCCCACAGCCGGGCGGTGGCGTAGTAGGCGCTGCCCTGGCGTTCGTACTGCTCCCGGACAGGGCGCTTGAACTCCGCCTCCTCCTCGGCCGGCCAGTCGGTGCCCTGCGCCTCCAACTGGTCGCGCCGGACGGTGGCCAGGACGGAGGCTGCCTGCTCGCCGCCCATCACCGAGATCTTGGCTCCGGGCCACATCCACAGGAAGCGCGGCGAATAGGCCCGGCCGCACATGGAGTAGTTGCCGGCCCCGTAGGAGCCGCCGACGACCACGGTGAGCTTGGGCACCCGGGTGCAGGCCACCGCGGTGACCATCTTGGCGCCGTGCTTGGCGATGCCCCCGGCCTCGTACTGCCGCCCCACCATGAAGCCGGAGATGTTCTGCAGGAACAGCAGCGGGACACCGCGCTGGTCGCACAGTTCGATGAAGTGCGCGCCCTTCATCGCCGACTCGGAGAAGAGGATCCCGTTGTTGGCCACGATGCCCACCGGGTGCCCGTGCACCCGGGCGAAACCGGTGACCAGGGTCGGCCCGTACTCGGGCTTGAACTCGGCGAACCGGCTGCCGTCCACCACCCGGGCGATCACCTCGCGCACGTCGTACGGGGTGCGCGGGTCGACCGGGACCGATCCGTAGAGCCCCGCCGGGTCAACCGCCGGCGGCTCCACCGGGACCACATCCCAGGGCCGGGGCGGCCGCGGACCCAGTCCGCCGACGATCGAGCGGACGAGGGAGAGCGCATGGGCGTCGTCCTCGGCCAGATGGTCGGTGACGCCCGAGGTGCGCGAGTGCACCTCGCCGCCGCCGAGCTCCTCCGCCGTGACCACCTCCCCGGTGGCCGCCTTCACCAGCGGCGGCCCGCCCAGGAAGATGGTGCCCTGGTTGCGGACGATCACGGCCTGGTCGCTCATCGCCGGGACGTAGGCCCCGCCGGCCGTGCAGGAGCCCAGCACGGCGGCGATCTGCGGGATGCCCGCGGCGGACATCCGTGCCTGGTTGTAGAAGATCCGCCCGAAGTGGTCGCGGTCGGGGAAGACCTCGTCCTGCATCGGCAGGAACGCGCCGCCCGAGTCCACCAGGTAGATGCAGGGCAGCCGGTTGTCCAGCGCCACCTCCTGCGCCCGGAGGTGCTTCTTCACCGTCATCGGGTAGTACGTCCCGCCCTTGACGGTGGCGTCGTTGGCGACCACCACCACCTCGCGCCCGGCCACCCGGCCGATGCCCGCCACCACTCCGGCGGCGGGGGCAGCACCGTCGTACATCCCGTCGGCCGCCAGAGGGGCCAGCTCCAGGAACGGTGAACCGGGGTCGAGCAGGGTGTCCACCCGGTCGCGGGGCAGCAGTTTGCCCCGCGCGGTGTGACGCTGCCGGGCGCGCTCCCCGCCGCCCAGCGCGGCGGCGGCCAGCTTGCGGCGCAGCTCGCCGACCAGTGCCGTGTGGGCCTCGGTGTTGGCCCGGTAGGCAGCCGACCCCGGGTCGGCGGTGGTGTCCAGCGGGGGCACGGCGGCCTGTGCGGCCCAGGTCGGGGGAGCGGCGGCGTACGACGAGAAGACCATGCCCAAGAGCTCCTTTGCCCCTGAACCGGGCGGCGCGGCGGCTGATCCCTGCCCACCGCGCCGGCGATGTTGTCCAATGGAGTTAATTAACGTTAACTTACAGGGCCAGGTTAACCACCGATAACGGCCACTGTCTAGGATCACCCCATGTCCCACACCGACGCCCCCGCTGCGACCCCGCGTCGCGACCAGATCCGCCGAGAAGCCGCCCGGCTCTTCGCCGCCCGGGGCTTCCTCGGCGTCGGTGTGGACGAGATCGGCAAGGCCGTGGGCATCACCGGCCCGGGCCTCTACCGGCACTTCCCGGGCAAGGACGCCATGCTGGCGGACCTCCTGGTGGGCATCAGTGAGCGACTGGTCGACGAGGGCCGCCGCCGCGCCCAGGGCGCGGATGCCGCAGCGGCCCTGGACGCCCTGGTCAGGGGCCATATCGACTTCGCCCTCGACGACCAGGACCTGATCACCCTGCACGACCGGGAGCTGCTCCACCTCAAGGACGAGGACCGCCGCCGGGTGCGCCGCCTGCAGCGCAGCTATGTCGAACTGTGGGTGGACGTCGTCCGGCGGGCCTTCCCCGAGCCCTCCGGCCTCGCCGGCGAACCCGGCGCCCGCGCCGCCGTGCACGCCGTCTTCGGCCTCCTCAACTCCACCCCGCACAGCGCCGCGGCGCGAGGCGCCCAGCCGGTGCTCGACCGCGACTCCATGGCGGCTCTGCTGCACCGCCTTGCCCTGGGAGCGTTCAGCGCCGCGGCCGGTACCGCCGGCCACGACCGCTGACCCGCGTGCTCCGCCCCGGGTCGTAGGACCCGCGCCGCACCCGCAGCCCTGCCGGGGACGGGTGTGCCGCCCCTGCCGGGGAAGGAATGCTGGAGTCGCGAGCCGATCCCGCAGTCCTGTGGCGCCCGCGTTCCGACGCTCGCGCCACGAACCGCACCCGAGGTGGAGTCCATGGCAGTCGAACCAGCGTCCCCCGCCCTCGAAGCCCTGCTGAGCGGCGCCCGTACGGTCGCCCTGGCGACCCTCAAACGGGACGGCCGCCCTCAGCTGTCCAACGTCAGCTGCACCTTCGACCCGGTCACCAGGATCGCCCGCATCTCCACCACCGAGGATCGGGCCAAGACCGCCAATCTGCGCCGTGACCCACGTGCCTCCCTCTATGCGACCAGCCCCGACTTCGGCGCCTACGCGGTCGCCGAGGGCAACGCCGAGCTGACCGCGGTCGCGGCCGACCCGCAGGACGCCGTGGTCGAGGAGCTGATCGAGGTCTATCGCCTGATCGTGGGGGAGCACCCTGACTGGGACGAGTACCGTGCCGCGATGGTGGCCGACCGCCGCCTTGTGGTCAGGCTCCGGGTGGAGCGGGTCTACGGCTGGGCGCCGGTGGACGCGCCCGCCGACAAATGATTAGTATCTCTAAATATGTATGAGGCTCATGACTCCGCCGGGGAGCAGCCCACACCAGGCTGGCTGCGCCGCCTGGTCGGCTACTGTCGCCCCTACCGGCGCAACCTTCTGCTCTCCTTCGGCGCCTCACTCGCAGGCATGGCGGTCACCGCCGTCGTCCCGCTGATCACCCGGCTCATCATCGACGACGTCGTCACCAGACACACCCGCTCGCTTGCCCCCTGGGCGACCCTGCTGGTCCTGGCGGCCGTGGCCGTCTTCGCCCTCACCTGGGTCCGCCGCTACTACGGCGGCAAACTCGCCCTGGACGTCCAGCACGACCTGCGCAGCGACCTCTTCGGCTCCCTCACCCGGCTCGACGGCGCCCGACAGGACCGCCTGGACACCGGCCAGGTCGTCGGACGGGCCACCTCCGACCTGCAGCTGATCAACGGACTGCTGTCCATGCTGCCGATGATGACGGGCAACTTCCTGCTCTTCGGCATGTCCGTCGCCGTGATGCTCTGGCTGTCGCCGCTGCTCACCGTGGTCGCCCTGGTCATGGGCCCCGCCCTCTACTGGTTCGCCCAGCTCAGCCGCCGACGGCTGTTCCCCGCCACCTGGGCCGCCCAGCAGCAGGCCGCCGCCGTCGCCGGAGTGGTGGACGGCGCCGTCACCGGCGTCCGCGTGGTGAAGGGGTTCGGCCAGGAGGAGCAGGAACTCGGCCGGCTGGAGCGGGTCTCCCGCCGGCTCTACGCCTCCCGGCTGCGTGCCATCCGGCTCAACAGCCGCTACACCCCCGCCATGCAGGCCATCCCCTCGCTGGGCCAGGTCGCGGTGCTCGCCCTCGGCGGCTGGCTGGCCGTACGGGGACAGGTCTCCCTCGGCACCTTCGTCGCCTTCTCCACCTACATAGCCCAGATGACCGGCCCGGTGCGGATGCTCACCATGCTGCTCACCGTCGGCCAGCAGGCCAGGGCCGGTGTGGAGCGCGTCCTCCAGCTCATCGACGAGCGCCCGGTCATCAGCGAGAAGCCCGACGCCGTCGCCCTGGACCCGGACGACCAGGACCCCGCGGCCCCTGCCCTCGCCTTCGAGCAGGTCACCTTCGCCTACCCCGACGGCGGCGACCCCGTCGTGGACGACCTCACCCTCAGCCTGGCGCCCGGAGAGACCCTCGCCCTGGTCGGCTCCTCCGGCTCCGGCAAGTCCACCGTCGGCCTGCTGGTGCCCCGCTTCTACGACGCCACCGCGGGCACCGTACGGATCTTCGGCCATGACGTCCGCGACCTCACCATGGAGTCGCTGCGCGCCGCCATCGGCATCGTCCCCGAGGACAGCTTCCTGTTCTCGGAGTCGGTCCGCACCAACATCGCCTTCGGCCGCCCCGACGCCACCGACGCCGAGGTGGAGGCCGCCGCCCGCGCCGCCCAGGCCCACGGCTTCATCGCGGCACTCCCCGACGGCTACGACACCGTCGTCGGCGAGCAGGGACTCACTCTCTCCGGCGGCCAGCGCCAGCGTGTCGCCCTGGCCCGGGCCATCCTCACCAACCCCCGACTGCTGCTGCTCGACGACGCCACCTCAGCCGTCGACGCCCAGATCGAGGCCGAGATCCACGACGCCCTGCGCAGCGTCATGCGGGACCGCACCACCCTGCTGATCGCCCACCGCCGCTCCACCCTCCAACTGGCCGACCGCATCGCCGTACTCGATCGGGGACGGCTGGTGGACCTGGGCACCCACCAGGAGCTGGACGCCAGGTGCCCGCTCTACCGCAGGCTGCTCACCGACCCGGAGGCCGAGGGCGACCTGGACGGCGGCTTCGGCGCCGGGCCCGGCGAGGCCGACCGCACGGCCGGCATCCCGGCACTGCAGCGTTCTCCACTGGAGAGCGCCGCAGTGGAGAAGGCCGCGCTGGACAGCGGAGTACCCGGCACCGCGGCCCTCGACGGCGCGGCGTCCGAGGCGGGCCGCTCCACGACCCCCGAGCTCTGGGACCGCGAGCGGTTCCCCGACCTCGACCCGGAGGACGACGAGACCGGCGCCGCCGCGGCTGCCCTGCGGGCCGCCTCCGCGGCCGGACCGGGCGGCCCGGTCTCCCGCAGCCTCGGCTCACTGCCCGCCACCCCCGACCTGCTCGCCAAGGTCGCCGCCCTGCCGCCCGCCCTGGACACCCCCGATGTCCCCCCGGAGCAGGCCCGGGCCGCCGACCCGGACTTCAGCCTGCGCCGCCTGCTGGCCCCGTTCCGCCGCCCCCTCGCCCTGGCGCTGCTGCTGGTGGCGGCCGACGCCACGGCCGGCCTGGCGCTGCCCGTACTGATCCGGCACGGCATCGACAACGGCGTCAGCAAGGCAGCCTTCGGCGGAGTCGCCGCGGCCTCGCTCACCGCCCTCGCCATCGTCCTGCTGGACTGGCTGGTGCAGACCGCCGAGAGCCAGCTCAGCGGGCGCACCGGTGAGCGGGTCCTCTACGTGCTGCGGGTCAAGATCTTCGCCCATCTGCAGCGGCTCGGCCTGGACTACTACGAGCGAGAGCTCAGCGGCCGGATCATGACCCGGATGACCACCGACGTCGACGCCCTCTCGACCTTCCTGCAGACCGGCCTCGTCACCGCCGTGGTCAGTCTGCTCACCTTCTTCGGCATCTTCGCGGCCCTGCTGGTCATCGACGCCGGCCTCGCCCTCGTCGTCTTCGCGGTGCTGCCGCTGCTGATCGCCGCGACCCTGGTGTTCCGCAAGAAGTCCGCCGCCCAGTACACCCTCGCCCGGGAGAAGGTCTCCACGGTCAACGCGGACCTCCAGGAGAACGTCGCCGGGATGCGGATCGTGCAGGCCTTCCGCCGGGAGGACGCCAACACCAGGCGTTTCCTGGCCCGCAGCGACGACTACCGCACCGCCCGGATCCGCGCCCAGCTGTACATCGCGCTCTACTTCCCCTTCGTGCAGTTCCTCTCCAGCACCGCTGCGGCGCTGGTCCTGATCGAGGGCGCCCGGCGGGTCGACTCCGGAACCCTCACCACCGGCGCCCTGGTCGCCTACCTGCTCTACATCGACCTCTTCTTCTCCCCGGTGCAGCAGCTCTCCCAGGTCTTCGACGGCTACCAGCAGGCCGCCGTCGGCCTGGCCCGCATCCGCGACCTGCTGCGCTCGCCCACCAGCACTCCCGCCGCGTCCGCCCCGAGGCCCGTCCCCGAGCTGCGCGGCGAGATCCACTTCGACAACGTCCACTTCGCCTACAACGGCGCCGAGAGCGGCATCGAAGGCGGCACCGGGAACGGCACCAGGAACCGCAAGCCGGAAGCCCTCGCCGACATCTCCCTGCACATCCCCGCAGGCCAGACCGTCGCCCTGGTGGGTGAGACCGGCGCCGGCAAGTCCACCCTGGTCAAGCTGGCCGCCCGGTTCTACGACGTGACCGGCGGCGCCGTCCGCATCGACGGCACCGATCTGCGCGAGTACGACCTCACCGCCTACCGCCGCCGGCTCGGTGTCGTCCCGCAGGAGGCGCACCTCTTCGCCGGTACCGTCCGCGACGCCATCGCCTACGGCCGCCCCGAAGCCACCGACGCCGAGGTGGAGGCCGCCGCGAGGGCCGTCGGCGCCCATGAGATGGTCGCCGGACTGCCCGGGGGATACCTGCACCGCGTCACCGAGCGCGGCCGCAACCTCTCCGCGGGCCAGCGGCAGCTGCTCGCCCTCGCCCGCGCCGAACTGGTCGACCCCGACATCCTGCTCCTGGACGAGGCCACCGCGGCCCTGGACCTCGCCACCGAGGCCGCGGTCAACCGGGCCGCCGACCGGCTCGCGGGCCGCCGCACCACCCTGGTGATCGCCCACCGCCTCACCACCGCCGCCCGGGCCGACCGGGTCGTGGTCCTCGACCACGGGCGGGTGGTCGAGGACGGTACCCATGACGAGCTGCTGGCCGCCGACGGCGCCTACGCCAGGCTGTGGCGGGCCTTCACCGGCGAGGAGGAGGACACCGCCGACCGCTGGGAGACCGCCCCCGCGCGCTGACCCCGTCCCGGCCCGATCCGCCGTGCCCGTCCCCGTTCCGGAGGCGGGCACGGCGTTTTCCCCACCCCCGGCGCATCGCTGAACCGGATCGGGGAGTGCGGCGTACGAAGGGGCGACCACCGCGGGCGCCGCAGCGCCCCCCGTCCACCGGCCCCGGCAGCCCTGCCCGAGCGCAGGCATCCGCCGTCACTCGCCGTCCCCGAGGAGGCCTGACGCATATGCGCCCGTCCGACCGATCGTCCACCTCCCCCCGGCAGGCCCGGCCCCGGGGCGGACCGGCCCAGTCCAGGCTGCTGCGGATGCTGGCCGTGGGCCTGGTGGCGGTGATCGTCCCGCTGTGGGTGTACAAGCAGGGCGGCGGCAGTACGCCCGTCGCCGCCCAGACCGTGGCCTCCGACGGACTGCCCGCCGGGACGATCAACACCGCCTTCGGCCCGCTCACCCCCGACGAGCGGGTCTTCGTCACCAAGGTGCGGCTGGCCGGCCTCTGGGAGCTGCCCAGCGGCATGATGGCCCAGACCCACACCACCAACCCGCTGGTGCACGAGGCGGGCAAGCACCTGCTGGACGGCCACCGGAAACTCGACGAGCAGACCCTGAAGATCGCCGCCCAGCTGGGCATGGGACTGCCCAACCAGCCCTCCGACCAGCAGATGGGCTTCCTCCAGCAGGAGCAGGCGGCCCAGGGGCCGGCTTTCGACCAGACCTTCGCCCAGCTGCTCCGCGTCCAGCACGGGCTGATCTTCCAGTCCATCGCCAAGATCCGTAACAGCACGCGCAACACCCTGGTCCGCCAGCTGGCCGACAGCGCCAACAACACCGTGCTCGACCACATCACGGTGCTGGAGAGGACCGGGGTGGTGGACTTCAACCAGGTCGCGTCCATCGCCACCCAGCCCCCCGCCTCCAGTGCGCTGCCGCCCGGCGTCGCCGTGGGTCAGGCGCTGCCCGTGACCCAGCTGGCCAACGCCTGGGCGCGTACCTCGGGCGCGGTGAACTCGGGGACGGCGGCAGGCACCACCGGTGCGGCCGGTACCGCGGGAACGACCGGGGCGGGCGGCAGCGCGGGTGCGGTGCAGAACACCCAGCAGCAGGTCGGCGGAGGTGTCTCCATCGGCCAGGGAGTCGGCAGCGGAACCGGCACCACCGCCGGCTACTGACCGTCCGGCCCGTGCCTCACCCACCCGCGGCCCACGGCCCTGCCCCTGGCTCCCTGAGGAGAGAACGCAGACCATACCGTTCACCACCCACGGCCCCGGCCCCGGCGCCTCCGCGGAACGCAGCGCCCCACCGGTTCCGCCGCACCCGCCGCAGCCGGCGCGCCGTGATCACCGGCCTGGCCGTGGCAGGCGCCAGCCCAGCCGTGGCCGACCAGACCGTCCTCGCCCACACCCGGGGCCAGGGCGGCAACGCCTCACCCGCGACCACCGCCTCCGCCCGCCCCGCAGCTCCGCTGAGCAATCAGAACGCGCAACCGGGCCAGAGCCCCCGTCCGGCCAGAGCCCCTCGAACGCCCTCTCGAGCCGACTTCACCGCCATCATCCGGGTCCGCCCCAACGTGGTGTCGGACCGGCTGATGCGGGCTGTGGCCGCGTGCATCAACGCCGACCGCCGCTGCACCTGACCGGTGCCGCCGCTGTCACCTGAGCACCCTGCCGAACCGGCCCTACACCACCCCGGCCTGCCCCGCGACCACCTCGGCGTCGCGGGGCGGCGTCCGGTTCTCTGGGGGCCTCACCTACGTGGTGTGACGTGGTGCGGAGGGTTGTCGTTGGTGCTCTGAGACTCGTTCTCGGGTGTGGCTCTGTGGCGGGTTGTTGCACGCATCCGTCGGACCCTGAGGCGCGCGCCGACCTGGACGCCGCACGGTCGGCCAACCGGGACCTGACTCGGGCCCTCAACCAGCGCAACTGAACGGAGCCAGTCGACCCGCCGGCCTGCTGAAGCAGGCCAGGGGCTTCATTTCACGGGGCGGAGGATGCCTTCGGAGTCGGCGCGTGCGCTCGCGGCAAACTCCTGGAAGTCCATGTTGGAGTGTTCACGACTCGAATCCCGCTGCGGCCAGGTGGGTGAGCTCGCGCATCTGGCGAACGCGGCGAACTCGTGGTCGGCGATCGTTCTTCTCACCCTGCCCTACCGTCTACACGGCACGAGTCCGGCCTCGAAGGCGATGATCGCCAGGTGGACGCGGTCCCGGGCTTCGAGCTTGGCGAACAGACGCGCGACATGCGTCTTCGCGGTCGCCGCGCTGATCACCAACCGCTCGGCTATCTCGGCGTTCGACAGACCCTGTCCGACCAGTGCCAGCACCTCGCGCTCCCGGTCGGTGATCCCCGCGATGAGACTTGAGTCCGCGGCAGGCTCGGCGTCCGGTTCGGGGGCGGCGGGGCCGGGTGTTCCGGCGAAGTCCGCGATCAGCCGTCGGGTCACGCTCGGCGCGATCAACGCGTCGCCGGCCGCCACCACGCGGATCGCGTCCAGGATCGCGTCCAGGGCCATGCTCTTGAGCAGGAATCCGCTGGCTCCGGCGCGCAGTGCGCCGTAGACGTACTCGTCGTCGTCGAAGGTCGTCAGCACCAGCACCTTGGGCGGGTCCGGCTCGGCGGTCGCCTGCCGGGTCGCCTCGATCCCGTCCACGCCCGGCATGCGGATGTCCATCACCACGACGTCCGGCCGCAGCTCACGCACCAGGCGCACTGCCTCGCGGCCGTCGCCGGCCTCGCCGACCACCTCCAGGTCGTCGGTGTCGCCGATCAGGATTGTGAGCCCGACCAGCATCAGCGGCTGGTCATCGACCAGCAGTACCCGCACGCTCATGCCGGGAGCCTCGCCGCCACCCGGAATCCGCCCTCCGGACGCCGGCCCGCGCTGAACCGGCCGGACAGCAACGTCACTCGCTCGCGCATGCCGAGCAGGCCGAAGCCGCTCCCGCCGACCGCCGCCGAGAGCCGCGGACGGCCGGGCCTGCCGGGACCGTCGTCCCCGTCGTCCACCACCTCGATCGTCACTCCTGTCGGCTCGTAACCCACCGCGACCCGGCACGTCCGCGCCCCGGAATGCCGCACCACGTTCGTCACCGACTCCTGGACGATCCGGAACGCCGACAGCTCGATCTCCGGCGGCAGCGGACGCCGCTCGCCCTGCCAGGTCACGTGGACCCGCACCCCGGCGTCGGCCGTGCGTTCGGCGAGCCGCGGGACGTCGGCCAGGCTGCCGCCCGGCGCCAGCGGAGCGGCCCGCGGCACGGCGTCGTCGGGCTCGGCGCGGCGTAGCGCTCCGAGCATGCGCTGCAGCCCGAGCAGTGTCTCCCGGCTGGTGGTCTCGATGCCGGTCAGCGCCTGCCGCGTCTGCTCGGGCCTGGTCTCCACGACCCGCGCCGCCGCTCCCGACAGCACCGTGATGATCCCGATGCTGTGCGCGACGCTGTCGTGCAGTTCGCGGGCGATCCGCAGCCGCTCGGCCATGACGGCGCGGGCCGCGGTCTGCTCGTGCAGGGCTTCGAGGTATTCGCGGCGTTTGCGGTACACCCCGCCGAAGACCCATGCGACCGCGAACACGAACGCGAACTGCCCGGCCTGCGGGGCCGCGTTCCCGACGGATTCCCCGTTGTGGACGAGGGTGCGTTCGGCGAACAGGGTCGCGACGGCCGCGAGGGAGCCGACGGCGGCAGCCGTCGGCCGTCGGGCGGCGAGGTACCCGCCCAGGACCGGGAGCAGGAGGAGCACGGTCCAGGGCTGCGCGCCGAAGAGGTCGCTGAGGGCTGCTTCGCCCAGGACCGCAGCGAAGACCGTCGCGGGCAGACGGCGCACCATCAGGATCGGAAGGGCGAGCACGAGGCAGACCCCGATCCTCTGGTCGGGCCTGAGGTCGGGGAACAGGAACGGGCCGCCGTGGTGCGGGATCGGACCGAGCGGCATCGTCCAGAAGAGCATCAGCGCGTAGAAGCAGGTGGCGGCCAGCACCACGGCCTGTGCCGTCAGCCAGGCCACGGGTGCCGATGTCGAGAAACGCCGGAGCAACTCTTCCACGCGGAGATCGTATTGACTGGGGTCGGCTCTGCGCGTCGCCCCGGGGATGTACGCGGGTACTCCCCCGGGCCGATGGCCCGGGGGAGAGGTGACATCCGCCGGCCGACGCGACGGATCATGGTCCGTTCCTAGGTTCAGGGCCATGACGAGTGAGCCGATGATCGATCTCCAGGACGCGACAAAGACATACGATGACGGCCCGCCCGCGCTGGCCGGGGTGACCCTGTCCGTGGCAGCTGGTGAGTGCGTGGCGATCCTCGGCCATTCCGGCAGCGGCAAGTCGACGCTGCTGAACCTGGTCGCGGGTCTGGACAAGCCTTCCAGCGGCACTGTGACCGTCAACGGAACGCGGATCGATCAACTCGGCGAGGCCGGTTCGGCGAAGTACCGGCGGGCTTCCATCGGCATGATCTTCCAGTTCTTCAACCTGCTCGATGACCTGACGGTGCTGGACAACGTGATGGTTCCGGCGCAGTTGGCCGGGATGGGCAAGGGCGAGGTGAAGCGGCGGGCGACCGAGTTGCTCACCTCGCTGGGTATCGACCGGCATGCCAGGGCCTACCCGCAGCGGCTGTCCGGCGGTCAGCGGCAGCGGGTGGCGGTGGCCAGGGCCCTGATGAACCGGCCGGCGTTGCTGCTGGCTGACGAGCCGACCGGCGCGCTGGATTCGCGCTCAGCCCAGGACGTGCGCCAACTGCTGCTGGATCTGAACGCCGAGGGTCAGACCATCCTGCTGGTGACCCACGACATCCAACTGGCCGCGAACACCGCGCGACGCACGATCGAGCTGGTGGACGGTGCCGTGGCCCGGGACGTGGTCAACACGGTCAGCGGCGCCACCTCCAACAGCTCGGCGGGAGCGGTCCGATGACGCGGCTCCCAGCGCTGCCGTCCCAGCGCCTGCACGAGGCTTCCTTCCGGGCCGTGGCCCGTCTGCTGCCGGCGGCGGGCCGATGAGCGCCCTGGGCAAGGTCGTGCGCTCCGGCGTCGGCCGGCGTCGTGTGCAGTCCCTCGTCATGGCCCTGACGACGTTCGCGGCCGTCACCTCCTCGGTGCTCTCGCTCGGTCTGCTGGCCGTCGTGCAGGCCCCGTTCGACAACGCCTTCAAGGCCCGGAACGGCGCGCATCTGTCGGTCCAGTTCGACGGCTCGAAGGCCACTGCCGCGCAGGCCGCCGCCACCGCGCACGCCGCCGGCGTCACCGAGGCGTCCGGGCCGTACCCGGTCACCTCCGCCCTGAACACGAGCTTCGGCACGGACTGCACCGCGAACATCGCCGCGGGCATGCCGATGGCCGGTCGCGCCGACCAGCCGGTCATCGCCACCACCCGGCCCGAGCTGGCCGGCACCTCCGGCCTGGACCAACTGGCCCTGGTCGATGGCAGGTGGCCGACCACCGCGAACGAGATCGTCCTGGCCTCATGGGACCATCACTGCGCAGACGGTTCCGTGGTGTTCGACTCGCTGCCGGGCAAGCCCTCGTTCAAGGTCGTCGGCGTGGCGAACTCGCTGACCAACACCGCGACCGGCTTCCTCACCACCGACGGCTTCGCGCGGCTGACCGCCGCCGGCGCCAAGGCCGACGAGGAGATGCTCTACCGGTTCGCCAAGTCCGGGACCGACGCCGACCTCACCACGGACAAGCGGGCGATCGCCGCCGCCGCGCCGGCCGGCTCGGTCGAGAGCGGGCAGTCCTACCTGGCCGTGGAGAAGCAGGCCGTCGGCAGCGCGAAGTCCTTCGTGCCGTTCCTGATCGTCTTCGGCGTCCTCGGCCTGTTCCTGTCGGTGCTGATCATCGCGATCGCGGTCAGCGGCGCGGTGGTCTCGGGAATCCGGCGCATCGGGATCCTGAAGTCGCTCGGCTTCACCCCCTGGCAGGTGGCCCGCGCCTACGCCGCACAAGCCCTGATCCCGGCGACGATCGGCGTGGTGGGCGGCACGCTGTTCGGCAACCTGCTGGCTGTTCCGGTCCTGAACGATGCCAGCAAGAATCTCGGTGCCGCCAGCACCAACCTGCCTGTGTGGGTCAGCCTCGTCGTGTCGATCGGCACCTTGGTCATCGTCGGTGTCACCGCGCTCATCCCGGCACTTCGGGCCGGCCGGATGCCGGCGGTGCAGACCCTGGTCGTCGGCCGCGCCCCCAAGGCCAAGCGCGGCCAAGGCGCGCAGCGCCTGGCAAGCGGGCTGCCGCTGCCCCGGCCGATGTCGCTGGGACTGGCCCAACCGTTCGCCAAACCGGCCCGTGCCGCGCTGGTCGGCGCCGCGGTGCTGTTCGGCGCGGTCAGTGTCACCTTCGCGACGGGGCTGGAAACCGCGTTCACCAAGTACACGGACACGGACACCGCCGGTTTCAACGCCGCGTCGATGCTCGTGGTGCCCTCCGGCACGCCCGCCGGCCTCCACGCCCCCGGCGGCGGCCCTGCCAACCCCCACTTGGACTCCACCAAGGTGGCCGCCGCGCTCGCCTCGATCCCGGGCACGAAGGCCGCGTTCGGCTGGGGCAACAGCGGCGCGACCGTGATCGGCGCGCCGACGGGTGACTATCCGATGGTGGACACCACCACCGGGGACCTGTCCTGGACCAACCTGGAGCTGGTTGACGGCCGTTGGTACCGGAACCCCGGCGAAGCCGTGATCAACGACCACCTGGCCTCGACGGCCGGGATGCACGTCGGCGACACCGTCACCGTGGCACAGGACAACAAGCGACTGCCGTTGCGGATCGTCGGCATCGACTTCGATGCCAGCGGAAACGCGATCGTGATGACCGATTCGGCCACGTTCACCGCCGCCGGTCTGACGCCGTACATCACCCAGTTCAACGTCAAGCTGGCCGCCAACGTCAGCGGCCCGGACTGGTCCGCCTCGGCCGCCCCCGCGCTGACCCCGCTGCACGCCGAAGCCACCCCGAACATCACGCACGAGAACCTCACGGTGCTCATCATGAGCGCCCTGGTGGCCACCCTCACCCTGATGGTGATCGCGGTCGCCGCGCTCGGCGTGCTGAACACCGTGGTGCAGGACACCCGGGAACGGATCCACGACCTCGGGATCTTCAAGGCCCTCGGGATGACGCCCAAGCAGACCATCGCGATGGTGCTGACCTCGGTGAGCCTCACCGGCCTGATCGCAGGGCTGATCGGGGTCCCGATCGGGATGGCGGTGGAGAAGGTGACGCTGACCCAGATGGGGAGCGCGATCGGCAGGAACATGCCGTCGAGCGTGAGCCACGTCTACACCGCCGGGATACTGCTCCCGCTGCTGGCCGGCGGGATCGCGATCGCCCTGCTCGGGGCACTGCTGCCGGCCGGCTGGGCGGCGCGCTCCCGGACCGCCACCGCGCTGCGGACCGAGTAGAACCGGTCGCTCGTAGCACTGAGGATCTACCATCGTGAAGCTGCTGGTCAGGGTGATGGCACGGCTGGGATGGTAGATCCTCGTGCTCGTGCTCGTGCTGGTCGTGGGCGGCTGTCTGCGGTCTCGACCGTTTGACGTTTCCGGGATACCAAGCCGCGGGAAGATCATCCGGCAGGTCCCGGTTCGGGTACTCAACGGCCTCAGTCGGGTGAACAACGCAGGGCCGAGGCACGTATTCGTCGTCGAACTCGTACGGCTTCGGCGCTTCCCCCGCAGCTGCCCGGACGCGGCTCCCGCGGCGGATCGCCAACGCAAGGCAGGCACAGGCGACCACTGGTCGTGCTCGGAGTGGATCAGCGGGCACCAGAGCGCCTGAAGGACATCGGTGCCGGCCGGGAACACCAGGGCCGGAACACCCTTGGCGAAGAGTTGAACCACGGGCACCATGCCACAGGGTCCGGCCCGACCACCGCGCGTCCGCGTGCAGGGTTGTGGTGGTCCGGCGCGGCACATGTCGGCTACGGCTCGTCAGCCGGCCACAGCAGCGGCCCGCCAAGCGAGCTCTCCCACCGGCCGAGGGCACCGGCACGCGGGTACAGCAGAGTGGTGGATCGGGCATGTGGCGCCCGGTCCGGGTAATGGTCCGCTGTATCGAGGGGATGCGGCGGAACGGTGAACCTCACGAGGCCTCCGAATCGCCGCATGGTAGCGCGGGCCACAGACACCACCTGGCGCGGAATCAGCCCGCGGCGACTCGCGCGCAAGGCGGCCAATGCTCACCCTCCCAGGCGATGGCACCACAGCTGTTGCATTCGCCAAGGTCACCTTCACCGCTGCTGACCTGCACTGCTCTACCTGCCAAGCGTCATCAGCCCCAGAGAAGGCCGGCGCGGGACGGGACCTCAGCAGGTGATCAACGCCGCCAGCAGCGGCGCCGGGTCCGCCCCGCGCGGCAGGTCGCTCACCTGCCCGTCGCCGACCTCCACCACCCGCCACCGGCCGTCGTCCGTGCGCCGCGCCAGATCCGTGGTGACAAAGCGGCACCCCAGGGCGTGCACCAGCGGCCGCACCCCGGCCAAGTCCGGATCCGCCACCGGACGCCCCGCGGGCGGGATCGGCCAGTCGGGGTGGGAAGTGACCAGCACCGCCTCCCCGTCCACCCACCACACCCGGGACTCCTCCGAGCGGACACCCCCGGAGGCGGCGTACGGCTCGAACGCCCTCAGCACCACACCCCCGGCGAGATCCTCCCCCTGCAGTTCCACGAAGCGGGAGACGACCCGGTGCAGCGCGGTCGTGTCCGCCAGCTCCGGTATGAAGCACGCCTCGTCCCACTCGTGCTTGCGCGACTTCACATAGTCCTTCACCACCGCCGGACCCGAGCCCCCCAGCCGCCCGGCGGCGGCAGCGAGCTCCACCGACGACGGCACCGCACCCACCCCCGGCAGCCAGCAGCTCGGCGGTGTGGCGCCCTCGAACACCTCGTACCAGCCCGGCAGTTCATGCGCCGCCGTATAACTTCCCGGGGTGGTGAGCAGGGTGCAGCCCCGTCCGTCCAGCGCCCGTGCGAGTCGTGCGTAAGCGGCCGACGGCACCATCCACCCCCGGTACCAGGCCGCCCGCAGCCCGTGCGGAACCCTGCTCACCGCGCTCTCCGCGTCCCCCGCGAGCAGTGCGTCATGGTCGATGAGCGCGGTCACCCCGCCCAGGTCGCGGGCCACCGAAGCCTCTTCGGCGAAGTGCCCGTCGGTGCGGCGCGGGGCGAGCGGATCGCAGGGCAGCAGGATCGCGGGACCGTTCACCAGCCCAGGGTAGGGCCGTCCCGGTGGCACCGGTATCAGCGTGGCGCCGTTCTGCGCCGGCCTCCGGTGCCCGGCCCGGGACACTGCCAGTCCGCGGCATCCAGATCACGGTCGTGCAGCGCGTCCGCACGGATCACCACGGTCAACTCCGCGCCGGACAGCTCCGCGTAGGACAGACCCGTGGCGGTGAGCAGCTCCTGGGTCGCCACCGGTACGGCGATCGCCGACCGCCACTGCGGCACCACGGCGAAGGAGGTGTCCAGACCCACCCGCACGATCCGCGCCGCCACCCGCCGCCGCTGCCCGGCCGCCGCCGGAGGCGGCGCTGCGGAGGCGGCGGCCGGAGCCGGGACGTCCGCCCCATGCCTCGGAGCCGGCACCCCGGTCTGCACGGACTCGGCCGCCCACGCCCTCCTCGGCGGCACCCCGCCCAGGGTCACCCCCGCCTCCCGCAGCAGCCGCCGCACCTCGCTCTGCGCACGATGCGACGCCACCGCCAGATCCCGCACCCGCGCCCCGCTCTCATACGCCGATCTGAGTTCGGCCGCGAGGCGGGTGCGCGCGGCGGCATCTGCCGACTGCTGGGGGCCGGGGTGTTCGGGGGCGGTCATACGGCGGGGTCCTCCGGTCTGCTGCTCGGAAGATCTTTGCGTACGACCGCTTCGCCCACCAGAGGAAGTGCATGAGAACAATCAGTGCTGTTGGGGTGGTTGCCCGTATCCGCCTTGGGCATAGGGGTTGTGGGGCTGGGGTTGTGGCTGGCCGTAGGCGGGTGGGTAGCTGCCGGGCTGTGGGTACTGGGGGTGCTGTTGCTGGTTGGGCCAGGGCTGCGGGGA
>NZ_LIQR01000435.1 GCF_001418575.1 Peterkaempfera griseoplana
CGGACTTCCGCCGTACGGCGGCCAGGATGCGGGTCCGGGACGGCTGGGAGGGCCTGGTCGAGGCCAGGCGGCGGGACGGCGCCGCGACCAGTCTGGAGGTCCGGCTGGTCCCTCTGACCCGGGCCGACGGCGAACGCAGCTGGCTCGCTCTGGCGAACGACACCAGGACGCACGTCGAGGACCTGACCCGCCCGATGCTGCGGCACTTCTTCGCCGGCTCCCCGCTGGGCATCGGCGTGGTCGACACCGAACTCCGCTGTGTGTGGATGAACGACGCACTGGTGCGGTCCTCCGGCATCCCCCGGGAGCAGCGCATCGGCAGGCGGATCAGCGAGGCCCAGCCGGGCCCGGACGCCGAGCGCCTGGAGCAGGCGATGCAGCGGGTGCTGCAGAGCGGCGAGGCCCTGGTCGACGACGAGTACCAGGGCACCAGCCCGCTGTCGCCCGGCGGTATGGACCGCTGCTGGTCGACCTCCTACTTCCGCCTCGAGGACTCGGCGGGCGACCCGCTGGGCGTCTGCTACCTGGTCATGGACATCACCGACCGCCGTCAGGCCCAGCACCGGCTGGCCCTGCTCAGCGAGGCGTCCCTCTGCATCGGCAGCACCCTTGACGTACGGCGCACCGCCCAGGAGCTCGCCGAGGTCGCCGTGCCGCGGCTGGCCGACGTCGTCGTCGTCGATGTGCTGCCGTCGGTGCTGGCCGGGGAGGAACCGGCACCCGGCCCGCTGGCCGGGGACACACCGCTGCGCCGTGCCGCGCAGTACTCGGTGCGCGGCGGGTGTCCCGAGTCCACAGTCGAGATCGGGGAGACGGTGGCCTTCACCCCGGGCTCCCCGGGTGCCTTCTGTCTGACCGAGGGCCGCGCCTGCCTGCAGACGGATGTCTCCAACGCCGACTGGCTGGTGGGTGATCCGACACGCGCCGCCAAGATCCGCGAGTTCGGGGCCTCCTCCGCCCTCTGGCTGCCGCTGCGCGCCCGCGGCGTCACCCTGGGCGTCGCCACCTTCGTCCGCCAGGCCGACGAACGGCCCCCCCTCGACGAGGACGACCGGCTGCTCGCCGAGGAGTTCGTCGCGCGGGCGGCGCTCTGCGTCGACAACGCCCGCCGTTTCACCCGTGAGCACACTGCGGCCCTCACCCTGCAGCGCAGTCTGCTGCCGCACCGGCTGGCCGGCCGCACCGCCGTCGAGGTCGCCTCCCGCTACCTCCCTGCCGACGGGCAGACCGGGGTGGGTGGCGACTGGTTCGACGTGATCCCGTTGTCGGGAGCCCGGGTCGCACTGGTGGTGGGAGACGTGGTCGGACACGGCATCGAGGCGGCCGCCGCCATGGGCCGGCTGCGCACCGCCGTGCAGACCCTCGCCGACATGGAACTGCCGCCGGACGAACTGCTGGCCCACCTGGACGACCTGGTCGTCCGCCTCACCGAGGAGGAGGCCGCCACGGCCATCCTCGGCGCCACCTGCCTGTACGCCGTCTACGACCCGGTGACCCTGCGCTGCACCCTGGCGCGGGCGGCCCATCTGCCGCCGGCCGTGGTGGACACCGACGGCCGGGTGACCTTCCCCGAGCTGCCCGCGGGGCCCCCGCTGGGCCTCGGCTCGCTGCCCTTCGAGTCCGCCGAACTCCAGCTCGCCGAAGGCAGCCTGCTCGCCCTCTACACCAACGGCCTGGTCGAGCGCCGCCCCGGCGGGGACATCGACGTCGGCCTCGACCGGCTGCGGGCGGCGCTGTCCCAGCCGGACCGCCCGCTGGAGCAGCTCTGCGGACGGGTGCTGCGCTCCATGCATCGCGAGCGTCCCTCGGACGACGTCGCCCTGCTGCTGGCGCGCACCCGCGGGCTGGGCGCCGACGAGGTCGCCACCTGGGACCTTCCCGTGGACCCGGCGGTCGTGGGCACCGCCCGGGAGCTGGCCGCCCGGCAGCTGGAGTCCTGGGGACTGCCGGAGCTGCTCTTCACCACCGAGCTGGTGGTCAGCGAACTGGTCACCAACGCCATCCGGCACGCGGCGGGCCCGATCCAGCTGCGGCTGATCCGGCAGACCGTGCTCACCTGCGAGGTCTCCGACGCCAGCAGTACCTCGCCGCGGCTGCGCCACGCCCGTACCACCGACGAGGGAGGCCGAGGGCTGCTGCTGGTGGCCCAGCTGTCCAGGCGCTGGGGCACCCGCCACACCCCCACCGGCAAGATCATCTGGGCGGAGCAGGCCATCCCCACCCTGGAACCGGAAACCAGGGGTCCCGCGTCCGAGGTACCGGTCGTCCCGGGCGGCTGAATCCACGCGGAACCGGACAGCCGGTCCCACATGGACGAGGACGCGGACGGCACGCAGGCAGCGGGTAGTCTCTGCACCACATGGACACCCGCGCACCCGCGCGTCGGCCGTCCGCTGCGGTGCAACCACCCACCGGGTCCGGGGACCCGGACGGGGCGGGCGGCCCGGAAAGCAGTGCATCAAGTCGAACGTCGCGGTCCCGACCGCGAAGACCAGGGTGGAGCCGGAGTGCGCGACCTCAAGCAGATCGTGAAGGCCTACGACATCCGGGGTGTCGTCCCCGACCAGTGGGACGAGCCGCTGGCCCGCGCCTTCGGTGCGGCCTTCGTCGAGGTCACCGAGGCCACCTCGATCGTCGTCGGCCATGACATGCGGCCCTCCTCGCCGGGGCTGTCCAGGGCGTTCGCCGAGGGGGCGACCTCCCGCGGCGCGGACGTGGTCGAGATCGGGCTCTGCTCCACCGACCAGCTCTACTTCGCCAGCGGCAAGCTCGACCTGCCCGGCGCCATGTTCACCGCCAGCCACAACCCGGCGCAGTACAACGGCATCAAGCTCTGCCACGCGGGCGCGGCGCCGGTCGGCCAGGGAACCGGACTGGACACCATCCGCGAGCGGGTGGAGGGCTGGACCGCCGAGGACGGCACCGTCACCATCCCCCCGCACCACGGCGAGAGCGGCACCATCACCGGCCAGGACCTGCTGCAGGCCTACGCGGACCACCTGCTCGGCCTGGTCGACCTCGGCTCCATCCGTCGGCTCAAGGTCGTCGTGGACGCGGGCAACGGCATGGGCGGCCACACCGTGCCCACCGTCTTCGCCGGGCTGCCGATCGACCTGGAGCCGATGTACTTCGAGCTCGACGGCACCTTCCCCAACCACGAGGCCAACCCGCTGGACCCGAAGAACCTGGTCGACCTCCAGGCCCGGGTGAAGGAGACGGGCGCCGACATCGGCCTGGCCTTCGACGGCGACGCCGACCGCTGCTTCGTGGTCGACGAGCGCGGCGAGCCGGTGTCGCCCTCCGCCATCACCGCCCTGGTCGCCGTCCGCGAACTGGAGCGGGTCAAGGCCGCCGGAGAGCGGCAGCCCACCGTCATCCACAACCTGATCACCTCCTGGACCGTCCCCGAGGTGGTCCGCGACCACGGCGGCACCCCCGTGCGCACCCGCGTCGGCCACTCCTTCATCAAGCAGGAGATGGCCCGCACCGGCGCCGTCTTCGGCGGCGAGCACTCCGCGCACTACTACTTCCGCGACTTCTGGCGGGCCGACACCGGCATGCTGGCCGCGCTGCACGTGCTGGCCGCCCTCGGCGGCCAGCAGGGCGCCCTCTCGGCACTCGTCGCCGAGTACGACCGCTATGCCGCGTCCGGTGAGATCAACAGCACCGTCCAGGACCAGGCGGCCCGGACCGCGGCCGTCCGCGCCGCCTACGCCGGACTGCCCGACGTCACCGTGGACGAGCTGGACGGGCTCACCGTCGCCGGCCCCGACTGGTGGTTCAACGTGCGGCCCTCCAACACCGAGCCGCTGCTGCGCCTCAATGTGGAGGCCCGCTCCGTGACCACCATGGAGAAGCTCCGCGACGAGGTCCTCGCCCTGGTCCGCGGCTGACCTCCCGGCCCCGCCCACCGGCCGGTCCGGCGCACGGCCCGTGCGTCGTCCGGCCGGTCGGAGCAGGCCCCGGCCGGTAGGCTGAAGAGGCCACAGAAGCACCCCCGGCGTCCCTCCCGCGAAGCCCGGCCGGCGACGCCCGAACCCTGAACCACGGAGCCGCAGCGCATGAAGCTAGAACCCTTCCTGCTGGAGATCCTCGTCTGCCCCCAGTGCCGGGCCCCGCTCAACGAGGCGGACCACGACGGTCACCCCGAGCTGGTCTGCACCGGCACCGACTGCGGACTGGCCTACCCGGTCCGCGACGGCATCCCGGTGCTGCTGGTCGACGAGGCCCGCCGCCCCGCCTGATCCGGCACCCGCCGCCAACGCGCCCCCAGCGGACCGCCCGCCAGGGCCCTCCGCAGACCCCGGAAGGACCGGCGCATGCTCGACGACGCACTGCTCGACGACCCGGCGGCGCTGGAGCGCGCCGACACCGGCGGCGCCCTGCTGTCCCTCGCGGGCGCGGGCGCCCGCATCCGCAACGCGCTGCGGCTCGCCGACGAGGCCGGACTCGGCAGGCTCCGGCCCGACGGCCGGCCCCGCACCGTCCTGGTCGCCGGACAACGGGCCGCCCTCACCGCAGCGGGGATGCTGGCCGCCCTCGGCGGCTCCGCCTGCCCGGTACTGCCGCTGGGACCGACCGCGGCCGCACCCGAGGAGTCCGCCCCCGCCACCGGCCGCGCCGGACTCCTCGACCTCGCCTGGCACCTGCCCGGCTGGGTGGGCTCCCTCGACCTGCTGGTCACCGCCTCCGCCGACGGCACCGAACCCGGACTCTGCGCCCTGGTCGAGCAGGCCTACGTCCGCGGCTGCTCCGCCGCGGTGATCGCACCCGCCGGAAGTCCGCTCGCCGAGGCCGCCGTACAGGCCCGCGCGCTGCTGCTGCCGTACGCGCCCCCCGCCCCTGCCGCGGGGCTGGAGAGCACCGGTGCCGCTCCTGAGACCGACCTGCCGCCCGAGGACCCCGGAGCGCTCTGGGCCGTCCTGGCCCCGCTGCTCGCGCTGGCCGGGCGGATCGGGATCGCCTCCGTGGACCAGAGCTCCCTGCAGGCCGCCGCCGACCGGCTGGACGAGGTCGCGGTCCGCTGCCGCCCCGCAGCGGCCGCCTACCTCAACCCCGGCAAGAGCCTCGCCGGCCGGCTCTCCGGGGCACTGCCGCTGCTCTGGGGCGACGGTCCGCTCACCGGAGCGGTGGCGCACCGCTTCGCGGCACTGCTCGCCGACCAGGCAGGGCAGCCGTCGCTCGCGGCGGTGCTGCCGCAGGCCCTCGCCGAGCACCGGGGACTCTTCGCCGCGCGGCTGGGCAACGGCAGCGGCACCGACGACTTCTTCCGCGACCGGGTCGAGGAGCCCGACCCGCTGCGGCTCCAGGTGCTGCTGCTGCGCCGGGTCGACGAGCCCGCGTTCGAGGAGGAGCCCGGCACCGAGGGGCGCGCGGGCACGGGTGAAGCCGGCAACGGCACCCCACAGGCATCGCCGGACCGCGACGCGGCGGTCCTCCACCGCACCGTCGCCCGGGCCCAGCGGCTGGCCGAGGACCACGGGGTGGTGCTGGGCGACCTCGCCAGCGCGCACGGCGACCCGGTGGAGGCGCTGGCCGAACTGGTCGGCACCACCGACTTCGCCGCCGTCTACCTCGGGCTCGCTGCCGGGACCGGTGCCGGCTGACCCGGCCGCCCCCGGCGGCCAACCGACACCTCGGCGCCGCTTCGGCGCCGCCCTGTGGCCATCTCCTCCTCGCCCGGGCCGGATTTCATCCGCGTCGGTTAGGGTCGTGCCTCCGGCACCGGCCCTCCAGCCTTGACGCAGCCACCCCCTCCGACCCAGGAAGAAGCAGCAGCGCGCATGGACCGCCTTGTGAACACCGTCCGCCCGTACGCCTGGGGCTCCACCACGGCCATCCCGGCGCTGCTGGGCCGGCAGCCCACCGGAGAGCCGCAGGCGGAGCTGTGGATGGGAGCCCACCCCGGCGCACCCTCGCGGATCGACCGGGGCCAGGGGGAGCGCTCGCTGGCCGAGGTGGTCGCCGCCGACCCGGAGGGGGAACTGGGCGCGGCCGTGGTGCAGCGCTTCGGCCCCGGGCTGCCGTTCCTGTTCAAGGTGCTGGCGGCCGGGCATGCCCTCTCCGTGCAGGTGCACCCGACGCTGGAGCAGGCGCGGGAGGGCTTTGCGGCGGAGGAGGCGGCCGGTGTGCCGCTGGACGCTCCGCACCGCAACTACAAGGACGCCAACCACAAGCCGGAGATGATCTGCGCGCTGAGCGACTTCGACGGGCTGTGCGGCTTCCGCGCCCCCGCCGAGACCGCTGACCTCTTCGACCACCTGGGCGTCGCCGCTCTCGCTCCGTGGGCAGCCGTGCTGCGCGGCGCACCGGAGGAGGAGGCGCTGCGCACGGTGCTCGCCGAGGTGCTGGGCGCCGACCGGGACGGTCTGGCGACCGTGGCCGGCGAGGTGGCCGAGGCGCTGGAGAAGGTGGCGGCCGGTGACGGCCCCCACGCCGCGTCCTGCGCCGCCTACGCGGGCGCCGCCAGGGACTTCCCCGGCGACCCCGGGATCATCGCGGCCCTGCTGCTCAACCATGTGGTGCTCCGTCCCGGAGAGGCGCTCTACCTCGGCGCCGGGGTGCCGCACGCCTACCTCAGCGGCCTCGGTGTGGAACTGATGGCCAACTCCGACAATGTGCTGCGCTGCGGGCTCACCCCCAAGCACGTGGACGTTCCGGAGCTGATGCGCGTGGTGGACTTCTCCGCCACCCGGCCGACGGTGCTGACCCCGCAGTCCGTGCCGGGAGCGCAGGGCGAGGAGCTGTACCCGGCACCGGTGGCCGAGTTCCGGCTCTCCCGCTATCTGCTGGACGGCACAGCGCGGGTGGTGGACGGCCGCACCCCGCAGATCCTGCTGGTCACCGAGGGGACGGCCACGCTGGCCGACAGCAGGGGACGATCGCTGGACCTGGTCCGGGGCGAGTCCGCCTACCTTCCGGCGGACGGTGCGGAGGTCACCCTCGGCGGCAGCGGTGCGGTGGTCTTCCGCGCCACCGTCTCGCTCTGAGCGGCGCGGCGGCGCTCCGGGACACCGTGAGGAGTGCCGCCGAGACGGTGCGGGCAGAGGCCACCGGCCGCTGGTGCGAGAATGGCGCGCCGTGGCGGGGACGCCCGACGACGAGACCAGCAGGCCCGCAGCGGCCCGGCGGAAGGACTGAACCGCACCATGAGTGCATCCGGAGGTACCAAGGCGATCGTGGCTGCCCTGAGCGCCAATCTGGCGATCGCGGCCAGCAAGTTCGTGGCGTTCCTCATCACGGGCTCCTCCTCGATGCTGGCGGAGGCCGTGCACTCCGTGGCCGACTCCGGCAACCAGGGCCTGCTGCTGCTGGGTGGGAAGCGGGCCCAGCGTGAGGCCACCGAGGAGCATCCCTTCGGCTACGGGCGGGAGCGCTACATCTTCGGCTTCCTGGTCTCGATCGTGCTGTTCTCGGTCGGCGGCATGTTCGCCGTCTACGAGGGCTACGAGAAGATCGCCCACCCGCACCCGCTGGAGAGCTGGTACTGGGCCGTCGGCGTGCTGGTCTTCGCGATCGTGGCTGAGGGCTTCTCCTTCCGTACCGCGATCCGCGAGTCCAACCAGATCCGCGGGACGCTCGGCTGGTCGCAGTTCATCCGGCGGGCCAAGGCGCCCGAGCTGCCCGTGGTGCTGCTGGAGGACTTCGGCGCGCTGATCGGCCTGGTCCTGGCGCTGATCGGTGTCGGCCTGGCCATCGTCACCGACAACGGGGTCTGGGACGGCGTCGGCACGCTGTGCATCGGCATCCTGCTGATCGGCATCGCCCTGGTGCTGGCTGCCGAGACCAAGAGCCTGCTGCTCGGCGAGGCGGCTGGCAGGGAGGTCGTCGACGACATCCGCCGGGCGATCGTCGACCACGACAGCGTGGCCGGCCTCATCCACATGCGTACGCTCCATCTCGGCCCGGAGGAGCTGCTCGTCGCCGCCAAGATCGCCGTACGCCACGACGACACCGCCGGAGACGTCGCTCGCGCCATCGACGCCGCCGAGGCCAGGATCCGCAAGGCGGTGCCGATCGCCCGCGTCATCTACCTCGAACCGGATATCTACAGCGCCGAGGCGGCGGCCGCCGGGCCAGACCCCGCGGCCACGCCGGGCGGCCCGGGCCCTGGGTCGGGTTCGACCGTCCACTGATTTGTACGGCCGGCCACCGCCCGGGGCCCCAGGTCCCGGGCGGTGCCATGCCGGGCCCCGGCTCGCCGCCGGGCGCCGCGCGTGGGCGGCGCGCAGCCCGAAACCGCGCAACCCGAAGCCGGGCAGTCGCAGGCCGAGCAGGGCGGGCAGGTGCAGGCCGTGCCGTCCCAGGCCGCGCAGCCCGAGGAGGAGCCGTTCGAGGCGCGGCCGCCCGGGGGTGCGCCCCACCGGGAGAACGGGCCGCGTACTGATCAGCCTCCGAAGGCCCGCCGCCGGGCCCGCCGCCGTGAGACCCACAGCGTGACCGGTGTCGCGATCAACCCGGCCAGCGCCAGCCCGCCGCCCGCCGCGATCAGCAGGATGTACTGCGCGGCCGAGCCCTCTTCCGCCACCCGGCCGTCGCCCACCGCGGCGAACGCCCGGGTCGGGGTCAGCGAGTGGGTCCCCGATCCCGAACGCACCGACTCGACCCGCCCCACAAGCCCGGCCGTGGACACACTGCCCTGCTGCTCGTCCAGGTGGAAGCGCGAGTCGTAGGCGTCGTTGCGGTTGTCCCCCATCAGGAAGACACGCCCGCTCGGCACCACCGCTGAGAACGGCCGCCCGCCGAAGGTGATCCCGGGCGGCAGATACGGTTCCTGCACAGCCTTGCCGTCGACCGTCAGCCGCCCGTCCGGCCCCGCTGCGAGCCGGTCGCCCCCGAGGCCGACCACACGCTCGATCACCGCCTTCTGGTTCCAGTCGGGCACGGTGATGACCACGACATCGCCCCGGTGCAGATCGCCGGCCCCTATCCGCCGGACAGTGATCTGGTCGCCCGGCTGAAGCGTGGGCCGCATGGACGCACTGGCCACGGTGAAGCGGCGGTAGCCGTGTGCGTACAGCCCGACTCCGGCAGCCGCCGTCAGGACTCCCACCAGGACCACCGCCAGGCAGACCCACAGCCCCCGCAGGCTGGGCCGGTGCGGGTCGGGAAGCGGACCGCCCGGCGGCGGAGCCCAGACCCGGTCCGCTGTCGCCTCCGACATGAGCGTCTCCTTTCGTCCCGCCTTCCGCCGGCGGGAAGGCGGCTCGGATCGTAGTGACGAGGCCGCTGCCGGAGGTGCCCGGGGTGGCCGGAATCGCCGGGATGGCAGCCACGCTCCGCGACGGCCGGTGTAGATTCGTTGGCAGAGCCAGACGTCGCTGCTGATGGCGGTCGATCGGACGGAGTGCGGCACGCCGCACCAACCGGTCGAGGGAGAGAGGGCCTCCGACGGGCTGTGCCGGAGCAGGGGGACCGGTCCGCCGGTCCTGGTGGAGCAGGGGATCACGCCACCCCATGAAGGTGCGCGCGGCCGTGTCCGGGCCGTCGACGCCTCCGTGAGAGCGTGCCCTCCCAGGCGTCCACCTGCTGCGGCGCGCCGCACCAGGCCTTCGCACCGGCACCGCCCGGTGCACCCGACCCGCCCCACAATCAGCGCGAGGAGCAGACGCATGGCGTCCCAGACCGCCGCCGACTTCAAGGTCGCAGACCTCTCCCTGGCCCCCTTCGGCCGCAAGGAGATCCAGCTCGCCGAGCACGAGATGCCCGGCCTGATGGCCATCCGCAAGGAGTACGCCGAGGCGCAGCCGCTGGCCGGCGCCCGGATCACCGGCTCGCTGCACATGACCGTGCAGACGGCGGTGCTGATCGAGACCCTGGTGGCGCTGGGCGCCCAGGTCCGCTGGTGCTCCTGCAACATCTTCTCCACCCAGGACCACGCCGCCGCAGCGATCGCGGTGGGCCCCGACGGCACCCCGGACGACCCCCAGGGCATCCCGGTCTTCGCCTGGAAGGGCGAGACGCTGGAGGAGTACTGGTGGTGCACCGAGCAGGCACTCACCTGGCCGGGCGAGGTCGGCCCGAACATGATCCTGGACGACGGCGGCGACGCCACCCTGCTCGTCCACAAGGGTGTGGAGTTCGAGAAGGCCGGTGCCGCACCGGACCCGTCCACCGCCGACAACGACGAGTACCGGATCATCCTGGAGCTGCTGAACCGGACCCTCGCCGAGTCGCCCCGCAAGTGGACCGAGGCCGCCGCCGCGATCAAGGGCGTCACCGAGGAGACCACCACCGGTGTCCACCGCCTGTACGAGATGCACCGCGACGGCAGCCTGCTGTTCCCGGCGATCAACGTCAACGACTCGGTGACCAAGTCCAAGTTCGACAACAAGTACGGCTGCCGCCACTCGCTGATCGACGGCATCAACCGCGCCACCGATGTGCTCATCGGCGGCAAGGTCGCCGTGGTCTGCGGCTACGGCGACGTGGGCAAGGGCTGCGCCGAGTCGCTGCGCGGCCAGGGCGCCCGCGTGATCGTCACCGAGATCGACCCCATCTGCGCGCTGCAGGCCGCGATGGACGGCTACCAGGTGACCACGCTGGAGGACGTCGTCGAGATCGCCGACATCTTCGTCACCACCACGGGCAACAAGGACATCATCCTGGCTTCGCACATGGAGCGGATGAAGCACCAGGCGATCGTCGGCAACATCGGCCACTTCGACAACGAGATCGACATGGCCGGCCTGGCCCGGATCCCCGGCATCGTCAAGGACGAGGTCAAGCCGCAGGTCCACACCTGGACCTTCCCCGACGGCAAGACCCTGATCGTGCTCTCCGAGGGCCGGCTGCTCAACCTGGGCAACGCCACCGGGCACCCGTCCTTCGTGATGTCCAACTCCTTCGCCAACCAGACGATCGCGCAGATCGAGCTCTTCACCAAGACCGAGGAGTACCCGGTCGGCGTCTACACCCTCCCCAAGCACCTGGACGAGAAGGTCGCCCGTCTCCACCTGGACGCGCTGGGCGTCAAGCTCACCACGCTGACCGAGGAGCAGGCCTCCTACATCGGCGTCCCGGTGGAGGGCCCCTACAAGTCCGACCACTACCGCTACTGACCGTCGCAGCAGACGCGTCGGCGGACGCACAGCGCCGCCTGCCGGGCCCCGGACCTGCCACCAGGTCCGGGGCCCGGCCCGCTCCCGCCGTAGCATGCGGACATGCCCAGCGGCCGCTACTCCCTGCATGATCCCCACGACGACACCCCCCTCGGAGAGGAACACTTCAGCTGCGCCCCCGGCCCGGCCGGCTGGCGCTACACCTCACAGGTCTTCACCGCCGACGGCAGCCCCAGCGGCTCCGTCGACCTCACCCTCGACTCCCTCGGCCGGCCCCTGCGCCTTCAACTGCGCAGCGGCGAATGGCAGGTGCGCGGCGGCATGCTGGACGGACTCACCTGGGTCCGCACCGACGCCGGCGACCCCGACAGCGCCCATGCCACCGAGGGGCACGACCGCGCGCACGCCTTCACCGGCCGCTCGCCCGCATTCCTGGTCGCCACCGCCCGGCTGCTCCGGCTGCAACCCGGAGACAGGACGCGGCTGCGCCTGGTCGCCCTGACAGATCCCGTACTCGCACCACGCACCCTGGACCAGGGCTGGTCCCTGGACGGAATCGAAACACACGCCACTGACAGCGGCCCCCTGCGTGTGGAGCGCTACACGGTCGCCGATCTGCAGACCGGTGAGCAGCACCAGGTACACCTGGCCGGTGACGTGGTGCTCGCCGCACCCGGCGTCGAGCTGGAAGCCCTGGACGGCCCTCCCAACCAGCAGCGGCTCTCCGGCCCGGAGGCCTGACCGCCGGCCGGACCGTCAGGCGGGCGGGGCGAAGCCGCCGTGCCGGTCAGCGCCCCCGTCCACGGGCACGGCCTGCTCCGCAGCCACAGGCTGCGGGGCCAGAGGTGCGGCCTGCGGTGCTGCCTGGGGTACCGGCGAGGGGAGGGCCGGGGCAGTGGGCGGGGCCGGGACGGGCGCCGGCGCAGCGACGGGGGCGGCGGCCCAGCGGTGGCCATGGAGGGCGGGTCCCGCAGGTGCGGGCGTTGGAAAGGCCTGCGCCGACTGCTGGTGGGCCGTCATCTGCCGCCACTCCCGCTGCTGCCGCTCCGCCAGTACGGCGCCCAGGTACGCGGCCGGGTGCAGGCCTTCGGGCGCCGGCCGCCCGGTACGGGTGACCAGGTCGGCCGCCAGCTGCTGGGCCAGGTTCCAGGAGACCTGGGGATCCAGCTGTTGCATCCTCCCGAGGTACTGGCGGACCGCCAGCCAGAGCCCGTCCGGCACGGCCGACAGGTCCAGCGAGGCAAGTTCCCCGCCGAGGGCGTGCATCAGCTGCGGGGGCAGTGGCGGCAGCGGGCTGCGGCCGCCCCCCGCCCCCGGCACCCGTTCCCGGACCACCAGGGTGCCGGCGAAGACGTCCCCCAGCCGGCGTCCGCGGTCGGAGACCATCGAACTGATCGTCGCGGGCACGCCGGCCAGCGCGATGATCTCGAAGAACCCCACCAGCCCGCGGACCAGAGCATGCCTGAACCGCACCGGCCCGCCGTCGGTGCGGACCACCCGGAGCCCCAGCGCGAGCTTCCCGAGGGAACGCCCCCGGGACAGGGTCTCCACCACCACGGGTATCCCGACCAGAATGCCGACCATGAGGCAGAGCGTCGCCGCGGCCGCCGCCGCCGAGTCCAGGTCGGGGGCGGAAAGCGCCAGGACCAGCGTGAGCCCGATCACGACGACGAAGAGCACCAGCAGGTCCAGCGCGCACGCGATCATCCGGCTGGGCAGCTTCGCCGGCTGCACCCCCAGGACGACGGCCTCACCGGTCACCAGGTCGCTCACAGACATCCACCCGTTCCCACGCAGCGCTCCGGAGCATCGGGAGGACCACCCCGGCCCGTGCCCCCCTGCGGTCAAGATACGGCCGAGGGCCGGAGGCCCGGTAGCCGGGCGCACACCTCTGGCAAGCTGGTCCCCTCTCCGCCAAGCCGCCACCTGGAGCCTGGAGCCCACCCATGGATCTGGACGTCTTCGTCACCGCCCACCAGGCGGAGTGGGCCCGGCTCGACGGGCTCTGCAGGAGGCGCCGCCTCACCGGCGCCGAGGTGGACGAGCTCGTCGACCTCTACCAGCGCGTCACCACCCATCTCTCCCAGATCCAGTCGGCCGCCCCCGACCCCACCCTGGTCGGCCGCCTCACCTCCCTGGTGGCGCGCGCACGCAGCGCCGTCACCGGGGCGCGGACCGGAGGCTGGCACGACGCGGGCCGCTACTTCGCCACCACGTTCCCGGCAGCGCTCTACCGGGCCCGGCGATGGTGGGTGCCCACCGCTCTGGTGTCACTCGCGCTGGTGGCCGCGGTGGCGGTCTGGGTCGCCGGCCATCCGGACGTACGCGCCGCCATAGCGGCCCCGGACCAGCTCCGGGAGATGACCCGCCCAGGGGGTGAGTACGAGGCCTACTACTCCAGTCACCCCGCGAGCTCCTTCGCCGCGCAGGTGTGGACCAACAACGCGTGGGCGGCCGCCCTCTGCCTGGTCGGCGGAGTACTGCTGGGACTCCCCGTGCTCTACGCGCTGGCGGGGAACATCATCAACATCGGGCTGGGCATCGGCGTGATGGCCGCCGCCGGCCGGCTCGACCTCTTCCTGGGGCTGCTGCTCCCGCACGGAATGCTGGAGCTGACCGCTGTCTTCGTTGCGGCCGGCATGGGACTCCGCCTCGGCTGGACGGTGGTCGACCCCGGCCCGCGCACCCGGGGGACGGCGCTCGCCGAGGAGGGCAGGGCCACCATCGGGATGATCATCGGCCTCACCGCCGTCCTGCTGGTCTCCGGCATTCTCGAAGCCTTCGTCACCCCCTCCCCGTTGCCCACGTGGGCTCGTATCGGTATCGGTGCCGCAGCCGAGGCCCTCTTCCTGGTCTATGTCTTCGTGGTGGGCCGCAGGGCCCACCACATGGGTGACATCGGTGACGTCGAGCAGGCGGACCGTACGGATGAACTGCCCGTGGCCGCCTGAGCCGCATGTGCGGACGCGTGCTGCGGCCTGCTACTCTCATGATCGTGTCGGTGGACCCATTGACTTGGGCTCACTCGACGAGTAGGTTCGAACGGTTGCCTCCTGCTGGACAACGGCGGGAGCAGACGTTAGTGTCTACGACGTCGCCGATCCGGCAGCGAATCTAGAAATCCGCAGTCAATCCAGTTAAATGGAGCTGCGGATGAGTGCGCTCCGGTGCGGCGAATCCGGAAAACGGAGATCCGAGAGTCTGATAGGCTTCGGAACGAAGTTCGGAAAGAAAACCCCGCCAGCGGGGGTCGGAAATGCCGTAAGCGGATCTGATAAGCTGGA
>NZ_LIQR01000436.1 GCF_001418575.1 Peterkaempfera griseoplana
GCCCGGCACCGGTGCCGGGCCCGGGCGGTCAGTCGTCGCCGCGCAGGATCGCGATCAGCCGCAGCATCTCCAGGTAGATCCAGACCAGGGAGAGGGTGAGGCCGAAGGCGGCCCGCCAGGCCTCGCGCTGGGGGGCGCCGCCGCGGACGCCCTGCTCGATCTCGTGGAAGTCCAGCGAGAGGAAGAAGGCGCCGAGGCCGATGCCCAGCAGGCCCACCACGATGCCGAGCGGCCCGGAGCGCAGCCCCATGTCGGCGCCGAAGAGTGCGGCGACCAGGTTGACCACCAGCAGCAGCAGGAAGCCCGCCGCCACGGCCAGGCCGATCCGCTGGTAGCGGGCGGTGACCCTGATGCGGCCGGAACGGTAGGCGATGAGCATGCCCGCGAAGACCGCTGCGGTGCCCAGCACCGCCTGGATGGCGATCCCGGAGAGGTAGGTGTTCAGCGCCTTGCTGATCGCCCCCAGGAACACGCCCTCCAGGCCCGCGTAGGTGAGCACCAGGGCCGGGTTGACGCTGCGCCGGAAGCTGATCACCAGGCCGACCACGAAGGCGGCCAGGGCGGCGCCCACCGCGATCCCGTAGCCGTCCGCCGGGACGGCGAACCACGCCACCGCGCCGCCGGCGACCAGGGTGAGCAGCGTCATGGCCGTACGGGCCACCACGTCGTCCATGGTCATCCGGCCGGTGTCCAGCGGGCCGGCGGGCGGCGCCTGGTACATCTGCTGCAACTGCTCGGCGCTGAGCGGCTGCTGGTCGTGCGGGTAGCCGGTGTGGGGGGTCTGCGCCCCGGCGGACTGCGACGGTCCGAATCCCGCGTAGCCGGTGTCGCGGGTGAACGCTCCCTGCCGCGAGAAGACCGGGTTGCTGCTCCTCATGTATGTCCCTCCAGGGCGGCTCGCTGCCGCCCGCCATGGCAATGGTAATGCCCTGGTAAAGGGAAGGTCATGCACACCACGCGTGATCCGCCCCGCCCGGTCGCCCGGCCCGGGGCGCGGATACGGAACCCGAGGGGAAGGCTGCCCCGGCTCCCGGCCCCCAACACCCGGTGTCCGGGGCCCGGTGCTCCCCACGGCCCCGTCCGGCGACCTGTCAGAGCCAGCCGCGGTGGGCGGCCTTGAGGCCGGCTTCGAAGCGGCTGGCGGCCCGACAAGAACATGTACCTGGACATCCGCTACCCGAACGGCAGCTGGTCGGGGTGGACCGAGCTGGCCGGCGCCAACGGCGCCGCCACCTTCCAGGGCCCGGACCTGGCCCTCACCGGCCTGCCCGACGGCTCCTCCCAGATCCTGGCCATCGACAACAACGGCTACGTCTACCACGAGGTCCGCAGCGCCGTCGGTGTCCTCTCCGGCTTCCAGGCCATCCCCGGCGTCACCACCACCGCCATGGGCGCCGGCAGCATCGGCATCGCCGGCATGCCGAACGGCTCCGCCCAGGTCGTCGCGGTGGGCACCGACGGCAACGTCTGGCAGATCACCCGCAACGCCAGTGGCAGCTGGACGGGGTGGACCGCCCCGGCGGGCATCGGCGGGGCCGCGAAGTTCGCCGCGAGCCAGGTCGGCATCGCCGCCCTGCCCGACGGCACCTCGCAGGTCCTCGCCACCACCCACTGACGGTCACCGGCACGACCGCCCCGGAACGGCCCCGGCCGCAGGTGAGGCGGCGTACGGGGGGCAGCGTGCAAGGGCGGGGTGCCGGGAGG
>NZ_LIQR01000437.1:0-964 GCF_001418575.1 Peterkaempfera griseoplana
GAGGCCGTGGCGCTGCTGCGCCGCGCGGTCGAGCTGGGCGTCGACCACGTGGACACCGCCGAGTTCTACGGCTTCGGCTTCGCCAACGACGTGATCCGCGAGGCACTGCGCCCGGCCGATGACGTCCTGGTCGTCACGAAGGTGGGAGCCGACCCCAACCCCGGCGGGCGCCTGCCGCTGCGTCTGGCACAGCGTCCCGAGCAGCTGCGCGCCAGCGTCGAGGACAATCTGCGCAGCCTCGGCGTCGACCGGCTCGCGGTCGTCAACCTGCGCCGCCTGGACACCGGGCCCGGGCTGCGTCCCGAGGGTGACCAGGTCGTCGACCTCGACGACCAGCTCGCGGTGATGACCGCCCTGCGCGACGAGGGCAAGATCGGCGCGATCGGCCTGAGCAGCGTCACCCTCGACGGCCTGCGCCGCGCCCTGCCCGCCGGCGTGGTCTGCGTGCAGAACGCCTACAGTCTCGTCTCCCGCGACGACGAGGACATGCTGCAGCTGTGCGCGGCCGAGGGCGTCGCCTGGGTGCCGTTCTTCCCGCTGGGCGGGGCCTTCCCCGGCCTGCCCAAAGCGACCGACGAGCCGGTGGTGCACGCCGTGGCCGAGTCCCTGGGCGTCACCCCCTCCCAGGTCGGGCTCGCCTGGCTGCTGCACCACGCCCCGAACGTGCTGCTCATCGCCGGCACCGCCAGCGCCGCCCACCTGGAGGCCAACATCGCGGTCAGCCGGATCACCCTCGACGCCGCGACCCTCGCCACCCTCGATGCCGTCGAGTCCCGCTCCAACGACGTCCCCATCGGCTGACGGGACCGACGCGGCCCAGACCGGAACGCACCGCACACCGGACACCCTGACACCACGTCGGGCCACGCCGGGAGACTCCGCTTCCACAAGCCACCAGGACGGACCATGAAGGCCATCATCCACCGCGACAACGGTGCCCCCGACGTTCTTCAGCTCGTCGACC
>NZ_LIQR01000437.1:996-2115 GCF_001418575.1 Peterkaempfera griseoplana
CCGGGACGATCGACGCCGTCGGGGAGGGGGTCGACCAGGGCCGGGTCGGTGAGCGGGTCTGGCTGTTCATGGCCGCCGCCGGGCGGCCCACCGGCACCGCCGCCGAGTTCACCGTCGTACCCGCCGAACAGGCCGTGCAGCTGCCCGACGAGGCCGGCTTCGACGTCGGCGCCGCACTCGGCGTACCCGCGCTGACCGCGCACCGCGCGCTCACCGTCGCCGAGGACGGGCCGCGTCGGCTGTGGCCCGGGGCGCTCGACGGAAAGGTGGTGCTCGCCGCAGGCGGGGCCGGAGCGGTCGGACACGCGGTGATCCAGCTCGCCCGATGGGCCGGCGCCACCGTGATCAGCACGGTGAGCAGCCCGGAGAAGGCCCGGCTGGCCACCGCAGCAGGGGCCCACCACGTGATCAACTACCGCGAGGGCGACCCGGCCGCCGAGATCCGCGCGATCGCCCCGGACGGCGTCGACATCGTCGCTGAGGTGGCACTGGGCGCGAACCTCGCACTGGATCTGGCCGTGCTGCGGACCCGCGGCACGATCTCGACCTACGCCAACGAGGGTGGCAGGCCGGTCGAACTGAACGTGGTGCGGAACATGGTGCTGAACACCCGCTTCCAGTTCCTGGTGCTCTACACGGCAGGTCCGGAGGCACGCGCCGCGGCCGTCCAGGACGTCACCGCCGCGGTCCGGGACGGCGCCCTGCCGGTCGGCGAGGAGCACGGCCTGCCGCTGACCCGCTTCCCGCTCGACCGCACCGCCGACGCGCACCGGGCGGTGGAGGGCGGTGCGGTCGGCAAGGTCCTGGTGGACGTCATGTCGTGACGTCGAGTCGGCCACCGTGCGGCGGCGTCCCGCCGACGCGTGGCCCTTGCCGAGGGCCTGGCAGCTCACGCACCGGCCCGTCCGCACCCCGCGACGGGTCCGGTGCGTCATGGCAGGGCAGCCGGGGCGGAGGTGCCCGACTGACGGGCCGGTTGGGTCCGGGACGACGGAGGCGACCGCCTCGAGTGCTCAAGCCCTGCCAAGCGGTGACAGCGAAAGGCCCTCACGCTGACGGAACCGTCACTCCTCCACCCATGTGGTCGGCCAGTGCCTGCCTGAGTGCAACGGCTCGACG
>NZ_LIQR01000437.1:2156-6563 GCF_001418575.1 Peterkaempfera griseoplana
CGTGAGCGGGTGCGCGCCGGCCGGTGCCTTGTATGCGATGTCAATTCCGGACATCGCTCGCCCCAGCCGCAGGGCCACCGGCGGGAGGCGCAGAACGGTGCGGGCGGCGAGGTCCCGGGCGCCGCACAGAGCCCGTGGGGTGGTCAGCACTCCGCGCAGGAGCGCACCACTCATGCGCAGCACTCTGCGCCCCACGGGGCGCCTTTCCGTCTCGTAGGTGTCCAGCAGGGCATCCGGGGCACGGTCGCGCAGGACGGCGGCGAGTTTCCAGCCCAAGTTGGCCGAGTCCTGGATGCTGGTGTTCATGCCCATTCCGCCGGCGGGGGAATGCACGTGCGCGGCGTCGCCAACGAGGAACACCCTTCCGACGCGGTAGCGCGGTGACTGCCGCTCGTCGCTGTGAAATCGTGAGATCCAGCGCGGGTCATGCATGCCGAAATCATGGCCGAGCGACCGTCGAGCGATGTCCCGGATCTCTTCGAGGTCGACGGGTGCTGTGTCGGGCATCTCATGGTGGCGGTTCCACGCCATGATGCGGAACCAGCCGTCGCCGTACGGAACGAGGATCGCGAAGGCGTCGCCTACTGCCCCCACGGTAGGGGGCTTTCGCGGGGGTTCGGCCAGCCGTACGTCGGCCAGCATCATCGACCGCACTGCGGAGCGGCCGGGGAACGGCAGGCCGAGAGAACGGCGCACCATGCTGTTTCTTCCGTCGGCGCCCACGAGGTAGGCGGCACGCAGAGTCTGAAGAGAGCCGTCTGCCGCCCGGACCTGAGAGTCAACGCCAGTGACGCCCTGGCTGAGCCCGAGAAACTCCCACCCGTCCCGGATGTCGACACCATGGGAAAGGGCCCGCTCCCGCAGTACTCGCTCTGTGTTGTATTGCGGCGTGACCAGCACGTGCGGGTAGCGGGTGGGCAGGCGCGACAAATCGATCCCCAGGAATTGGAGCACCGTGCTGCGGATGCCGGTGGCGATCAGCTGGTCTGCAATACCACGGGCGTCCAGCTGCTCCAGCGTCCGCGCATGGACAGCGAACGCCCGCGTAAGCTGAGAATCCTGCACACGTCGCTCGACGAGCGTACAGTCGACACCCGCCTCTGCCAGATCACCCGCCAGCAGGAGCCCCGATGGGCCCGCGCCAACAATCAATACCTGGTTGCTTGAGCTCATGTGATCCGCTCCAGGTCGCTCGTTCTGGCGCCTCGAGCCGGTTCCAGGTTGCTGGTGGCAATCCTTGCCTCAGCCGCCGTGCCGAAGACGCCCAGCCCCGAGAGACTCGTCTCCACCGGCTCCAATGCGACCAACTCAGCCGCACTCTCACGGTACCGCCGGCCAGCGGCATGCGCGCAGCGTGGGTTTGTACAGCCAGGCGGCCCTGTCGCGTGATCCATGGTGGCGCGGCGCAGGGGGAGCGGCTCGGCGGTGCGTCTGCCTCGCGATCCGCTCGGTTGGCGCGTTGACGCCCTCGGTGCAGCGGTTGTGGAAAGGGCCTTGGCCTGCTCACATGCGTACGCCGCCTGACGTGCTTCCACAGCACTCGGGCGCAGTGGATCGGCGACCGTCGAGGACGCCTGTTCGAAAGCGCGGCAGGTTTCCCGGCTGCGATCACCTCAGTGCATTTCAGCGATTACTTCGTCGGTCGACAGCAATGCATGGGCGAAGAAACGATAGTTGATGATTGCCGCCTGATAGCCGTCGCCCCAGACCGGGTGCCGGGGCCCGGCTGTTGCATCCCTGACCACGGCGACCTCGAATCCCTCCTCGATGAGGTGGCGCATATGGGACTCGACGCACATGTTCGCCAGCATGCCACCGAGTATGATGCGCTGGATTCCCCGCTTGCGCAGCTGGAGCACCAAGTCGTTGGTTTCCGGCCCGAACACCTTGTGTGGGCTGGCAACCACCGTTCTGCCGTCTTCGATATAGGGCTTGAAGCTCTCCAGCCAGTCTGCCCCGGAGTTTCTGAACCCCGTCAGGTCGAGCTGTCCGGCCCGGGCGAAGGTGTGGGTCTCGAGTTCGCTCGTCTCGAGCGGCCCGTTCATCCGCCACCCGCTGTCGATCGGGTAGAAGTAATGGGGCGAGATGAAGACCTCGTATCCGCCCGCCTTGGCCGCCTCGAATATTCTCTCCATGTTCTCGACAGTCCTGTTTTCCGTCACGCTCGCCCCCACCATGCCCCAGTTCGCTCCGTCCTCGCTCAGCACGTCGTTCTGCGGGTCAATGAACACAACCGCCGTGTCGGCCTTTCTGATCTCCACCTGACACTCCTCGCGCGATAACAAACCTCTGGTGTGACAGTCGTTCGCCCCGGCGGATGTGCCCGTTCACGCCTGGAGAGGCGCTGTCCCCGTCCGCTCGGCCCTCCGTTCCGCTCTGCTTCAGTGGGGGATTTCTGCGCCGGGGAATCGCTGTACCCCGGCCGCCGCCACCGGCATCCCCGAGGTGTGAACGGCTGCGGGAGTGACGAGCCAACTGCAACGGATCGCGACCTGTCCTGCCATTGCAGTGAAGAAGGCCTTGCACCAAATCTGTCCCATTAATTCTCGATGAAGTCGAGAATCACAGGGTCGAGCTCATCGGGATACACCGACAGCATGCCGTGCGGGTAGCCCTCATAGGTCTTCAGAGTGGCGTTCTTGAGGATGTTCGCCGACTTCGGCCCGGCATCCGCGTAGGGAACGACCTGGTCATCGGTTCCATGCATGACGAGGACCGGAACGTCGATGACTTTCAGGTCCTCGGTGAAGTCGGTCTCCGAGAATGCCTTGATGCACTCGTAGTGGGCGTTCGCGGCACCCAGCATGCCCTGATGCCACCAGCGGTCGATGAGCGCTTGCGATGCTTGCGCACCGGGCCTGTTGTAGCCGTAGAACGGGCCTGAAGGCACGTCGATGTAGAACTGCGAGCGGTTGGCGGCGAGAGCAGCACGCAGTTCGTCGAACACCTTGATGGGGGTGCCCTCAGGGTTGCTGTCCTTCTGGACCATGACGGGCGGCACCGCCGAAACGATGACAGCCTTCGAGACACGGCCCGGCTTGGCCCGCGCCACATACCGCACAACCTCGCCCCCACCGGTCGAGTGCCCGATGTGTACAGCTCGGTGGAGGTCCAGTTCGTCGGTCAGAGCAGCCACGTCCGCCGCGTACGTGTCCATTTCATGGCCGAAGGTCGGCTGCTCGGAACGGCCATGACCGCGACGGTCGTGAGCGATGACCCGATACCCCTTGGACAGGAAGTACAGCAGTTGGCTGTCCCAGTCGATGTGGCTCAAGGGCCAGCCGTGATGGAAGACGAGCGGCTGGGCGTCCCGGGGGCCCCAATCCACGTAGAAGATGTCCGTACCGTCCGAAGTCGTTACCGTGCCCATGGCTGTCCTCTTGATGTCGCGACGAAGCCTGACGGGGACGACGCCCCCTACCGGCAGGGACGGGCCTCTCATGTGCCGAACGCCGTGGGCCTCCCCGGCGCCACTTTCATCACAGTATGTCCTCACTCGAATGGGCGCATGTCGAGTCATCGAGCTGGACGAGTCAGCGTGCCCTCACCCTGGGCAACACCATCGGCACGCTCGTGAAGTGGGTGGTTCCTGAAAGGCAACAGGGCGCGCTGACCTCGACATTGCCGCGCCCGGCCAGGTATCCGGCCTGCATCGTGACGCCCTCTGGAGGGGAAGGGGACCGGTGTAGAAGGGCGACGGTGGCTTCGCAGACAGTGATCACGCCGGTCAGGGGCCGGCGCTTGGAGGCGGACCATGCGGCGGCGCCCGGGGGTGATCTGCCGAGCCCGTCCTCACTGGTCAGAGGACCTTCTTCTCGATCAGCAGTGGGACAACCCACCTCGCGAAGGGGCAGGGCTGGGACCGGCGGCGACGGCGCCGGACGTGCGCACGACTCCAAGGACCAGGTTCAATCCGGCGTACCTCCATGCGCATTCGCTCCACCTTGGACAGTCAGTCCGAGGTGACGGCAGCCATAGCGTGGGGCCAGGTCACCCATGGCCAACTCCCCCCGACGCTAAGGGCCGAGACTCGACATGACTTCCACCCACGCCTTCTGGCTCGCCGGCCGCCAGGCCACCGGCGAAACCACCTTCGACGTCACCTCCCCCTGGGACGGGCGGCTGATCGGGAAGGTCAGCGTGCCGACCGCGGCCCAGACGGAGGAGGCGGTCGCCGCCGCATACGCCGTACGGGACGAGTTCGCGGCCACGCCCGCCCACGTACGTGCCGCCGCCCTCGACCACGTGAGCAAGCGCCTCGCGGAGCGCACCGAGGAGATCGCGCAGCTCATCTCCGCCGAGAACGGCAAGCCGATCAAGTGGGCCCGTGGCGAGGTCGGCCGCTCGGTGTCCGTGTTCCGGTTCGCCGCGGAGGAGGCCCGCCGTTTCAACAGCGGCGAGGCCCAG
>NZ_LIQR01000437.1:6596-7069 GCF_001418575.1 Peterkaempfera griseoplana
AGGTCGCCCCGGCGATCGCGGTGGGCACCCCGATCATCCTCAAGCCGGCCCCCAACACCCCGCTCTCCGGCCTGATCATCGGCGATCTGCTGGCCGAGACCGAGCTGCCTGCCGGTTCCTGGAGCATCCTGCCGATCGCCAACGACCGGATGCCCGCGCTGGTGCAGGACGAGCGTCTGCCCGTCATCTCGTTCACCGGCTCCGAGAAGGTCGGCTACGCGATCATGGACTCGGTTCCGCGCAAGCACTGCACGCTTGAACTCGGCGGCAACGGAGCGGCGGTCGTGCTGGCCGACTTCGCGAGCGACGAGGACCTCGACTGGGCCGCCACCCGCATCGCCACCTTCTCCAACTACCAGGGTGGCCAGTCCTGCATCGCCGTGCAACGCGTGATCGCCGACGCCTCGGTGTACGAGCGCCTGCTGCCGCGCATCGTGGCCGCCGTCGAGGCCCAGGTCACCGGTGACCCCTCC
>NZ_LIQR01000438.1 GCF_001418575.1 Peterkaempfera griseoplana
GGGCGGCGGCGGCCTTGCGGGCGCGGAGGGTGAAGACCACCGGGACCGCGAAGCCGAGCACCTTGACGCCGATCAGCGCGGCGGTGGCGTGCGGGGCGGCGGCGGCCAGGCCCCACAGGGCTGCGGCGGTGGCGGTGAAGGAGGCGGCCCAGACCGCGGTGATGACCACGTTGACGCGGCGGAAGGCGGGGTGGTCCCAGAGCTCGGGCGGCGTCATGGTGCGGGCGATGCCGAGGGTGAAGGGCCGGCGTACGGCCAGGGAGCCCCAGGCGGTGAGGGCCAGCCAGCCCATCGACAGGGCGGAGCCGTAGGCGGTCAGCGGGGAGTGCGGGACGGCCCAGGAGTAGGCGGTGGCCGCGGCGAAGTAGAGCGCCGCGCTGAGCTCCATCACCAGTTCGTCGGCGCGGTGGCCTGCGCGGAGGTCGGAGAGCAGCAGCCAGACCGCGAGCAGCAGCGCGGCCGGGGCGCCGTAGCGCCAGTCGCCGTTGGTGGCGATGACGGCGAAGGCGATCCACGGCAGGAAGGTGCGCAGATAGCGCATGTCCGGCTCCTCGATATTCCAGTAGCGACAGGTCAAAGTTAGAAGCTCCAGTCACGACATGTCAAGGCTGGAATGTTAGGATCCGGAGCATGAGTCTTCGCCACGCCGTCCTGGGCCTGCTGGCCGACCGCTCCGGCAGCGGATACGACCTGCTCCGCACCTTCCAGAGCTCGCTGGCCAACGTCTGGCCGGCCACCCAGAGCCAGCTCTACACCGAGCTCAACAGGCTCGCCGACGCCGGACTGGTCGCCGTCACCGCCGAGGGGCCGCGCGGCCGCAAGGAGTACGCGATCACCGACGCCGGGCGTACGGAGCTGCACCACTGGCTGCTGGAGGTGGAGCCCGAGCGGCAGCGGCGCAGCGAGAGCCTGCTGCGGGTGTTCTTCCTCGACCAGGTCACCCCGGAGCAGGGGCGTACCTACCTGGAGCGCGAGGGACGTGCCGCGGCCGCCGCCCATCAGGGCATGCGGGAGCTGGCGGAGCGGATCGACGCCGACCCCGACCCGCTGGCGGTCTACGGCAGGCTGGCCCTGGAGTGGGGGTTGCGCTTCACCCGGATGCAGCAGGAGTGGGCGCAGTGGGCGGCGGAGCAGATCACCGAACGGGGCCCGCAGCCGCAGGTGCGTCCCCCGGGGCACTGACGGCCCGGCCCGGGACCTGGAGGGGCCCCGGGCCGGTCTGCGGATCGGCGGCCGTGGCCGGTGACCGCGGTCGGTGGTCGCCGCCGGCGGCCTCCGTCAGTGGCCGCCGTCAGTGGTCGCGGTCGGCGGCGCCGTCAGTGGCCGCGGTCGATCCACTCCTGCAGGTGGGGCTGCTCGGCGCCGATGGTGGTGGAGTCGCCGTGCCCGGTGTGCACGACCGTCTGCGGCGGCAGGGTCAGCAGCCGCTCGCGGATGGACTCGATGATCGTCGGGAAGTGCGAGAACGACCGGCCGGTGGCCCCCGGTCCCCCCGCGAAGAGGGTGTCCCCGGTGAAGACCGCGGAGAGCTCCGGCGCGTACAGGCAGACCGCGCCGGGGGCGTGGCCGGGGGTGTGCAGCACCGTCAGCCGGGTCCCGGCGACGGTGAGTTCCTGCCCGTCGGCCAGTTCGCCGTCCGGTCCCCGGTCCGGGTGGGTCTGCCGCCACAGCGGCAGGTCGTCGGGGTGCAGCAGGATCGGGGCGCCGGTACGGGCGGCGAGCGCCGGTGCGGCGTCGATGTGGTCGTTGTGGGCGTGGGTGCAGACGATCGCGGACAGCCGCCGGCCGTCCAGCGCCCGCTCGATGGCGCCGGCGTCGTGCGCCGCGTCGATCACCAGCGCCTCGGTGCCGTCGCCGACGATCCAGACGTTGTTGTCCACCTCCCAGGTGCCGCCGTCCAGCGAGAAGGTGCCCGAGGTGGTGAGGTGGTCGATCCGGGCGGTCATCCGAACTCCACCACCGAGCGCAGCACATCGCCGTGCTGCATCCGGGCGAAGGCGCCCTCGATGTCGTCGAGGGCGATGGTCTCGCTGACGAAGGCCTCCAGGTCCAGCCGCCCCTGGAGGTACAGGTCCACCAGCATGGGGAAGTCACGGGACGGCAGGCAGTCGCCGTACCAGGAGGACTTGAGCGCGCCGCCGCGGCCGAACACGTCCAGCAGCGGCAGCTCCAGCTGCATCTCGGGGGTCGGTACGCCGACCAGCACCACCGTGCCCGCCAGATCGCGGGCGTAGAAGGCCTGCCGGTAGGTCTCGGGCCGGCCGACGGCCTCGATCACCACGTCGGCACCGTTGCCGTCGGTGAGCGCACGGATCGCCTCGACCGGGTCGGCGGCACGGGAGTTGACGGTGTGGGTGGCGCCCAGCCGGCGGGCGGTCTCCAGTTTGCGGTCGTCGACGTCCACGGCGATGATCCGCCCCGCACCGGCCAGCCGGGAGCCCATCAGGGCCGCCCCTCCCACACCGCCGCAGCCGATCACGGCCACGCTGTCGCCGCGGCCCACACCGCCGGTGTTGATGGCCGCGCCCAGCCCGGCCATCACCCCGCAGCCCAGCAGTCCGGCCACGGCGGGGGAGGCGGCGGGATCGACCTTGGTGCACTGCCCGGCCGCGACCAGGGTCTTCTCGGCGAAGGCGCCGATGCCCAGGGCCGGGGTGAGCTCGGTGCCGTCCTCCAGCGTCATCCGCTGGGCGGCGTTGTGGGTGTTGAAGCAGTACCAGGGCCGGCCGCGGCGGCAGGCACGACAGCTGCCGCACACCGCACGCCAGTTGAGGATGACGAAGTCACCGGGGGCGACGTCGTCCACCCCCTCCCCCACCGACTCGACCAGGCCCGCCGCCTCATGGCCGAGCAGAAAGGGGAAGTCGTCGTTGATGCCGCCCTCGCGGTAGTGCAGATCGGTGTGGCACACACCGCAGGCCTGCACCTTGACCACCGCCTCACCCGGTCCCGGGTCCGGGACCAGGATGGTCTCCACGGAGACCGGCTCGCCCTTCCCCCGGGCGACCACACCTCGGACCTGCTGTGCCATGGCACCTTCTCTCGCAGTGGGAACGCTTGCGGGGAGGCCGTACCTCCCCGTCCGGCCTGCCAGTCTGCTCCGGACCCGCGCCCAGGGAAAGATCATCCACCGCGCCCGTCACCTGATCGGCGCCCCGAGGCGCCGCCGGCGGCGGCAGCGGCGCGCCCGCCCGGGCGGTCGGCGACGGGCGGCGCGCCGGTCCGGTGGGTGGTGCGCCGGTCAGCCGGTGCGCCGGTCAGTCGGCCGGTGCGCCGGTCAGTGGCGGGCGCCGACGGCGAACATCAGGAAGAGCAGCGCGGCGAACAGGTGGACCGCGGCGATGTAGATGAAGACCCGGAGGTAGACCCGGTTCCCGGTGGGCTTGCCGGCGTCCTCGGTCACCCGGGGAGTCGAGGCGGCGTCAGCGGCCATGATGAGGTTCCTCTCTGGCGGGGTGGGGACCGATGCAGAGTTCGCCCAGCGGGCTCTGCAGCAGGGTGTGGACGAAGAGCAGCTCGGCGCCGTCCGCGGAGGCGGCGGCCAGCCGGTGGGGCGTGAGCGAGTCGAAGTGCGCCGCGTCCCCGGGTTCCAGCAGCTGCACGGTGTCTCCGAGGGTCAGCCGCAGCCGCCCGCCGGTGACGTACAGCCACTCCTCGCCCGGGTGGATGCGCACCACCGCGTCCTGGACGGCGGGCGGGATGTGCACCCGCAGGGCCTGCATGGCGCGCCCGGGGGCGCCGGCCCGGCGGTAGCTCCAGCCGCCGGCGCGGCCGGGCTCCATCAGGCCGCCGCGCACCACCGCGTCACGCTGCTGGGGCTCTTCCCCCAGCAGTTCGGCGACGGTGGTCGAGTAGGCTCGGGAGAGGCCCAGCAGTACGGGGAGCGAGGGCTGACGGCGTTCGGTCTCCAACCGGGACAGATACGCCGGGGAGAGGCCGACCCGTGCGGCGGCCGCCTCCAGGGTGAGGCCGCTGCGGTGGCGCTGCTCCCGCAGGCGGGCGCCGAGACCCTCGACCTCCTGGCCCGCGCCGGGCTCGGGCCCGATGCTCTCGCTCATGGCTCCAGTGCACAGCGATCCTGCCTCAGAGGCAAACCTTTGTGCCTGTGAGGCAAACCCAGGGGACGCAACCACGAGTGGCGAACACACGTCCTACGCGATAAGACAGCTGTAGTCCCCGAATCCACCCCGACAGGGGGGACATCATGCCCGTTCCGACGCCCAGCGCGACCGCAGCCCGAGCAACGGCCCTCGCCGCCGCCGGCATCCTCCTCACGGCGGGCAGCGCGCTCGCCGCCCCCGCCCCCGCCGCACCGCGGACCTCCACCGCCCAGGTGGTCAACGCCCGGCTGGCGGGCCATCCCACCTACGACCGGATCGTCATCGACGTCAAGGGCAGACTGCCCGACGCCACGGTCAAGCAGGTCCCCCAGCTGCTCTACGACGGCTCCGGGGAGCACGTCCCGCTGGCGGGCAAGGCGTTCCTGCAGATCGCCCTCACCCCCGCGGCGGCGCACAACACCGCCGGCGACCCCGTCTACCAGGGGCCCCGCCTGGTCAAGCTGCACCTGACCCGGATCAAGGGCTTCGCCAAGATCGGCGACTTCGAGGGTTATGTCACCTTCGGTGTCGCCCTGGACAAGGCGTCCTCCTGGACGGTTCAGCGGCTGGGCTCCCCCAGCCGCCTGGTGGTGGACATCCGGCACTGAGGGTAACGGCGCGGGAGGCGGCGTCCGTACGGCGCCGCCTCCCGCGCCCGGTCACAGACCCAGTTCCCGCACCGCCCGCTCGCGCAGCTCCACCTTGCGCACCTTGCCGCTGACCGTCATCGGGAAGGACTCCACCACCCGCACATGGCGCGGCACCTTGTAGTGGGCCAGCCTGTCCCGGCAGAAGTCGGCGACCTCCTGCGCACTGAGCGTCCCGGCGGGGTCGCGCAGCACCACGAAGGCACAGACCTCCTCGCCGTACCGCTCGTCGGGCACCCCCACCACCTGGACGTCCGCGATCGCGGGGTGGGTGTGCAGAAACTCCTCGATCTCCCTCGGATAGACGTTCTCCCCGCCGCGGATCACCATGTCCTTGATCCGGCCCACGATGGTGAGGTAACCGTCCTCCCGCATCACCGCCAGGTCCCCGGTGTGCATCCAGCGCGCCGCGTCCACCGCCTCCGCGGTGCGCTCCGGCTCGTTCCAGTACCCCAGCATCACCGAGTAGCCCCGGGTGCAGAGTTCGCCGGGCTCACCACGCGGCACGGTGGCGCCGGTCGCCGGGTCCACCACCTTGACCTCGGTGTGCGGCATCACCCGGCCGACGGTGGCGGTGCGGCGCTCCAGGTCGTCGTCACGGCGGGTCTGGGTGGAGACCGGCGAGGTCTCGGTCATCCCGTAGCAGATGGAGACCTCGCTCATGTGCATGTCGGCGGCCACCCGCTTCATCACCTCCACCGGGCAGGGCGACCCGGCCATGATGCCGGTGCGCAGCGTGGAGAGGTCGTAGGAGGCGAAGTCCGGCAGCCCCAGCTCGGCGATGAACATGGTGGGCACCCCGTAGAGGGAGGTGACCCGTTCGGCCGCGACCGCCCGCAGGGTGGCGGCGGGGTCGAAGGTGGGCGCGGGGATCACGATGCACGCCCCGTGGCTGGTGGCGCCGAGGTTTCCCATGACCATGCCGAAGCAGTGGTAGAACGGGACGGGCAGGCAGACCCGGTCCTGCTCGGTGTAGCCCACCAGCTCGCCCACGAAGTAGCCGTTGTTGAGGATGTTGTGGTGGGAGAGGGTGGCGCCCTTGGGGAAGCCGGTGGTCCCCGAGGTGTACTGGATGTTGATGGGGTCGTCGCAGGAGAGCTGGGCCTCCCGCGCGGCGAGCGCCGCCGGGTCCACCCCGGCCCCCGCCTCCAGCAGCCCCTGCCAGGAGGGGTCGGCGATCCAGACGGCCTCCCGCAGTCCGGGGCAGCGCGGCCGGACCTCCTCCACCATGGCGCGGTACGCACTGGTGCGGTACTCGGTCTGGGACACCAGCACGCCGACGCCGGACTGGTTGAGGACGTACTCCAGCTCGTGGACCCGGTAGGCCGGGTTGATGTTCACCAGCACGGCGCCGATCCGGGCGGTGGCGTACTGGACCAGCACCCACTCGGGGCAGTTGACGGCCCAGATGCCCACCCGCTCGCCCTTGGCGACCCCCAGGGCCAGCAGGCCCAGGGCCACCTCCGCCACCGCCCGGTCGAACTCCGCGTAGGTCCAGCGGCGGCCGGAGGGCACGTCCACCAGCGCCTCGCGGTCGGGGTGGGCCGCCACCGTTCGGGCCAGGTTGACGCCGATGGTGTCGCCGAGCAGCGGAAGGTCCGATATGCCGCTGGTGTAGGAGAGCTGCCGTCCGGTCACCGGAAGTCCTCCTCGCGGTACTCGGCGCCGGTGGTCAGGCCCTGCTCCTCACGGCCGCGCAGCTCAATGCGGCGGATCTTGCCGGAGATGGTCTTGGGGAGTTCGGCGAACTCCAGCCGCCGGACCCGCTTGTACGGGGCCAGCACCTCGCGTGAGTGGGCGAAGATCGCCTTGGCGGTCTCCGGTCCGGGCTCCCAGCCGGCCGCCAGCGCCACATAGGCCTTGGGCACCGCCAGTCGCAGCGCGTCCGGAGCCGGGACCACGGCGGCCTCGGCGACGGCCTCGTGCTCCAGCAGGGCGCTCTCCAGCTCGAAGGGGGAGATCTTGTAGTCCGAGGCCTTGAAGACGTCGTCCGAGCGCCCGATGTAGGTGATGTACCCGTCGGCGTCGCGGGCACCGATGTCGCCGGTGCGGTAGTAGCCGCCCGCCATCGCCTCGGCGGTCAGCTCCGGGTCGCCCGAGTAGCCCGTCATCAGGCCCACCGGCCGCTCCCCGGTGAGGTCCAGGCAGATCTCGCCCTCGTCGCCGGGCTCTCCGGTGACCGGGTCCAGCAGCACGACGGCGAAGCCGGGCACGGGGCGGCCCATGGAACCGGGCTTCAGGGGCTGGCCGGGGCTGTTGGCGATCTGCACCGAGGTCTCGGTCTGGCCGAAGCCGTCCCGGATGGTCACCCCCCACTCCCGCCGGACGTGCTCGATGACCTCCGGGTTGAGCGGTTCCCCGGCCGCCACCGCGGTCCGCGGCGGGGTGGCCAGGCCGCCCAGGTCGGCCTGGATGAGCATCCGCCACACGGTCGGCGGGGCGCAGAAGCTGGTGACGCCGCAGCGCTCCATCTCCGCCAGCAGCCGGTCGGCGTCGAAGCGGGTGTAGTTGTGGATGAAGACGGTCGCCTCGGCGTTCCACGGCGCGAAGAGGTTGCTCCAGGCGTGCTTGGCCCAGCCCGGCGAGGAGATGTTGAGGTGCACGTCCCCCGGCCGCAGCCCGATCCAGTACATGGTGGACAGATGGCCCACCGGGTAGGAGACATGGGTGTGCTCCACGAGTTTGGGGCGGGCGGTGGTCCCGGAGGTGAAGTACAGCAGCAGGGTGTCGTCGGCGGCGGTGGGCCCGGTGGGGGTGAACCCCGCGGGCGCGTCGTAGGCCTCGGCGTACGGCAGCCAGCCGTCGGCGGTGCCGCCGACCGCGATGCGGGTGTACTCGCCCGGCACCGCGTCGAACTTGGCGGTGTCGGCGGCGCGAGCCACCACCACCCGGCCGCCGCCGCGGTCCACCCGGTCGCGCAGATCGGCCGGGCCCAGCAGGGTGGTGGCGGGGATGACCACCGCGCGCAGCTTCATCGCCGCCAGCAGGGTCTCCCAGAGCTCCACCTGGTTGCCGAGCATCAGGATGATCCGGTCGCCGGGCCGTACGCCCAGGCCCGCCAGCCAGTTGGCCACCCGGTCTGAGCGCTCGGACATCTCGGCGAAGGAGAACCGCTGCTCGGAGCCGTCCTCCTCGGCGATCCACAGGGCGGTGCGGTCGTTGCCGCGGGCGATCACGTCGAACCAGTCCAGCGCCCAGTTGAAGGACTCCGGCCGCGGCCAGCGGAAGTCCCGGTGCGCGGTGGCCCAGTCCTCCCGGTGGGCCAGCAGGAAGTCACGTGCCTCCCGGAAGGCGTCGCCGCCCGTGGTTGCCGTCATGGTCCCTCCAGATCGTCGCCCGAACTACTGGGCATCTTGGACCACCCGGCACCGGTCCCACTACCGTTGCCTGCGACTTCACCGCTCGCCGTCCCGGAGCAGCGCCGGGTTGACCCGGCGGACCACGGCCTCCACGTCGGACCGGGGCACGGCCCTCCAGAGGATCTCCCGGGCCCCGCCGTACTTGGCCGCCAGCTGTGCGCGCCGCTCCTGCGGGAGCTGCGCGGCGCGCTCCGCAAGGGAGTTGTGGGCATTGTCGGCGATCTTCACCAGGGTGGCGGCGTAGTCGGTGGCGACCTGGCGCACCATCTCCTCGTACGGCACCTCCGGGCGGTGGGTGAGCCGCTCCACCAGGGCCACCACGGCCGAGGGCACCCCGGCGGAGTGCAGATCGGCGGCGGTGAGGCCGGTGTCCTCCAGGGTGTCGTGCAGCAGTCCGGCCATCGCCAGGCCGGTGCCGAACGGCCGGACTCCGTGGGCGACCGCCCGTACGTGCTCCACATAGGGCTCGCCGATCTTGTCGATCTGGCCGCGGTGGGCCCGTTCGGCGAGGGCGTCGACATCTGCCAGGGAGAGGGTCATCAGGCGCTCCTGGGGTGACAGGGCCGGGGATCCGGTCTTCCACCGGTCCGCGAGGCGGCGGGCCGTAGGCTCGTTGCCGTGGTCCATGTACTGAGCAGCCGGGTTCTGCTGCGTCCCGCCGATCTTCCCCGTACCCGCGCCTTCTACCGCGATGCGCTGGGCCTGGAGATCTATCGGGAGTTCGGCACCGGCCCGGAGCGCGGCACGGTGTTCTTCCTGGGCGGAGGGTTCCTGGAGGTGTCGGGGCGGGCCGAGCCCGCGGCGTCGCCGGCGGTGCAGCTGTGGCTGCAGGTGGCCGATGTGCGGGCGGCGCACCGGGAGCTGTCCGGGCGCGGGGTGACGGTGGTGCGGGAGCCGGTGCTGGAGCCCTGGGGGCTGCTGGAGATGTGGGTCAGCGATCCGGACGGGGTGCGCATCTGCGTGGTGGAGGTCCCGGCCGACCACCCGCTGCGGCACCGTCCCTGACGCTCCGCCAGGGCCCGGCGGGGGCGACATGAACAGTTCAAGACACATTTACCTCCCACCCCTGGCAGCGCACGGGTCTACGCGCGGATACTCCTCTGCGGGCGTGCCCCCGCGCCCGGTCCCGAACCCTCGGCTCGACACCCCCGGAGGCTGTCACCATGCCCGGACCGCGCACCCCTGCCCGCCGGCGCCTGCTCGGCGCAGCAACCGCCCTGGCCGCCGCACTCGCCGGCGCCGCCGCCCTGCCCGCCGCCACCGCGGCACCCGCGGCGGCCGCGACCACCACCCACCGGGTGCTGTTCGACAACACCAAGGCGGAGACCGCCGGAAACGCCGACTGGATCATCAGCACCAGCCAGCCCGACCCGCTGGCGCAGAACTCCTCGCCCAGCAGCGAGACCTCCTGGACCGGCGCGCTGTCCTCCTGGGGCGTGGCACTCCAGCGGCACGGCGACTACAGCCTGAAGACGCTGCCCTCGGGCTCCACCATCACCTACGGCAACACCTCCAACGCCCTGGACCTCTCCAACTTCGACACCTTCGTGCTGCCGGAGCCCAACGTCCGGCTGAGCAGCGCGGAGAAGACCGCCGTGATGAAGTTCGTGCAGAACGGCGGCGGGCTCTTCCTGATCTCGGACCACAACAACAGCGACCGCAACAACGACGGCTACGACTCCCCCGCCGTCATCAACGACCTGCTCACCAGCAACGGCGTCGACAACACCGACCCCTTCGGCTTCTCCGTCGACCTGCTGGACGTCTCCACCGACAACCCCCGGGCGATCTCCGACAGCAGCAACCCCGTGCTGCACGGCTCCTTCGGCGCGGTCACCGGCAGCATCCTGCGGGACGGCACCACCTTCACCCTCAAGCCCGCCGACAACCCCGCCGTCAAGGGCCTGCTGTGGCGTACCGGCTACAGCTCCACCGGCACCACCGGGGCGTTCTTCGTCACCTCCACCTTCGGCAGCGGCCGGGTGGCCATCTGGGGGGACAGTTCACCGGCCGACGACGGCACCGGGCAGTCCGGCAACACCCTGTACGACGGCTGGAACGACCCCGCGGGCACCGATGCCGCCCTCGCCCTGAACGCCACCGAGTGGCTCTCCGGCGCCGGCTCCGGCAGCACCACGGGCGGAACCACCACCGGCGGCACCACGGGCGGGACCACCACCGGCGGCACGACGGGCGGCACCGGCGGCTGCACCGCGGCGCAGCTGCTCGGCAACGGGGGCTTCGAGTCCGGCAGCGCCTCGCCGTGGACCGTCAGCGACAGCGACATCCTCTACAGCGGCTCCACCGAGCCCGCCCACGCCGGCAGCTGGGACGCCTGGCTGAACGGCTACGGCAGCGCCAACACCCGGACCCTGGCGCAGCAGGTCACCGTGCCCAGCGGCTGCACCTCGGCGAAGTTCTCCTTCTACCTGCACGTCGACACGGCCGAGACCACCACCTCCACCGCGTACGACACCCTCAAGGTGCAGGTGCTCAACAGCGCGGGCAGTGTGCTCTCCACCCTGGCCACCTACTCCAACCTCAACGCCGCCGCCGGCTACACGGCCAGGAGCTTCGACCTGTCCGCCTACGCGGGTCAGACCGTCACCCTGAAGTTCACCGGGACGGAGGGGTCCACCAAGCAGACGTCCTTCGTGGTGGACGACGCCGCGCTCACCGTCGGCTGAGCGCCGCGAGACCGCTGCACCGCAGCTCCTTCCCGGGCCCGGCTCACGGACCTGGCCCCCGGGTACCCACGGCCCCGGCTCACGGGCTCGGGAAGGAGCCCTCGTCCAGGTCCGAGGTGGTGGCGTTGCCGCCGAACACCGGCTGCAGGGTGAGCCGCCAGGTGCTCCAGCGGATCTGGGTGCTGGTCACCGTGGTGGTGAAACGCAGCGGGTCGTCGAACCTGCTGAACCCGCAGTCCCTGGTGAAGCGTCTGGCCTTGGAGTCCCAGTCCCGGCCGCTGGTGAAGTAGACGGTGTAGGTGCCGTCCCGCACCCCGCGCACCTTGTAGTCCGCGCCCTTGCGGACATACACGGAGTACGCCGTCCGCTTCCCCTTGGCCAGGGAGATCACCGCGTCCTGGGAGCCGCCGTTCTCGATGGTGAGCTCGCCGCGGCCGGTGCGGCTGCCGTTGTGGACATAGCTGCCCGTGGACTTGCGGCGGTCCTGCCGGGCGCCGGTGTGCGGGGCGCGGTAGGACGTCCGGTAGCCGGCGCGGGCCAGCCGGGAGAGCGCCCCCGGCAGCGCCTTCAGCCCCTGGGAGGCGCCCAGTCCCGCCAGCGCCGCGGACGCCGTGCAGTAGTGCCTGCGGTCCAGGTCCGCACGGACCGACTCCAGGTCGGCGGCCAGTCGGGTCAGCGCCGCCACCAGGTCCCGGTGCGGCTGGGCGGCGTTCTGCGGCGGGCCCACGTCGTCGAGGCCGCGCGCCGCGTCGTCCGCCGCCTGCCGCGCGTCGGCAAGGCGGTCGCCCAGGTCGCCGACGCTCCTGGCCGCCGCGGCCCTGCCGAGCGCCCGGCCGACCGGGTCCACCAGACCGGCGAGCGACCGCCCGTAGGGCGTCGGGGTCGGGCTGGGCACCGCCGCGGAGGTGCTGGGGGCCGGTGCGGGCAGCCCCTCCCCCGTAGCGCCCGCGCCGCCGGCCGGTGCGCCGCCGCCCGAGTCGCAGGCCGCCAGCAGCAGCAACGCGGCCGTCACTGCGGCTGCGGTCCGTGCAGCGGTCCGTACGCCTGTCGAAGATCCCACCGCATGTCCCCCTCATGCCGTGTACGCCGCAGCGGCGGCGCAGCCCCCGAGGGCTCCTCCGCCCTTCCCGCCCCGTGTGCGGTGTCGGAGAGGCCCCAGCCGTCCCCAGGATCCCCAGCCGCCCGCGGCGGGGTCAACGGGCGCGCGGGGTGCGCCCCGGACACCCCGGCGCACGCGGTGGCGGCGGCGGCGGGCAGGCCGCGGCTCACGCCTCCTCGGCCGCTCCCCGGCGCAGGCCCTGGGTCCACTTCTCCTCGATCCGGCCGAACCGCCAGATCCCCAGCGCCACCAGCCAGGTCAGGACGAAGAGCCCGACGATGGCGTAGCCCACCAGGTTCAGGTCCAGGCCGCCGATCCAGCCGATCACCCCACCGCTGATGTCCAGCTTCTCGGCCACCAGCGACGTCAGCTCGATACCGCCGATGACGAAGGCCACCGCCACCGACAGACCGGTGATGGTGATGTTGTAGTAGACCTTGCGCACCGGCTTGGAGAACGCCCACTCGTAGGCGAAGTTCATGAACGAGCCGTCGATGGTGTCCAGCAGGCTCATCCCTGCCGCGAAGAGCACCGGCAGCGTCAGCAGGGCGTACCAGGGCAGCTGGAAGGCGGCCGCGCCCCCGGCGAGCACCAGCAGCGACACCTCGGTGGCGGTGTCGAAGCCCAGGCCGAAGAGCAGTCCGACCGGGTACATGTGCCAGGGCTTGGTGACGGCCCGGGTGGCCCGGCCGAGGATCCGGTTCATCAGGCCGCGCTTGTCCAGCTGCGCCTCCAGCTCGGCCTCGTCGTAGTCACCGGTGCGCATCCGCCGGAAGACCTTGAGGATGCCGGTCAGCACCCCCAGGTTGATCACGGCGATCAGCATCAGGAAGACACCGGAGACGGTGGTGCCGATCAGTCCGGTGGTGCGCTGCAGCGCGGAGCCGTCGTCCTCGACCTGGCCGGCCAGCGCCCTGACGCCGACGGCGAGCAGGGTGCAGAGGCCGAAGACCACGGAGGAGTGGCCCAGCGAGAACCAGAACCCCACCGACAGCGGCCGCTGCCCGTCGGACATCAGCTTGCGGGTGGTGTTGTCGATGGCCGCGATGTGGTCGGCGTCGAAGGCGTGCCGCATCCCCAGGGTGTAGGCGGTGAGGCCCATGCCGGCGCCGAAGACGACGCCGCCGACCTGGTGGTGCTGCGGTGCCACGATGGCCAGCAGGGTGAACCAGCCCACGACGTGGAGCAGCAGGACGAAGCCGCCCATCCCGGCCAGCCGAGACCACTCCTGCCGGGTGAGCCTGCCCCTGGGACGGCTGCGGGGAGCCTCGGTGGCCTCGGCCGGCACGCTGGCGGTGGTCATCGGACGGGTCCTCGTTCCTGGCTGGGGCGGTTCGACAGCCCGGCAATCCTTTCGCCTTCAGATCTCAACTGCAAGTCATGTGCAGCAGCGCACCACGTGCTGATCACCACAGCGCGTCCCGGAGGCGCGGTGCGGGTGCGTCCCGGGTCCGCGATCCGTCGGAGCGCGCCAGCGCCCCACCCGGCGCCCGGAACCGGCCGTGAGTCGCGCCGTGAGGACCCGCGCGGCGGCCCCCGGCCGGAACACACCCGGTTCACAGCCGGGTCTCACGAACGCCTCAGAAACGCTCGGAAGCCTGGAGCGCAGCGGCACCACCGCCCCGCACTCCCACCAGGACGAGGAACCCGACCGATGACCACGCACCTCCCCGATCCCTCGCCACCGCAGCCCGGGGCGCCGGTCCCGTTGATCGCGCCGCCGCCCGCCCTGCCCGGCGCGCCCGATGGCGGCCCCGGACCGGCGGACGAGCCGCCCGGCGGCCTGCGCGGACTCCCGGTGCGGCTGTGGCGGGGCCGGCCGGAGGACCCCCGCTGGGCCCGCCCGGCCCTGCTCGGCCTGCTGGCCGCCACCGCCGTGCTCTACCTGGGGAACCTCAGCGTCTCGGGATGGGCCAACTCCTTCTACTCCGCGGCGGTCCAGGCCGGCACGGTCAGCTGGAAGGCCTTCTTCTTCGGTTCCTCGGACGCGGGCAACTTCATCACCGTCGACAAGCCCCCCATGTCGCTCTGGCCCATGGAGCTCTCCGCACGCGTCCTGGGGCTCAGCTCCTTCAGCGTGCTGCTTCCGCAGGCACTGATGGGCGTGGCCACGGTGGGCACCGTCCACGCCGCGGTGCGGCGGCGCCACTCCCCCCGGGCCGCTCTGCTGGCCGGAGCGGTACTGGCGCTGACGCCGGTCGCGGCGCTGATGTTCCGCTTCAACAACCCCGATGCGCTGCTGGTGCTGCTGCTCGCCCTCGCCGCCTACGCGGTGCAGCGCGCCCAGGAGGCGGCCGGCACCCGGTGGCTGGTGCTGGCCGGGGTGCTCCTCGGCTTCGCCTTCCTCACCAAGACCCTGCAGGCGTTCCTGGTGCTCCCGGCGTTCGCCCTGGCCCATCTGGTGACCGCACCGACCGGGCTGTGGCGCAGGGTGCGGCAGCTGCTGCTGGCAGGTGCGGCCATGGTGGTGGCCGGCGGCTGGTGGGTCGCTGTCGTCGAGCTGATGCCGGCCTCGTCCCGGCCCTATGTCGGCGGCTCGCAGGACAACAGCTTCCTTTCGCTCACCTTCGGCTACAACGGCTTCGGCCGGCTCACCGGTGACGAGACCGGCAGCGTCGGCGGCGGCGGCGCGGGCCCGGGCGGCGGCGG
>NZ_LIQR01000439.1 GCF_001418575.1 Peterkaempfera griseoplana
GGCCGGAGCGGGTGCCGGGACGGGCGGCGGCGGGGCCGTACGGCGTCCGCGCTTGCGCTCGATCAGTTCGATGGCGCTCTGCGGCAGCCACTCGCCCGCGTCGCCGTCGCCACCGGAGTCGCCCCGGGCGAAGAGGTGCGGCGCCAGCTCGGCCTGGATCTCGGCGGGGGTCAGCCGCCGCTCCGGGGCGGGGCGCATACAGGCCCGTACCAGCGGAGCCAGCTCCTCGGGCAGGCCGGAGAGGTCGGGCTCGTCGCGGAGCAGGGCGAAGACGGTCTCCACCGGGTTGCCGCCCCGGTAGGGCGGGTGGCCGGTGGCCGTGTAGACCAGCAGCGAGCCCAGCGAGAAGACATCGCTGGCGCCGGTGACGCTCCGGCTGTCCCGGGCCTGCTCGGGCGACATGTAGGCGGGGGTGCCGACCGCGACGTTGGTCATGGTGAGCCGGGTGTGCGAGACCCCGGCGGCGATACCGAAGTCGATCACCCGGGGGCCGTCCTCGACCACCAGGACGTTGGACGGCTTGAGGTCCCGGTGCACCAGTCCGGCCGCGTGGATGGACTGCAGCGCCTCGGCGATGCCGGCGATCAGCCAGCGGACCGCCTCCACCGGCAGCGGGCCGCACTCGTTGACCAGGTCCTCCAGCGAGGGCGCGGGGACGTAGGCGGTGGCCAGCCACGGCACGGGGGCGTCGGCGTCGGCGTCGACCACCGCGGCGGTGTAGAAGCCGCTGACGGTCTTGGCGGCGGAGATCTCCCGGCTGAAGCGGACCCGGAAGAGCTGGTCCTCGGCGAGTTCCGCGCGCACGGTCTTGATGGCCACCCGCCGCCCGGACGCGGACCGCGCCAGGTAGACCAGGCCCATCCCGCCCGCGCCGAGGCGTCCCAGCACCTCGAAGGGCCCGATCCGCCTCGGATCGTGCGCCGTCAGCTGGTCCACTCCTCCGCACCTCCCCGCTCTGCCGCCCCGCCGCGTGCCGCCGCGGGGTGGGTCGTCCGATTGTCCATTGCCGACCCGCCGAACACCCAACCAGCAGGGCCGGTCCGCACCGCTCCCGGGGACGCCGGGCATGCCGGAGGCCGCGGCGGTCCGCCGCCAAGAGGAGGACGTACGGCACGGCGCCGTGGTTCGCCTCCGTCCCGGGCGGGCCGCGGACGGCCGCATCGCGGAAGGGGAACTCCGATTGGCTCTAACGGACCAGTCACAACTGCATTACGGACTGGGGTCCGGATTCGAAGACATCGGCGAATGCATAGCGGACCGCAAGATCCGGATGTCGTCGAATTGTCCGTCAGTGCCCGGCTCGGGAACTCGTGACCTGGACATGAAGACAACCGTAACGGACCCTCGGATGCAACACAGAGAGAGCGTCCGGTCATTCTCCGCGCCCTTGTGGTGCTGCCGCGCCACCCCCGGTCGGAGTATTCGTCACATTGCCGAATCGCGCCCTGATCTTGCGCGGGTAAACTGACGGCATGACAGGACAAGTTCGCACCGTCGACGGTCGCGTCGCCGGGCGACGCGGACAGGCGACGCGGCAGAAGCTGCTCGACTGCCTCCGCGAGATGCTCAGCACGTCGCCGTACCGGGACGTCAAGGTCATCGACGTCGCCCGGATGGCGGGTACCTCCCCCGCAACGTTCTACCAGTACTTCCCGGATGTCGAGGGCGCCGTCCTCGAGATCGCCGAGGAAATGGCCAAGGACAGCCTCGGGCTCAAGGAGCTCGTGGCCGACAAATCCTGGGCGGGAAAGACCGGCCTGACCACCGCCGAGGAGCTGGTTGACGGCTTCCTCGGGTTCTGGCGCAAGAACGACGCCATCCTCCGTGTGGTCACCCTGGGTGCGGCGGAAGGGGACAAGCGGTTCTTCAAGATCCGCATGAAGGTCCTCAACGCCGTGGTCGGCCCGCTCACCGACACCCTCAAGGACATGCAGGCGAAGAACCGGTTCGACAAGTCGGCGAATGCCGGCGCCGTCGCCGGTTCGCTCATCACCCTGCTGGCCGCCTCGGCCGAGCACCAGAAGGCATTTGACTCCTGGGGCGCCAAGGCCAAGGACCTCAAGCCCAATCTGACGTCTCTGGTCTACCTCTCGGTGACCGGCAAGAGACCGCCGAAGTAGGGCTGCCCCGCACCATCCCGCATCACGCACCATGACGCTTCACCAGAACCATCCGCATCACCAGCACCACCAGCACCACATCCACCGTGCGCGCACCCCCGGTCTCCTGTCCGGACCGGGACGGACGGAGGGCGCCGGCCGTGCCTCGGGGGAGGTAAGCCGGACGTCCGAAGCGCGCCCGCGCAGGGGCGGCCGCGGCATCACCGGGGCCGCCCCGCAGCGCGTCAGGGCCCCGCTCAGGGGCAGCGGACGACCTGTCCGGCGTACGCCAGACCACCGCCGAAGCCGAAGAGCAGCACCGGCCCGTCCGAGGGCAGCTCACCGCGCTCCACCAGCTTGCTGAGCGCCAGCGGGACGGAGGCCGCCGAGGTGTTGCCGGACACCACCACGTCACGGGCGATCACCGCCTGCTCCGCGCCCAGCTTGGCCGCGATCGCCTCGATGATCCGCAGATTGGCCTGGTGCGCGACGAAACCGGCCAGCTCCGAGGGCGCCACTCCGGCGCGCTCGCAGGCCAGCCGGGCGATCGGCGCGAGCTTGGTGGTGGCCCAGCGGTAGACGGTCTGGCCCTGCTGGCTGATCCTCGGCTCCCAGCCGGAGATCACCACCGCGTCGCCCTTGTCCGGCTCCGAACCCCACACCACCGGCCCGATCCCGGGCGCGGTCCCCTCCGGGGTGGTCTCCAGCACCGCCGCGCCGGCCCCGTCGCCGAAGATCACACAGGTGGACCGGTCGCTCCAGTCCACCGTGTCCGACATCCGCTCGGCGCCGATCACCAGGGCGCGGCGCGCCGCCCCCGCCCGCAGCGCGTGGTCCGCGGTGGCCAGCGCGTAGGAGAAGCCGGAGCAGGCGGTGTTGATGTCGTACGCGGCCGGGGAGGGGATGCCCAGCCGGGCAGCGACCGCCGCGGCGGTGCTGGGGCTGCGCTGCACCGCCGTACAGGTGGCCACCGCGACCAGGTCGATCTCGTGGGGCTGCAGCCCGCTGTTGGCCAGCGCCTTCTGGGCGGCCTGCTCGGCCATGTCGACCAGGGTCTCGTCCACCGCGATGTGCCGGGTGCGGATCCCCACCCTTTCGCGGATCCACTCGTCGTCGGTGTCGACCATACGCGCGAGATCGTCATTGGTGAGCACCTTGGGCGGCTGGTAGTGGCCCAGCGCCATGATGCGGGATCCTGTCATGACACCACTCAACCCGGTTACCGGCGAGTCATGGGTTCACGCCCTGATACAGGATCGGACAGCGGATGCTGTAGCCCCCGGACAACGCCCGGGCGGTCCGCGGTCAGACGGCCAGGGACGCCTGGTCGCCCATCACTATGACCGGGTGTGCGGCCGGGTCCAGCGCCCTCAGCAGCGCCACCATGTCCTTCTCGGCGAGCGAGACGCAGGCATGGGTGGGACCGCCGTGGTCGACGTGCACCCATATGCCGCCGCCCTTGTCCGCGCCGAGCGGCTTGCGGCCGTCCAGCGGGGAGGTGCCGGCCACCCGGTTGTAGTCGATCGCCACCACGTAGTCGAAGGAGCCCGCGAGGTCCTCGCCCTCGAAGCCCTTGCCGCCGACGGTGAAGTCCGGATCGCGGTGGTACGGAAGCCTGGTGCCCGGGTCCGCCTTGAGACCGCCGGCGTCGCTGAGCGAGTAGACGCCGACCGGGCTGCGCAGGTCGTCGAGGTGGTGGTCGGCCGTCCAGCCCTTGAGGGCGTTGTGGGCCGGCCAGCTGGTGCCGGGCTGCCAGCGGCCGTCCGCGGTGCGGGTCCACAGGGTGGCGGTGGAGTCGGCGGAGTTCCGGCCCTCGCCGGAGACCAGCAGCACCTGGCTGGTCCTGGCCGGGATCCTGGCCCGGAAGCCGGCTCCGAGGCCGGGGAGTTCCGCGACCGTGCCGTCGTTGCGGTCCGAGCGGTCGGCGGCGGGGGACGAGGTGTGTCCGGAGTCCAGCGCGCCGCTGCGGGCGCGGGCGGCGGCGACGCCGTCCTGCGACCGGCCGGCGGAGGCGGAGGCCGAGGCGCTGGTGAGCGCGCCCTGCGGGCCGAAGGCCAGCCAGCCGCCCGCCGCGGCCACCAGAACGGCCGCGGTGCCCGCCGCCGCGGCGCCCCGACGGCTGCGGCGCTGCTTGCGGCGCTGCCCCCGGTGGCGGCCCTGGCGCGGGCCGGGCACGGGCAGCGGCTCGGGCTGGTCGGCGGTGCGCTCGGTGCGGGGCATGGGTGCGATCCTCCCAAAGGACCGGGGCGCTCCCGGTACCGGGGTGCCGGTTGCGGTGTGTGAACCTACGCACACCGCGCCCCGGTGGTTCAGTTCCGCACCCCCTTCACGCAGTTGGCGCCTGTGTCACCCCGGGCGGCCCGGCTCGGGTCCTACCGGGGTGCGCGCGGTGAGTGCCCCGACCCGGGGTCCGGGCGGCGGGACGCACTGCGACCCCGCCCGGATGCGCGGGCGGGGCCGGAGGCGGTGCCGGGTCCGGGCCGGTCAGAGCCGGGTCAGGGGGCCGGCCGGGGCGAGGG
>NZ_LIQR01000044.1 GCF_001418575.1 Peterkaempfera griseoplana
ACTGCTGGAAGACGAAGCCGATGTGGCGGCGGCGGGCCGCGGTGCGTTCCTTGTCCGAGAGGGCGGTCAGCTCGGTGCCGGCGATGTGCACGGCGCCCGAGGTGGGCTGCTGAAGGCCGCCCGCGACGGCGAGAAGGCTGGACTTGCCGGATCCCGAGGGACCGACGACGGCGACGAACTCGCCCGGGGCGACGCTCAGGCTGACGTGGTCGAGGGCGGTGACGGCGGTGTTGCCGTCGCCCACGGTGAGGGTGACGGAGGCCAGTCGCAGTCCGCCGGAGCCTGCGGCGTCCGGGGCGGCCTGGTCCTCGGTGGCGGGTGTGGTCATCGGGAGGCTCCCAGAGCGGTCAGAGGGTCGACGGCGGTGATGCGGCGGACGGCGACGACGGCACCCACGGTCCCGAGGCCGATGAGCAGACCGCAGGAGGTGGCGATGGCCGGAGCGGAGAGGGAGAACGGGGCCTTGCCGGTCATCGCGCTCCCCAGGGCCAGGCCGATCGCGGTGCCGACGGCCGTGGCGCCGACGAGCACGGCGACGACCTGGGCGAGCGCGTCGCGCAGGATGTATCCGGTGGGGGCGCCGAGTGCCTTCAGCAGGGCGATCTCGGCCTTGCGCTGCACGGTCCAGACGGTGAAGAACGCACCGACGACCAGGGCGGAGATGGCGTACAGGAAGCCCTTGATCAGGGCCATGGTGCTTGACTCGGCCGTGTAGCCGGGGGACGCGCCGTAGGTGGTCTCCTTGCTGTCGGCGCGGGTGGCGGTCGCCTTCTCCACGGCGGCGACGTCGGCCCCCGGCTCCAGCGTCAGGGCGACAGCGGTGGCCTGCCGGCGTGCGGCCTCGGGCAGGTCACCCGGCAGGCCGTAGTGAAGACGCCGCCATGTGTCGAGGTCGGTGTAGGCGACGCCGATGTGACCGTAGGAGATGGGCTTGTCGACCAGGCCGACCACCTTCAGCGGCACCTCGCTCTTGTCGGCGGTCAGGACGTCCCCGATCTTCACTCCCAGGTCGGCGATCTCCCGGGTGATCACGATGCCCGCACTGCCCGCCTTCAGGCCCACGCCTTCGGTGGGGGTGGGGGCCAGGGACGAGTCGGGGGCCATCCCGAAGACGGCGAGGTTGACCTCCTCGCCCTTCTTGGTGCCCTGGATCACCTGGGCGTTGGCCAGGGTGTTACCGAACGGCTCCGCCCGCTTCACTCCCGGGGCCCTGGACCACGCCTGCCAGACCTGCTGCTCCACGGTCGAGCGGGAGAACTGCTCGCTGGTCGCCTTCTCGTCGAAGGCCATATGGGTCACGGGGAGCGCGCGCAGGCCGGATATACCGGCGTCCGCCAGGCCGGAGGCAAGTCCGGACAGGAGGACACCGAGGACGGCGATGAGCGCGACCACCGCGCCCATCAGGGCGAAGCGACCGCGGGCGAAGCGCAGATCGCGTAGAGCAAGGAACACGGAGTTCTCCGAGCGATGAAGGTGATCGGGGCACCACGACTGAGCACGCCGTCCCTTTACTGGAACTTGACGACGCGAGTGTCAGCATCTTATCGGATGTTGCCGACACCTCTGTCGGTACGCTGCGCCACGCGCCCCAGCCCGCTCCCGACCGGACTGTCTCTCCTGGGCGCGACCTGGCTCCCCAAGGGGCTCGTTGCGCGGCTCGCTGACCAGTCGGATCGCTCACGAGGTTGGTTACTGAGCCGTCGATCACGACGTCGGAGCGGGCTGAAGGCTTCGCCGTCCGCTCCTGGGGGGTGGTGGGACCACCGTTACGGAGAACTACCTGTCGCTTCGGACACGCTGCGGATCGCAGCCTGCTCCGCGATCAGCGGCAGCTGCCGTCTGGGGCGAGCAGGCTGGTGCGCTTGGCGATCGCCTAGCCGCTGAGCATCGTCCCTGACCCGCGCTGCCCAGGAGGGAGCCCCGAACGCGCGCCGTCGAGGTCAGCTGCCGACGGGGTACCGGCTGGTGATCGCGACGCGGTTGAAGGCGTTCATCACGGTTGCCAGCCAGGCGACTGCCGAGATCTGGTCTGCGGTGAGTATGGCCGCAGCGGCGTTGAAGTCCTCGTCGCTGACGTGTCCGTCCGGCACGCGTGTGATCGCCTCGGTGAGGCGGAGGGCGGCGCGGTCGGTGTCGGAGAAGTAGCCGGTCTCTGCCCAGGCGGGCAGCACCGCGATCCGGTCGGGGTTCTCGCCCTTCTTGAGGGCGTCGTGGGTGTGCATGCGCAGGCAGAACGCGCAGCCGTTGATCTGGGAGGTGCGGATCCTCAGCAGCTCGACCAGGAGCGGGTCGAGGCCCGCTGCGGCGGCGGCCTTCTCCACCTCCGACGACAGGGCAATGAGGGTCTTGTAGGCGGCCGGGTGCTGCTCGCCGATGTTGACGCGCTGGGGGTCGGTCATGGTTCCTTTGCTTCCTTCGCGTGGTCCGCGCCGCGCTTGTCGGGCACGTCTTGGTGGTGGATGGGGCATGCTCCGGCAGGGGCGGAGCTCGGGGAGAGTGTTGCCGCCTCCCTCCATGCCCCGGGGTTACGACTTCGGGTCGTCGACCTTGAGCTTGGCCCCAGCGTCGGAGACGAATACGACCAGGAGCTTTGCCGGCTTGGTCCGGCTGGTGTTCTCGGTGAGGACATGGTGGGCGCCCGGCTGCTCGACCCAGTTCTCGCCCTTGTGGTAGGTGGTCGCGGGCTTGTCGTCGAGCTTGCTGCGCACGGTGCCTTCGAGGACGTAGGCGTAGACGAACGCCTGGCCGTGCCGGTGCGGCAGCGCGCGTGCGCTGGGCGGGAAGGCGACGATCGCTGAGGTGAACGTCTTGCCCTTCACATTCGGAAGCGCCTGCTGGAGCAGCGGTGTGAAGGTTTCGACGGGGCGCGTCGATGCCGCGACCGGCGCCTGCGCCTTGGCGTGGGCGGGCTGGTCGAAGGCCGAGCAGGCCGTGGCCCCAGTCAGCGTGGCCGCAGCCAGCAGGCCAGCGGTGATTCGCATTCCGATCACAATGGGTCTCCCGATTCAGTCTTCCGTGACGCGGATGATCGTCTTGCCGGGGGCGAACGCGGCGGGCGCCTCGGCGAGCGGCCGCACAGCACCGACGAACGGCTTGAGCCGGCCGTCCCTCAGCCGCGTGGCGAGCTCGGCGAGCCGGGCGCGGTCGGGTTCGACGACGAAGAAGGCGGCCCGCCCGTCCTTGGGCCGGACCTTGGGCGGCATGACGATGCTGTCTCACCTGTTGCCGAGTATTCCTTCGTCGCCCGCTGTGCGCTCTCATCAGGGTGACGAGGTAGGCCGTTCGGGTGGGACAGCTCAGACGCGCATGAGTTCGGCGGGGTTTATGACCCTGTGGTACACGGTGATCAGACCGTTGGTGATCTGGATCGTGTCAACGGATATAGACCCTGCCTTCCCGGTGGAAACACGAGGGAGAGCTCGCCGCCTACTTCGGCGAAGTCGATGCGGTACGGGACGCCACTGGCGTCCCGTACGCACCATGACGTCGGCGACGCGCTCGCCGCCGTGGTTGAGCTTGCGTGCCGCCAAGACCTTGCCGCCGCCGTCGGTGACGTGGACGGCGTCCGCCTGCCAGCCCGGCCAGGTCGCCGCTTTCGTAGGCGGCGCGGAAGACCGCGAGGACGCGTTCACGCTCCGCCTTCGACGCCTGCGGCGTCGACTGCTTTGCTTTGGCCACCCGCCGTTGTGCCCGCGAGGCGAGCTGCCCGGCACTCGGCCCGGAGCCATCCAGCACCTCGGCGATCCGGTCCTCTTATGGCGTCCTGATCAGCTCCGCCAGGGAGCGCCCAAGATGCGCTCGACCGTGGTGGTGCGCTGGAAGCCGGGAACGAAGTGCTCCAGCACATCAGAATTCACGGTTCCGTCCGTGGTCTCCGGGCGGTACTTGAGTCCGTCGACGAAGGCCTGCAAAAACCCGTTCTTGAAGTCGCCCCGCGGATGGACGGCGGTGACCTCGTCCACCTGGCTGCGATCCAGCTCGTCCAGACCGAATCCGAGCACATCGGTCAGAACCCCGAAGTGCGTGATGGCGATCTCCGGGCCCATCCGCCCCGGAATTCCCGGAGTCGTGTGCAGCGCGATCGCCGTCCACACCACGTCGGCGGCCGTGGCCGGGAAACCGCGATCGAGCATGAACTTGCGTGCGTGGTCGGCTCCATCGACCTCGAAGCGCTGCTCCACGTCAGAAAACGGCGTCAAGAGACCCGTGTCGTGAAACATGGCGGACAGGTAGAGAAGCTCCGGGTCGGGCTCCAGGCCGAACCTGTGAGCATGCATGGCGCCGAAGACGAAAACGCGCCGGGAGTGGTGGTAGATGAGGGGGCTGGTCATCTCCTGCATGAGGCGGGTGGCCTCGGCGACCGCCGCCGTTTCAGGAATCTCTACCCCCGCGATGATCTCGCTCATGACCTCTCTCCTTCCGACATCGGTGTGTTACGAATGGACGGTGCGTCCGTCTTCCACACTGCCAACCACCCGGCGTCCGGCGCTCCCTCGGTCCGGCCATGAGTCACCCGAATCCGGACAGGCGGGCAGCGGGATTGTGGGCTCCGCCAAGCATCGGGTTGCGATCCTGGTCTACGACGGGGTCAAACTCCTGGACGTCGTCGGCCCCGCGGAGGTATTCGGGGAAGCGAACCGGCTCGGTGCCGACTACACGATCGTGCTGGTGTCACCGACCGGTGCCGATGTCACCTCGTCCATCGGGATCCGGATCGCAGTCGACGCCGCCGCCACGGAGCCTGCTCCTGACACGTTCCTGGTGGCCGGCGCAGACCTCTACCCGCGCGCACCTGTGCCCCGTGATCTGATCGAGGCCACGCGAACGCTGGCGGGCCGGGCCGGCCGGGTCGCGTCCATCTGCACCGGGGCATTCATCCTCGGCGCCGCCGGCCTCCTGGACGGCAAGCGCGCGACCACGCACTGGAAGGTCGCGCACGAGCTCGCCGCCCGCTGCCGGGCCAGCCGCGTCGAACCCGACGCGATCTACGTCCGTGACGGCACCACCTACACCTCGGCGGGCGTGACCGCAGGCATCGACCTGGCACTGGCACTCGTCGAGGAGGATCACGGCCCTGATCTGACCCGCGACGTCGCCCGCGCCCTGGTGGTCTATTTGCAGCGCTCTGGCGGCCAATCACAGTTCTCCGCTCCACTGCAGGGATCGCCGCCCCGATCTCCGGCCCTCCGCAGAATCACCGACGCGATCACGGCGAATCCCGGGGGAAACCACTCACTCGGCGAACTCGCCAAGCACCTCAATGTGAGCCCTCGGCACCTGACGCGGCTCTTTCGTGAAGAGCTGTCAACCACGCCGGCCCGGTACGTGGAGATGATCCGGTTCGACATGGCGAAAGCTCTACTCGACCAGGGGTATACCGCGACGCAGACGGCATCCCTTGCCGGATTCCCGAATTACGAGAGTATGCGGAGAGTTTTCGTGAGGGAATTGTCGCTCAGCCCCGCCGCCTATCAGCGTCGCTTCAGCACAGCGCGCCGAGCCGACGAAGGGCAGCAGTAAGACCACCAGAGCCCGCCCCGCGAGCCGACCTCGACCTGCCCGACCACCCTGGCCACCAACCTCTGCGCCTTCGGAGCCATGGCATCGGACCCCATCGCTGTACGCCTGGAAGCTGCACAAGCAAGTCCGCGGCATGCAACCTACCGGGTTACCCGTACAAGGATCCGAGACGAACCACTAACCGGTACTCGACCAACCACCAGGTCGTCATCGATGCCGACACGCGGCTGGTCGTGGCGGTCGGACGCCCAGTGCCCGGCCACCGGCATGACAGCACGGCATGGGAGGAGTCCGGGGCGAAGGCCGCCGTCGGCCAGGCCACCACTATCGCCGACGGCGGCTACCTGGGTACCGGCCTGGTCATCCCGCACCGCCGCCCGCCCGGCGGAGAGCTCTCCGAGTGGAAGCAGGAACACAACCACTCCCACGAACAGGATCGAGCACGTCTTCGCCCGCATGAAGACCTGGAAGATTCTGCGCGACTGCCGACTCAAGGGCGACGGCGTCCACCACGCCATGCTCGGCATCGCCCGCCTGCACAACCTCCTGCAGGCCGCGTAACGAGCGGCACGGGAGTCAGTACCTCCACAGCCGCACGTGATCAATTATGGGACAACCCTTAGCCGAGGCGATCTCGCCCGGGTCCCCGCCATGCGCTGGAATAGCTCGACATGAGGTCTCAATCGCAGCTCCGTACCGTCCTGGCGGCCCGGGTCCGTCGGCACCGCACCACCATCGGCCTGGTCCTGGCGGTGCCCGGTGCTCTGGCGCTGGTCCTGCTGGTTCTGGGTCCGGTGTCGTGGCTGATCGCCGGGCACACCGTCCGCGCCCTGAACGGCAAGGACCAGGCGGACGCGCTGAACGCGGTACGCGAGACAGTGCTCGCCTCCAGCGGCGGCGTTGCTGTGCTCCTGGGTCTGGGGTACACCGCCCGGACCTACCACTTGTCCCGGCGGGGGCAGGTCACCCAGCGGTTCAGCACAGCCGTCGGCCAGTTGGCCTCCGAGAAGCTGGAGTCGAAGCTGGGCGGCATCTACGCCCTGGAGCACGTCATGGCCGAGTCAGCCCAGGAACATGCCACTGTGGTGGCCCTCCTAGCAGCGTACGTGCGTGAGCATGCCCAGGCGCCGGTACCAGCCGGTGCCGAGCTGGCCGTCCCGGCCCCGCGCACCGCACCGGGCAGGGGCACCGAGCCCGCCACGGACATCCAGGCGGCGCTGACTGTGCTGGCTCGCCGGCCGGAGCGCCCCGAGGCGCGACGTCTGGATCTCCGCTCCACCGGCTTGGCCGGACTGATTCTGCGCAGCTTCGACCTGGGCCATCCGCCCCGCCTCTCCCGTGCATATCTGACCTGGGCGGACCTGAGGAAAGCCGATCTTCGCGGAGCCGACCTGCGCGAGGCGATCCTCAACGGTGCCGACCTGAGCGGTGCGGTACTGGCCTCGGCACAGCTTGACCAGGCCCAACTCGCGAAGGCGAGCCTGCGCGGAGCGCACCTGAGCGGTGCCTCGCTGCTGGGCACGGACCTTCGCGGTGCCGACCTCACCGATGCGGTCTCGCTGACCGCCGAGCAACTCTCCGGGGCGGTGCTCGACGAACACACCGTGCTGCCCCCGGAGCTGGCCGGCGACCCGTGGGTGGTTGCCCGGATCGAAGCCTGTCGCGTTTGGCAGGAGCGGCACGGGGAGCAGCCCGCGGACGCGCCGGCACCCACTGCCCGGGCACTCCTGTAGACGGCCCCAGACTCTGGAGCCGGGGGGCGGGGACGGCTGCGGCACGCAGTTGCCCAGCGGCGTCGGTGACCGAAAGTTGCAGGTGGGCCGCTTGCCCCCCGGTGTCTGGCCTAGGCCTTTGGAGCCCCGCCGGCCGGGGGCAGTCGGCCGCGCCTCCGCCGCAGCGGGGAACCGCCGCTCAGCGGCCGGGTTCCGTGCTCCCGGACACGCCGACAGCGGCCGGCGACTGCATCTCTTCGAGGAAGGCGTCCCACTCCTCGGCGGGGAACAGCTCACTGACCAGGGTCAGGAGCCGCTGCGGCTGCTGGCCCAGGCCGGTCACAGTGAGCGTCCGGTTCGTTCCCCGGCAGGCCAGGCGCTGGTCGACGAGCAGGTGCAGGCCTGCGACGTCCATGAACGCAGCCTCGCGGAGGTCCCAGACGACCTCGGTGACGCAGCGGGGCAGCTTCCTGGCGGCGGTGAGCAGGTCGGGCAGGGTGGTGAAGTCGATTTCCCCGCGCGGGCTGATGACGGTCGTAGCACCGTTGTTCGAGCTGGCGGTGACGATCACAGTAGGCGCGCCCCCTTCCGGGGGTCGTGAGCCCAAGGCCGCAGAGCGCCGACAAGGCCTGCCCGGCAGCGATGGCGGGATCGGATGCCCGTGTGGAGGGCGACTTCCGATACCCGTAGGCCGGTCCCCGCAACGACTACGGCAGGGCGCCGGCCAATCTCTTGTCTCCTCATCGTCACACAGCGACGGCCTTCGGTACAGGCACCCGGTCGCCCGCAGTCGGCACAGCCCTCAGTCACCGCTGGGTCGGCGGGTGACCGGCGTGCCCCCCGAACGCGGGGTTGACGTCGGTTTCCGGAGCCCGGCCGGCGGTTCCGGCGGCCGCCCGTCACAGCTGTACGGCAGGCCACAACGCTGCAGCTCAGCCGCAGGTGAGCAGGCCCGCCCTCTGCTTCACGGCGAGGATGCGGCGCACGCTCTGCTCCACCCCGGCCCGGAAGGAAGCGTCCTGGTGCATCCGGGCTCGAACGGCCTGCACCATCGCCGGGACGGTACGCGGCTCCACCGTGAGGATCATGTCCCCGCCCGCCTGCAGGAACGAGACCGCCCGCTGCCCGGGGCCGACGGCGTGCACGGCGGCGGCGTTCCCCAGGTCGTCCGAGATGACCACCCCCCGGAAGCCGAGGCCGGTGCGCAGCAGGCCGTTGATGACGGCCGGGGAGAAGACCGCCTGGTGCCTGGCGTCGATCCTGCTGTAGGTGGCCGACGAGATCATGACGAAGGGCGCGCCGGCCTGGATGCCGGTGCGGAAGGGCGCCAGAGCGGCGCTGCCGGCGGTGGTCACCGAGTCCACCACGTCGGCGGTGGTGTCGGTGTTGCCGAGCACCTCGCCCAGGCCGGGGAAGTGTTTGAGGGTGGTCATGACGCCCGACTGTGTGAAGCCGGCGGCGAAGGCGGTGCTGTGCGAGGTCACGGCGGTGGCCGTGTGACCGTACTCACGCTGGTAGCGGCCGATGGGGGCGTTGCGGGTTCCGAGTGCCGCCGGGACCACGTCCGACACGGGTGCCAGGTCGAGGGTCACCCCGGCGGACCTCAGCTGGCCGGCCCAGACGGCCGCCCGGCTGCGCAGCGTCGCAGGGGACCAGCCGCCCTGGACCAGCCCGCTGGGGATGGCGGAGAAACCGGGGCCGCTCAGCACCTGGACCTGCCCGCCCTCCTGGTCGGTGGCGACGAGCATCCTGACCGGCCGGCCCAGGACCCGGTCCGCGTGAGCCTGCTGCGCGTCGACGATCCTGCGGGTGGCCGCGGTCCCGGCCGCGCTGCGGCCGGTGAGCATGATCGATCCCACGTGGTTGTCGCGCAGGATGCCGACCCGGGCCGGGTCCGGACGGGCGGCCGCAAGACCGCCCATGAACAGCTGCCCGATCCGCTGGTCCTCGGTCATCGCGGCGAGGACGCGGTCGGCGCAGGCGATGGCGGGCCGGGCGGGCGTCGCCGGGGCGGTCGGAGTGCCGGGGGCGTGGGTCGCGGCCGAGGTCGCCGGGGTGGGGGTGCCCGGCGACGGGACGGACGCGGAGGCCGAGCTGCTCGGGCTGCCGGGGGCCGCGGCCGTTCCGGGGACACG
>NZ_LIQR01000440.1 GCF_001418575.1 Peterkaempfera griseoplana
GGTGGAGCGGAGCGGCGGCGCACCGTCCGGTCAGATGCAGTAGATCCACTCCGTCTTGACCAGCACCGAGGTGCGGCCCTGTTGGGCCAACACCCCTCTGTTCTTGGCCAGCGTCACATGTGTATCAGAGACAGCTCCTCCTTCTCCGTCCGCCCCCTCTCCCACCCCGGGCACCGACGCCCTCCTCTACGCCCTCATCGGCGCAGCCGTCACAGCGGCCGCCTTCGGCACCGTCGCGTGGATCTGCGGCACCGCCACCGCCTCGGTCACCGGCGCTGGACCGCGTGCCCCGTTCGCTCCACTCACCGCGGCCCTGCACCCTGACCAGCTGTGGCCGCACCTGGACCCCGTGCTGCGCGAGGTCACGACGCGGATCGTCCCCGCGCTGGTCACTGTCGCCGCCGCCGTCCTGGGCCTGCGCGCGTGGGCTGTCCGCAGGCGCCGCCGTACCCCAGGTCTGGCCACTGCCCGGGACTTGCCGGTGCTCCTGCCGAAGGAGATCACCGCCAAAGCCAGAGACCTGCGTCCCAGCCTCGCCGACGCCAAGCCTGGCGCGATTCGCCCCGAGGACACCGGCGTCCTCCTCGGCTCCCTGCCCGGCGGGCCGGAGGTCCGCTCCAGCTGGGAGGACGTCTGCGTCGCCATCATGGCGCCGCGCTCGGGCAAGACCACCAGCCTGGCGATCCCCGCGATGCTGGCCGCGCCCGGCCCGGTGCTGCTGACCTCCAACAAGGCCGCCCGCGACGCCTACACCGCCACCCTGGACGCCCGCGCACGGGTCGGCCGGGTGTGGACCATGGATCCGCAGCAGATCGCCCACGCGCCGCGCGAGATGTGGTGGAACCCCCTCGCCGACGCGACCGACCTGCCCGGCGCCCGGCGGCTGGCCGGACACTTCGTCACCGCCTCGGTGGACGAGTCCAACGGTTCCGACTTCTGGTCCACGGCCGCCCAGAACACTCTCATGTCGCTGTTCCTGGCCGCGGCCCGCGACGAGCGCCCCATCACCGACTGCCTGGCCTGGCTCGCCGCCCCGGCCGACCGCACCCCGTTGGACATCCTCAAGGCCCACGGCCTGACCGCCGTCGCCGCCCAGCTCCAGGGCACCGTCTCCGGCGCGGTCGAGACCCGGGACGGCATCTACGAGACCGCCCGCCAGTACGCCAGCTGCCTCCTGGACCCCGCCATCGCCGCCTGGGTCACCCCCGACCCCCGCGTCCCCGAGTTCCGCCCGGCCGAGTTCGTCACCGCCCACGACACCCTGTACCTGCTGTCCAAGGACGGCGGCGGCTCCGCCTCCGCCCTGATCGCCGCAGCCGCCGACTCCGTGATGCGCACCGCCGTCATCCAGGCCGAACGCGACGGCGGCCGCCTGGATCCGCCGCTGATCGCGATCCTGGACGAGGCCGCGAACGTCTGCAAGATCGGCGACCTGCCCGACCTCTACTCCCACCTCGGGTCCCGCGGCGTCATCCCCGTCACAATCCTGCAGTCCTACCGCCAGGGCCAGAAGGTCTGGGGCGAGGCGGGCATGGACGCCCTGTGGTCCGCCGCCACCATCAAGTTGGTCGGCTCCGGCATTGATGACGCCGACTTCGCCGACAAGCTCTCCCGCCTGGTGGGCGAGCACGATGTGCAGACCGTCTCCCACTCTGCCTCGGAGTCCGGGCGCTCCACCTCCACCTCGATGCGCATGGAGCGGATCCTGCCGCCCGACCGCATCCGTGCCCTGCCCAAGGGCACCGCCCTGCTGCTAGCCACCGGCCTCAAGCCCGCCCTGCTGGACCTCAGGCCCTGGTACAAGGAACCGGCCTCCACGGCCATCGCGGCAGCCTCCGCCCGGCAGACCGCCACCATCACCCGGCGCGCTCTGACCAAGGCCGCCGGGAGTGGGGCCGTATGAGCCTGCCTCGAGTACCGCGACCGCGCCCCGGCGGCGCAGGAACCGCACCCGCCCCTGCGGCACCCGAGCCGGCTCTGCGGACCCTCAGTCTCGGCGCCGGGGTGCAGTCCACCACGCTGCTGCTGCTCTCCGCCCTCGGCGAGCTCCCGAAACTCGACTACGCGATCTTCGCCGACACACGATGGGAGCCCACCCAGGTCTACGCGCACCTGGACCGCATCGAGCACGAGATCGCCCGGCCGGCCAGTATCCCGATCCTGCGGGTGTCCTCCGGCGACATCCGAGCGGACGCCCTGAACCCCGAGCACCGGTTCGCGTCCATGCCCCTCTACATCCGCAATCCCGACGGCGGGAACGGAATGGCGAGGCGCCAATGCACTTCCGAGTACAAGATCAAACCGATAAAGCGTCAGGTCAGGGCCCTTCTAGGCTACCCGTATCCGGCCCGGGTGCCTTCGGGTGTGGTCGTGGAGCAGTGGATTGGGATCTCCACCGATGAGTTCCACCGGGCCAAGGACGCAGATGTCCGCTACACCCGGAACCGCTTCCCGCTGATCGAGATGGGCCTGTCCCGCGAGGACTGCCTCGGGCTGCTCGCCGAGTTCGACCTGGCCTCGACCCCGAAGTCGGCCTGCCTGGGATGCCCGTACCACGGCAACGCCCAGTGGCGGGCGATCCGCGACACCTCACCCGCCGCGTGGGCGGACGTCGTCGACTTCGACCGGCGCATCCGCGCGGGCAACGCCCGCGCCAACGCCGAGGGCCGACCTCTGCTCGGCCAGGCCTTCCTCCACCGCTCCCGGGTCCCGCTGGACCAGGCGCCGATCGACAAGCCCACCCGCCACGAGCTCCTCGCCCGGCAGGACCGCCTGCCCCTGGACGACGAGTGGGAGCACGGCCCGACCGACGGCTGCTCCCCCTACGCCTGCCGCTCCGGCGACGCCGCCTAACCTCGCCCTCACCCGAGGAGACTCCCGTCCCGTGTGGGGAAACCCCGACTTCGAGCTGTATGACAACGTGGGCCGCGCCACCGCCCAGATCCGCTCCCACAACACCGGCACGCCGACCGACGACGACCTTGTGCGCTGGGGACTCGTACGCGTCCGGGACCGCACTGCAAGGCGCGCCCTACCCGCCGACTCCGGCGCCGCCACGCTGCCGTGGACCGACCTGCTGGTCCACTGCCAGGACGCGGCCGAGCTGGCCGCCGTCCTGGAGCGCGTCAGCTACGACGACGGTGCTCTGCCCCGCCTTCACCAGTTCTTGGAGCAGGCCGCCGAATGCGCCCGCCAGATACCGGGTGGCCAACGCATCGCCGAACAGCTGGACGCCCACGCGCAAGCACTCGACGACCTCGCTGGCCAGCTCCAGGACAGCGTCCAGACTCTGATCGACCAGGCCCGCGCCGGCGACCTGGCCCGCGCCCGGGCCGAGGCCGCGCAGGCAGCCTCACCGGCTGCCGGCCCAACCGCCGAGAGCACGACCAACAGCACCGCTGCGCTGGGGCAGCGGACATTCCCTCGCAAAGGCCACGCACGTCCGTAGACCCGGCCCTTCCCCCTGGTCTGCCCCGGATGGAGCCCCCGGTTGTCCAGCGCAAGGGACCTGCCGGGGCTGAACCGGGAGGAGGGATCCCGCCCGGCCCGCCGAGCCTCACCCGCTGGTTTCGCACTTCTCCCACTCACCCCGGAGGTACAGCCCTGGACCGATCCGTTGACCGGGCGCTCGCTCTGCGCTTGATGTGCCCGCTGCCGGACGGCGAGGTCACCGGCACCCAGCAGGTGGCCCGCCGCGGCGACGTGGTCGTCATCGCCGCGCTCACCCCGACCATCCGCGAGGACACCTGGTCCGGTGTACGGATCAGCATCGTGTCCCCCACCGCGGGAGAGATCGCCAGCAACTGGTTTAGCTTCAGTGAGCACGCCGTCTTCGATGACAGCCACCTCCCCCGCAATGCGCGCGACGGCGGCGACCTCACCCGCTACAACCAGCAGAACCTGCTGCGGGTCGACCGTATCCGCGCCGACCGCCTCCGAGATGCCGTCAACGTCTACACCGCGGCATTCGCGCCGCCCCCGGCCCCGGAGTTCGCCGCCGCCGCCCAACTGGAGGGCTTGTGGAGGCTGGCGGCGACCCTCAACCACCTCGGCTCCATCGACCCCACGGCGCTCGCCGGCCGCGCTTTCGTCCACGCCGAGGCCCTGCGCGAGATCGCCGGGGAGATCCACCCCGACCTCTCAGCGATCAGCGGCGAGCGCAGCGCCGCCGACAGCGGGCAGATCACCCTTAACGGCGGACTGGACAATCTACGGGAGCTGCGCACGTCCCTCACCGAGTTGTCCGCCCGCCTCAACCAGTCCGCACAGGCGGAGCGGGCCGCCCGCTTCCGCCAGTACGCCGAGGACCTCGGCGGGATCGACGCCGAGATCACCGCCGCCCTCCCCCAGCCCAACACCGCCAAGACCGGCACCGAAGGCCGTGTCGCCGCCGCACGGAGCACTCCGTCGACACGCGCCTGCCCCAGCCCTGCTCCGTCCCACATCGCCGGCGTACCCGCGCTGTCCGGCTCCGCCCCGGCCCGGGGCACCCGGCGGGGGCAGCGGTGACCTACACGTACCCCGCCATCCCGCCTCCGGAGTTCCGGCCCAGGCTGTCCACCGCCGGAGACCTGCGCTGGCCGGACCAGGGCCTGCAGATGGGGCCGTGGTCTCACAGCCAGCTCGTGGCACTGGCCCACCCTTGGCCGGTGCGGTGGCTGTTCCCCCCATGCCCCGGTGACCCCCAGCGCGTCGTCAACCTCTTCGCTGGAGCTGGTGGTTGGGAGCAGGGCCTTCGCGTGCTGGACGCCGGCGGCGACACCTTCGACGTCGTCGGGGTCGAGATCGCGTGGGACGCCTCGGCGACGGCGGTGGCGGCCGGGCACCGCCGCATCGTCGCCGATGTCCGGGCCCTGGATCCGGTCCACCCCGCGCTCCGGTACGTCCAGGGCCTCACCGTCAGCGCTCCATGCCAGGTGTGGACACCGGCGGGCAAGCGCGAGGGCCACCAGGACCGCAACATCGAATTGTTGCTGGACACGTTCACGATGGCGTGCGAAGCGACCTTCGGGCACTGGCACGACAGCGGGGAGTGCTGCGACGAGGAGAACTGCGGCATCTGCTCGGATCCCGAGTGGGACGGATACGGCGGCTTCACCGGCCCGCTGCTGACCTTCGACGAGGCCCGCTCCCTGGTGCCCCAGATGACCGACAAGCGCATCGGCCTGATCGCCGAAACCCTGATCTGGTCACTCGCTCTCACCGCCCGCTACGACAACCTCCGCTGGCTGGCCATGGAACAGAGCAGCGCGCTCCCCGAGATCGTGCTGGACGCCCTCAGCGACGAGCTGACCATCGCGGACTGGTGCAGCACGGGCTACCAGACCCTGGACGCCGCCGACGCCGGTCTGGCCTCCCACCGCCGCCGCGTCTACCTGGTCGCCGGACGGCACCACTACGTCAACCTCCAGGCCATGCACCCCTGCGAGCCGGTCGCCCCGCGAAACGCGGCCCAGGCCCTGGGCTGGCCCGAGGGGGTGCGCGTCAACACCCGCGGGAACAGGCGGACGGCCGGCGGCAACGAGTGGTCGGCGGACAAGACCGCACCAGGCATCACCAGCAAGATCCGCGGCTGGTACTGGGCGCACAACAAGGAACGGAAGTTCACGGTGCCGGAAGCCGCGCTGCTGGTCGGGATGCCGGCCGACTATCCGTGGACCGGGTCACGCAGCTCCGCCTGCCAGCAGCTGGGCGACATCGTCGCCCCCACCGAGGCCGCCCGCGTCCTCGCCTCGCTCCTGGACAAGCCGTGGGAGGACCTGGTCGCCCACTACCTAAATGCCATCTACGGCTCCCGCAGCCGCACTCTGGCTGCACCCACCGCGTCACCGCCGCCCTCGCGCCGCGCCGCAGCAGCCGCCGCCGCCGCCTCCGAGATGCTGCCCGGCCTGGCCGCATGGTCCGCCACCGCCCACACGCCCGTCCCGGCGCCCCGCCGCAGCGGACGGCGCACCCCCTGACCCCTCCAACGAAGGCACGTCACCTGTGATGAGCACCCTGTTCCCGATCCCCCACACTCCGGTCGTCCGGATCAACCGGCGCTTGCATCTGGCCGTCGAGGCCGGCCGCGTCCGGCTGGAGGACCCCGTGCTGGCCCGGGACCTCGACCTCCTGGCCCGGTTCCTGTCCGCAGCCCCCCGGCAGAGTGCGTAGCGGTGACCCCGCAGATGCAGGCGGAGCAGGCCCTGCTCGGAGCCCTGCTCCTGGACCCCGCCCAACTCCCGCCGCTCGCCGACTGGCTGGAGGTCCGGCACTTCCACCGGCCTGCCCACGCCGCCCTCTACGAGGTCCTGCTCGCCCAGCACGCCGCCGACCACCGCGCACTCGCATCAGAGGCCGACCCCGACGCCCGGCGTGCCTGGGCGCTGGAGGCGATCTGCGCGGCCGAAGCGGCCAGCCCCGGGCTGACCCCCAGCTACGCCCATGCCCTGATCGCGGCGTGCCCGCGCGCCGAACACGCCCCCGCCTACGCCCGGATGGTCCTGGAGAGCGCGGTGCACCGCGCCCTGCACGAGCACGCCCACCGCCTGCTGCTCGCCGCCCAAAGCAGCGACATGCAGGACGCCGTGCACCTGGCCGAGGTGCTGCGGCAGGCGATCCGGCAGCTGACCGACGCCTGGGGCGCCGTGGACCCCCGCCCCCGCAGGCCTCTCCCGCAGCCTCCGGCCCGGCGCCCGGACCCGGCCGGCGACGAGGCGCTGCGCGGCAGTGAGGCCATGCTGCTCGGCGCCCTGACCGACCAGCCCGCCGCCATCGTCGGCATCGCCCAGTGGCTGACGGGCGAGGACTTCCTCGATCCCGGCCACCGCGCCGTCTACCACGCGCTGACCGCGCTGGCCCATCGCGGGGAGCCGGTGGACGCTTTGACCGTGTTGTGGGAGGTCCAGCGCCGCGGCGCCCTCACCTCCCGTACCCTCACCCCCGACCGCATCCGTGGCATCTGCGCAGGAACGAGTGCTGGAGATCCGGGGTACTGGGCCGAGACCGTGCTGCTCGCCTCCCTCCTGCGTCAGGCCGCCACGAGCGCCGGAATCATCCGCGCCCTCGCCCTGGACCCTTCCCTACCCGCAACCCAGCTCCTCGGTGCCGCCACCCAGGCTCTGGAACCCCTCGCCGCCATCCAGCACCGCTGGCAAACCGCCACCGGCACCCAGCCGCCCCGCCCCGGCCCGGTCCTCGCCGGCGCCCCGCGCACCGCAGCCGCCCACACCCCGCCTCAGCCCGCTGCGCGACCGCCGCAGCGTCCCAAGGCATCCCCGCGCGCCGGCCCCTGACCGCAGCCCCGGCGCTGCACTCGCTGCCTTATCGTCCTGCTTCTTGGAGCCGCTCCCTGACCGCACCGAACCCTGTCACCCAACTGGCCGCCGCGCTGCGCTCCCTGGCCGCGCTCCTCGACGAACAGCGTGTCGACCTTCCCGCCGCCTCCCGCGAAAGCGGCCCACCCGGCCCCGGCGAGGTCGCCGGCCACCTGGTACGCCTGGCCACCCTCCAGGCCAACATCCTGGCCCGCGCCCGCTACCTGACCACCGTGGCCAGGACCAGCCCGATGCACCGCCAACTCGCCGCCACCCACACCCGCACCGCCGCCTTTCTCCAGAGCGCCCTCACCCACCTGCACACCGCCCATCGGGCAGCCGAGGACCTCACCGGCATCGACCAGAGCGCCCGCTCGGCCGTGGCACCCCGCCGCACGGTGAACACCTCCCTGTCGCTGACCCGCCGGGCCCTGCGCGAGGCAACCGATCAGCTGCGCGCCGACGCCGCATCCCTCACCGCCCAGGCCCGCGG
>NZ_LIQR01000441.1 GCF_001418575.1 Peterkaempfera griseoplana
TGGCCGACGGCGAGGGGGTCGGGGTCGCCGAGGCGCCCCCGGAGGAACCGCCACCGGTGAGCAGTCCGCCGACACCGCCGAGCAGTCCGCCCAGCAGCCCCTGTCCGCGTGCGTCGGCAGCGGTGGTTCCGGTGGTGGCGGTGGTGCTCGGGGACGGGGACGCGGCAGGGAGCCTGGCGGCCTGGGAGAGCTTCTCGGCCGCCGACTGGCCCGTGGTACCGCCGGCGTCGGCCGCACCGGTCGCCGGCGCGGAGGGGTCGGCTGACGGTGTCGCACTCTGCGCCGGGGTCCCACCGCCGGACGGCTCGCTGCTCTGCCCGGCCGCCGGGGCGGAGGCGCTCGGCGACGGCGTGGCCGACGGGGCGTCGGTCGCTGCGGGCTGCTTGCCGCTGTCCGCCGAGGCCGACGGGGTGGCGTCCTGGAGCGGGGTGTCCGTCGCGGTGGCGCAGGCCTTGGCCATGTCCTTGGTCGAGGCGTCGTCCGCCAGGGCCAGGGTGGGGGTGTAGCCGGCGCCCATCAGCAGTGCGGTGGGCACGGCGGCGATGGCCAGCACCTTGCCCGCGGGCAGTTGCAGCCGGCTGCGCAGCTGCCGGCGCGGTGCGGCATGGCGCGGACCCCGGGTGGTGACCCTGTTCTCGTCTGCGCTGCTGCCGTCGTCCGTCATCGGCCCTCCCCGGAGGCTTCCGGGTCACCGGGCTTGGTCAGGGTGGTCTCAGCGGGCCCTGCGGGCAGCTGAGCGGTCGCGGACTCCTCCCCTGCCGCCTCCGCGGGCCCCTGGTCCGCGGCAGCCGGCGCGGGCTGCTTCAGCGGAGCCCACGCGGCCATCAGCCCGCCGCCGATCAGGCCGGGGACCAGGCCCATGCCGAATCCACCGAGGTTGGAGACCGGGATGGAGACCAGGGAGAGAAGGATGGTCGCCACGCCCGCGAAGAGCCTGGACATCGGCTGCAGCCAGGCGCTGATCCCGAGCACGATCAGCAGGATGCCGATGATCAGCGCTCCGGCACCGCCGGTGGTCGCCATGGCGAAGGTCAGTCCGCCGATGCTCAGGTGGGCGTAGGGGAAGTACAGGATGGGCAGTCCAGCGATCATCGCCAGCAGACCGCCCCAGAAGGGTCGGCGGTGGCGCCAGTCGCGGAACCTGCGGCGGTTCCGGTCGAAGGCGCTGACGTCATCGGGCCGCACCTGGGCGGTCGCGCTGGTCACGTTGCAGCTCCCTGTGGAGTAGCAGCTGGTGGTGCAGGGGTGGGGAGGAGCCGGGGACGGCTCCTCCCCACCGCTCAGCCCTCAGGCCTTGCGGGCCGTCCGGCCTGTGGAGTGATGCCGATCCGCACGGGTGCGGGTCAGAAGCACTCGCTGACGCCCTTCTTCACGGCCAGGTGGAGGCCGCTCAGCTTGAAGGTGCCGGCAGAGGTCGCCCAGGCGGTCTGCTGCACACCGTCGAGGGAGGCGTGGTCGGCCTCCTGCGCGAAGGAGTTCTCGAACTGGTCGCCGGCGCCCAGCTTCTGGGCCGCGGCCCGGTCCGCCGGGTTGACGTTGCCCTTGCTGATGGCACCCGTCGCAACACCGATGTTGATGTTGGTGAAGGTGGCATCGGCCTTGAGGTCGTCGAGGTCGATGTAGAGGTTGGTGGCCTCGACCGGCTTGTTGGCGTCGTCACCGGCGTTGATGTTCAGCGACACCTTGCCGATCAGCGGCGCGTCCAGCACCACCGACTGGCACAGCTTGTTGATGGTCGCGCTCTTGAAGGAGGAGACCGCGACCGAGTGCGCGTGGTCGGGTCCTGCCTTCTCGACGTCCACCGAGCCGTACTGGGCGAAGCCGTCACCCTCGAGGTGCCCTGCGGCGACCTTGAACTGCTGCCCGGAGACGTTGAAGGACGCGGCGAGCGCGCCCTGCGCCAGGCTGACACCGATAGCGGCCGTCGCCGCGATGCTCGGCACCATTACAACGGCGAACCGCTTCCAGCGGGTCTTGCCGTAAGTCAGGGACATATATGTCCTCCTTCTCGGACGTACATCTCCGGCCGCGCCCCGCCGGGTCCTGGCCTTAGATGGGGAGAAGAGCTACGTCCTCGGTAAGGAGAGCGCCACACGTTCCGTCGGCACGGTAGTCCGACCGACATCATCGGCGATCACCCCCGAGCGACAACCAACGGCCGTGCTGGGTGCACAGCCGGTGAGGACAGGCTCCGTCCGGGCGGACGAAGACCCCCCTGCCCTCGAGGCGCCGGCCGGGGCCGGAACCTGCCCGGTGGGGACCCCTGGCGCCGCCCCTCCGACCGGGTGCCGGAGAGGGGAAGCAAGGAACCGAGCGTGGCTGATCGTGGTCGAAACGAGGCCTGAACACAAGGCCTCCATTACTGACGAGTAATCCAACAGCGTCGCCGACCGCTCACAGCGAGCGAATATTGGGCACGGAGCGTCATCTTCTGTGGCACTCGCGAAGAAGCCGTGCGCATGAAATATGGACGAAACACCCCGGGATGGTCACTGCCAGTGACCATCCCGGGGTGTTATCAAGATTTGGTAAAGCTGGGTCAATGTCGCCAAATCACCGTGGCACCGAGGGCCGTCGCAAGTGCCTCAGAAGAGCACCCGGGCCAGCGCCGACCTGGCCTTGGCCACCCTCGGGTCCTCCGCGCCGATCACCTCGAAGAGGTCCAGCAGACGCAGCCGGACACGGTCCCGGTCGTCACCCACCGTACGGCCGACGGTGTCCACGAGCCGCCCGAAGGCGTCCTCGACATGCCCGCCGACGAGATCCAGATCCGCGGCGTCCAGCTGCGCCTGGACGTCCTTGGGGTCACCGGCCGCCGCCGTCCGCACCGCCTGCGGGTCCTTGCCCTGCACCCGCTGCAGCAGCTCCGCCTGGGCCAGGCCCAGCTTCGCCTCCTCGTCGGCCGGGCGGTCCGCCAGGACGTTGCGGTAGGCCTGGATGGCGCCACCGAGGTCGCCCCGGTCCAGCGCGTCATGGGCCGCGGCCAGCGTCGGGTCCTCGGGCACCGCGGGAACGGCTGCCCCCTCCTCGCCCCCGCCCTCGGCGACCGCCCCGCCCACGATGCCGAACCGCTGCTCGGCGACCAGGATCAGCTGGTCCAGGTACTGACGGGCCTGAGCCTCGTTCACCGCCCCCTGGAAGAG
>NZ_LIQR01000442.1 GCF_001418575.1 Peterkaempfera griseoplana
GTGTGGAGGGGGAGCTGGTCCAGGGCGGCGGCGGCCAGTGCGGCCCGGAGCGAGTCGTCATCCGCTTGGGGGGCGGCCTGCCGGAGATTGTCCGCGACGGTCGTGTCGGCGATCCAGTCGTCCGCCTCGACGAGGGTGAGCGTATCGGCGACCACGCTCGTGGGCAGGGACTCGACAGTCGCGCCGGCGAGGAGTACCGCCCCGGGGGCGGCAGGGGTGATCCGTCCGGCCAGGGTCTGGAGCAGGGTGCTCTTCCCGCTGCCGTTCGGTCCGGTGACCACGACGACGCTGCGGGGTCCGATCACCGCCGACCACCGGGTGCCGTCGTCGCCGGCTCCCGCGGATACCTGGCGTGCCACCAGGGACCGTGTCGGCCCTGCGGAGGGCGGCGGGGACGTGGTCCTCTGTCCGCTGCGGAACGGGCGGTTCGCCAGGTCAGCCAGCCGCAGGGCGGCGTCGGCAGCCAAACCGTGGTCGCGGAGCAGGTGGGGGAGCGTCTCCATCAGCTCGTACCCCGCCGCTACCAGCAGCACCTCGCCGATGGCGGCGGCGGCCGGCTGGCGGAACACCGGACCGTACAGCGTGAGCAGCAGGACCGCTGTCTGGCCGGTCATCGCCAGCAGCCGCAGCAGCAGCCGGGACCGGCGCATCAGCGCCGTGGCTGCGTTCTCGGCCTGTTGTGCCCGGCGGAGGGAGTGCGCGACCTGGTCGCGGATCAGGCCGACGGCGCCGAGGCAGCGCAGTTCGGGCAGCGCGGAGCGGGCGCTGAGCAGGGCGGTGCGGGCGGCGGCGCGGGCGGTTGCGGCTGCCTGCTGGTGGTTCCGGGTCCGCCGGTGGGCGGCGACCGCGGTGGATGCGGAGAGGGCGAGGAGGAGCAGTTCGGCGGTGCCCGCCGGCGGACTCGCCACCAGCAGCAGGGCGACGACGGCGGCGGCGGTCAGGCCGATTCCGGCCAGCGGTGGGACGACCTGGGCGGCCATTCCGGCGACCGCGCCGACGTCACTGGTGAGTCGGGCCATCAGGGCGCCGTCGCGCTGGTTGCGCAGTTCGCGGAGCGGCACGGTGGTCGCGGTGCGCACCAGTCGGGTGCGCAGTGAGACCGTGGCGCCGAGCAGCGAACCATGGCTGACCAGGCGTTCGGTGTAGCGCAGGCCGGTGCGGCTCAGGGCGAGGGCGCGGACCGCCCCCGAGGGGTACATCCAGGACCAGGTGGTGTTCGCCTGGACGGTGACCACCGCGCAGGAGGTCAGGAACCAACCGGACACGCCCAGCAGCCCGGCGGCGCAGAGTTCGGCGATCCCGGCGAGCAGTGCGGCGAACAGCAGGTCGCGCCGCGCGCGGCGGTCGGCCGCCGTCCACAGCAGCCTCAGTGCAGTCATCGCTCCTCCCCGACCGCGGCGAGCCGTCCCCGGCTCAGCCACACGATGTCGTCGGCGATGCCGAGCAGTGCCGGGCTGTGGGTGGTGAGCAGCACGGTACGGCTGCGCGCGAGCATCCGGATGGCGTCGATGACGCGAGCCTCGCCGTCCGGGTCCAGATGGGCTGTGGGTTCGTCGAGGCACAGCAGCGGGGAGTCGCGCAGCAGGGTCCGGACCAGTACAAGTTGCTGCACCTGTCCGGAGGACAGTCCCCAGCCGCGCTCGCCGACTCGGGTCGCCAGGCCCTGGGGGAGCGCGGTCAGCAGCTCCTCGAAGCCCAGTGCGGCGAACGCCTCCGTCAGCTGCCGGTCGTCGGCGTCGCGCCGGGCCAGCAGCAGGTTGTCGCGGAGCGTGCCCGGGAGGAGGTAGGACGGCTGCCCGGCCCATGCGGTCATGGCCGGCGAGGCGAGCAGCGTTGCGGGACTCACGTTGTGCAGGCACCATCCGCGGTCCGGGACGCGCAGGCCTGCCGCCACCGAGAGCAGGGTGGTCTTGCCCGCGCCGCTGGGCCCGCTGATGGCCAGGACGGAACCCGGTTGCACGGTCAGGGTGACGTCGTCCAGGGCGCGGTCGTCGCGCCCCGGGTAGTGGACCCGTACGCGCTCCATGATGACGCCGGCCGGGCTGGTCCGGCCCGACCGGCGTGCGGTGGGCGCGTGGGCCAGGGACGGGCGGGGCGGGGTGGCCGGAGTCGTGTCGATGATCCCGGCGATCAGCTCGGCCGCGGCGGCGGCCTCGGCGCGGGCGTGGTAGCCGCGGGCCAACTCCCGGGCGGGGGCGAAGTATGCCGGGGTCAGGACGAGTACGAACAGTGCCCTGCCCAGCGTCATGGTGGAAGGGACGATCGGCAGGTCGAGGTAGCCGAGCAGGGCGAGTCCGCAGTACGTGGCCACCACAGCCATGGCCAGGGTGATGAGCAGCTCGATCCAGGCGGTCGACAGGAAGGCCACCCGCAGCACGGTCTGGGTGCGCTCGGCCAGTTCCCGGTCGTCCGCCTCGGTCGCGCGCACCACCTCCTCGCCGGCTCCCAGCCCGACGAGCGTGGGCAGTCCGCGCAATCTGTCCAGCAGGCGGGTGTTCAGCGTCCGCGTGGCGCTGAGCTGGGCGTGCACAGCGGCGCGGGTGCCCATGCCGATCACCTTGAGGTTGAACGGCAGCAGCGGGGTCGCCAGCAGCAGCACCAGAGCGACGGCCCAGTTGCCGGTCAGTACGGCGGCCAGCACGACGCCGCTGCCCAGCAGCATCGCGCGGCGGGCGGGGACGTAGCTGGTCAGCCACCCGGCCAGTCGGCCCACCTCGTTCTCCAGCGCCTCACCGAGGGCGGCGTCGGACACCTGCTCGGCCGGCCTGCCCGCGGTGGGCAGCGCAGCCCGGAGCAGACGGCCGCGGAGGTGGTCCTGGACGGCGGCCGCCCCTTCATCGGCCATCCGGTCGGCGGCCGCGAGCAGGGTTGCGCGCAGCAGCAGCCCGGCGGCGACCAGGGCCGCACCGCAGAGCACGGGAGCCAGGGTCACGCCTTGGTGCAGGGACCGCAGTGCGGCCTGGGCCGCCCAGCCGAGCCCGGCGGCCCACACGACCTGACCCGCAGCCGCCAGTCCGCGCAGCGTGCCGGCCCGCCGGAAGGCGGGTTCGCCGACCGCGGCCCATGCGGTGAGCAGCCGGGCCGACCCGTCGTCGTCGCGGCCGAGCCGGGCGAGGTGGTCGGAGATGTCGCTCACTTCTCGGCCGTCCCGAGATCGAAGTACCCGTCGGCAGCAGCGCGGCGGTCGGACCGGATCCACACCGCGAGTGCGGTGACACCGCACACCGCGATCGCGGTCGGACCGATCCACGTCCCCTTGCCGCCGAAGACATCCTGCGAGACGGCGGCCAGTGCAACGCCCAGCAGCGTCAGCAGCACCCGCCGGGCCACGACGACCGCACGCGGACCGTCGCCCGGTGCCTGCGCCACCGCAGCGGGCCGCTGTGCCGCAGCGGTGGCGGTGGCGTCCGACGGGTCGGCAGCGGGGGCCGTCTCCGGCGGCGGAGAGAACTTGCCGCGGAAGACCCACCACGCGTAGACGTTGTACGCCAGGACGACCGGCATGCAGCCGCCCACCCCGATGACCAGGAACATCTGAGAGGCGTGCGGGGCGGCCGCGGCGCGCACCGTCAGGTCGGGCGGGACGACGACGGGTGCGGTGGCGGCGACCAGCGCGAGCAGGCCCGCGGCCTCCGCACCGGCCACGGCAGCGAACGGACGCCAATCCGGCCGCCGGCCGAAGCCGTACCAGGCGGTCAGCCCGCAGACCGCGGCCACCGCAACCGCCACACCGAACAGTGCCGCCCGGAGCGTCTGGTCGAACCGGAAGTGCTGCGGGTCCGAGAACCGGAGCCCCACTCCAAGGACGACGCAGGCTCCCGCCACCGCCAGGAGCAGTGGCCGGCCCAGCCGCCCCGCCCGGTGGTGGGCCGTCCCCGTCGTCTTGTCCTGCAGCCATGCGGCGCCTGCCAGCAGGTGGAGGCATGCCATCCCCAGGGCGGTGAGCGCACTGTACGGCGTCAGCCAGTCCCAGGTTCCGCCGGTGAACATCCCGCCGCGGTGCGGCAGCCCGGACAGCAGGGCCCCGACGACGAGACCCTGGCACAAGGCGGCGACCAGCGACGCGAGCCCGAAGACCAAGCCCCAGCCGCGCCGGTATCCGGGGGTGGCGCTCTGGAGCTCGATGGCCGCGCCGCGCATCACGATGGCGAGCAGCATGACGACCAGGGGCAGGTAGACGCCGGGCAGCACGGTCGCGTAGACACCGGGCAGGCCCGCCCACAGCGCGACGCCCGCCAGGATGAGCCAGCTCTCGTTGGCGTCCCAGGCGGTGGCGATCAGCTCGTTGTACTCCTTGCGCCGCCGGTCGCTGCGGTCGAACAGGCTGAGGATGCCGATGCCCAGGTCGTACCCGTCGAGCAGCAGATAGGCGCCGAGTGCGAGGAGCACCAGGGCGTACGACGCGTACTCAAGCACAACTGACCTCCGAGGGGTGAGCGGTGGTGCCGACGTCGGCCAGCAGGTGCTCCGGGCCGGTCCGTACGGTTCGGACGATGTAGCGGATCCACAGACCGAGCAGGAGCGCGTAGACGGTGACAAAGCCGGTGAGGCTCGAGATCGCTGCGCCGAGGGAGAGACGGGAGACGGCGTCGCCGGTGCGGATCAGGCCGTAGACCACCCAGGGCTGCCGCCCGGTCTCCGCGGTGATCCAGCCACCGCTGATGGCCACCACGCCGGCCGGGGCCATCCAGACCATCAGCCGGTGGAACCGCCGGGCCGTGTAGAGCCTGCCGCGCAGCCTCAGCACCACTCCGGCGAAGGCCATGGCGAACATCGCCAGAGCGGTGAAGTACATCGCCCGGAAGCCGTAGAAGGCGGACCACATGTTGGGGCGCTCGTCCTTCGGTGTCCGCAGCAGCCCCGGGACGTTCGCCTTGCCGGACAGGTCCTTGCCGATCACGGCGCCCAGGTGCGGGATCTCGACATGGACCCGGTTCTCGCCCTTGCCGGTGTCGGGCACCACGAGCAGGTTGTATCCGTTGTTGTCGGTCTTCCAGTTGCCCTCGAAGGCCTCCAGCTTCGCCGGCTGGTGCGCGCCCATGAACCCGGCGGTCTGGTCCCCGACGTAGAGCTGCACGGGCATCAGGATGGCCAGCACCCCGAGGGCGATGGACAGGGTGCGGCGTGCGAAGGGCAGCGCCCGCTGCTTGACGAGGTACCAGGCGGCGATTCCGCCGATGAACCAGGCGGCGCTGATCAGCACCGCGAGCAGGATGTGCGGGAACCGGTAGGTGAACGCCGGGTTGAACAGTACGTGCCACCAGTCGTCGGGCCGGAACTGGCCGCCCACCTCGGTGAAGCCCACGGGGTCCTGCATCCAGCTGTTGGCAGCCAGGATCCAGGTGGTGGACAGCAGGGTCCCCACGACGAGCATCCAGCAGGCGAACGCCATGGTCCGCGGGCGCACCCGGCCGTCGCCATACAGCATGATGCCGATGAATCCGGCTTCCAGAAAGAAGGCCGTGATGACCTCCATGCCGATGATGACGCCCAGGATCGGCCCGACCGCATGGGCGTAACCGCCCCAGTTGAGGCCGAACTCGAAGGTCATCACCGCTCCGGCGACCACGCCGAGGCCGAACCCGACCGCGAATATCTTCTTCCAGAAGCGGAATATCTGGAGATACAGCGGGTTTCCGGTCCTGAGATGGATCGTGTACATCACCGCCAGAAAGGCGGAGAGCCCGACGGTCAGCGCGGGAAAGCTCATGTGGAAGACCGCGGTGACGGCGAACTGCCATCGGGAAATCTCCACCACTGCGGGCGAGGCCACGGTGTCTCCTGTCGGTCGTGTTCTCCTGGGATTCCGCAGAAATCGTCTGCCTGCCGCGTCACCGTAGGGCCGCCGACGGGCCTCCTTTTGTCCGCCCGTGCACCACCGATTTCCTCGCAGTGCAAGGTGCGGGCGAGGGCGGATCAGTGCGCTCACGGGCCGGAGAAGTGCACTGCTGGGCAACACGGGAACGCGGGGAGGTCCTAGCGTCCTGTTCCGGCAGCCGAGTGGGCCTGGGGCCCACTCGGCCGGCCCCAGTCATCCGTATCCCGCACCGGACGCAATTGCGACATTCCCGTCCGGCCTCACCCTGTGGAGTCTGCCCAGTGCCTACGATGCCGGTCGGCGGGTTGGTTCCCCGCGCCGTCGACGACGCCGCGGACGTGGTCGTCCGCAATGCCAAGATCTACACCGGTGACAGCGGTCGCTCGCACGCGGGGGCGCTCGCCATCCGGGACGGCCGTGTGCTGGTCGTGGGCGACGACGCGGAGGTCGCTCCCCATGTCGGGCCCGCCACCACCGTCGTCGACGCGCTCGGCCGACGCGTCGTGCCCGGCCTCAACGACGCGCATCTGCATGTGATCCGGGGAGGCCTCAACTACGTCCTGGAACTGCGCTGGGACGGTGTGACCTCGCTGCGCCAGGCCCTGGCCATGCTGCGCGAGCAGGTGGCCCGCACACCCA
>NZ_LIQR01000443.1 GCF_001418575.1 Peterkaempfera griseoplana
CGCGCCCGGCGCGGAGCAGCCGTTCGCGGACGACTTCCGCCCCGACTACGGCAACGGCCCCTTCGGCGCTCCGGGGAGCGACGACCCGTTCGGCGAGACCAAGGTCGGCGGTATTCCGCCGGTGGCCGAGGCCGGCCCGGGTGAGACCACCGCCGCCTTCCCGGCTGCGGCCTTCCCCGCCACCGACCCCTTCGCGGCCGATCCGTTCGCCGCCGATCCGTTCGCCGCGGACCCCTTCGCCACCGCCCCGGCGGAGCCCACCTCGCCGAACCCCTTCGCCGGCGGCTTCCGCGACGAGGACTTCCGTCCCTCCGCACCCGCTGCGGGCGCCCAGAGCGCACCGGCCGCCCCTGCGGGGCCGGCCGCGGCGAGCACCCCGGAGAGCGGCGGCTCCGCGCCCGCTCCGCGCCGCCGGCGCGGCGGCAAGCTGGTGGGCTACGCCGTCGGCGCGGTGCTCTGCGCGGGCGGGGTCGCCTACGGCGCGGGCCTGATGCTCAACCAGGCCGACGTCCCCAAGGGCACCACCGTGCTGGGCACCGACATCGGCGGCAGCAGCCGGGACGCCGCGGTGCACACCCTGGACGCCACCGTGGCCAAGATCGGCCGCCAGCCCGTCCAGCTGCAGCTGGCCGGCCGGACCGTCCAGCTCGACGCCACGGCGGCGGGTCTCTCCTTCGACACCACCGCCACCGTCGACGGGCTCACCCACCACAGCTACAACCCGGTGAGCGTGATCAGCTCGCTCACCGGCTCCGCCAAGGCGGTCGCGCCCGTGGTGAAGATCGACCAGCCCAAGCTCCGTGCCGCGCTGCAGCAGCAGCTGGCCCGGCAGACGGGCGGCGGGGGCCCCCGCGAGGGCTATGTCTGGTTCAACGCGTCGGGGAAGCCGGTGGTGATGCCGCCCGCAGCGGGCGGCGCCGTCGACCTGGACGCCGCCGTGGCCGCGGTGCAGCGGAGCTACCAGGCCCGCGCTCTCGGCGAGCGGACCGCGCCGATCGCCCTCAAGGTCACCACGGCACAGCCCAAGGTCTCCGCCGCCGCGCTCCAGTCGGCCGCGAACACCCTGGGCAAGAAGATCATCAACGGTGGCTACGTCTATGTGCGGCGTGGCGCCGCCGACACCCCGGGCGTGCCGTTCGGCAAGGGCACCTTCACCGCGGCCCTGCTGCTCGCCCCGGACGCCAACGGCACGGTGGCTCCCAGGTTCAACCTCGCCAAGCTGCAGGCCCGGCTGAACGGGGCCTTCGCCGGCTACCGGATGAAGCACGGCGCCACCGTGGGGCCGGTCACCACTCAGGACGTCGCCGACGCGATCCTGTCCGGCCTGGACAAGACCGGTGCCGCCCGTACGGTGACTCTCCCGGTGACCGCCGGCTGACCACCGGACGCAGTACCGCCCGGCAGGCCGGGTCCTGACATGTCAGGGCCCGGCCTGTTTATGTTGTGCACACATCAATATTGTGGTCGCGGAACGACAGGATGACGCCCCATTAGGGAGCATCAAAAAAGTCCGATCGCATTACCGATGGCCGATAGCAGATCACCGACATGTTAATTACCGCCGCCGACGCGGGCAGAAACGCCGACAATGGCGGTGGCGGCTGGCGACTTGCCGTCATGGCGAGTTTTGGCCAGGCTCCGACCGTCCGGATACCGGACAGACGCCAGACCCCACCCAAAAGTATCGGTAGTGGCAGAACGGACACCGCACCCCGGCCGACCGCCCCGGATCGACACCCGAGGCCGAGTGTCCGAATACCGGGACTGCAAAGACCGTGTTTCGGGATTGTAAACAGAGATATAACACCTCTGTCCGCTTATGTCCGTTTCATCAGAGGGATGTCAACCTCTTTCTGGCCACAACCTGATCGATCTTCCAGCACGATACCCCGTCAAGCGGGGGTAATACGTGCAGCTACTTGACGTTCGATAAACGACTTGCCAGAGTCCGTTCGTCAAACACTTCTTGCGGCCGCACACACCCCGAGCGGGAGCTTTCGCACCATGACCAACCCCACTCAGGCTCAGGCCGATACCGAGATCATCGGTTCGGCCGGCCCTGCCGACGCAGTCGATCCGGCGGCGGCCCCGGAGCTCAAGGGCCGTTCCCCCGGCCAGATCATGTGGCGTCGCTTCCTCCGTGACCGTACCGGCGTGATCAGCGCGGTGATCGTCGCGCTCTTCCTGCTCGTGGCGATCTGTGCGCCGCTCATCTCGATGGTGTACGGCAAGAACCCCTCGGAGACCTACGGCCAGGACACCCCCGGCCTGCTCACCGAGATCGGCGGCCTGCCCACCGGACCCAACGGCGGCATCAGCAGCGACTTCTGGTTCGGCCTGGAGCCGGGCCTGGGCCGCGACGTCCTGACGCAGCTGGTCTACGGCATCAGGACGTCCCTGCTGATCGCCGTGATCACCACCGTGGTCACCACCGTCCTCGGCATCGCCATCGGCATCATCGCCGGCTATGTGGGCGGCAAGACCGACTACTTCATCGGCCGTTTCATCGACGTGCTGCTGTCGTTCCCGTCGCAGATCTTCTTCATCGCCTGTGTGCCCGTGGTGGACTCGCTCTTCGTCTCCCCCGACGAGCAGACCCCGGTGTGGCTGCGCACCGTGACCGTGATCATCGTGCTGTCGATTCTGGGCTGGATGGGCCTGGCCCGTATCCTGCGGGCGGTCTCCCTCTCGCTGCGCGAGCGGGAGTTCGTGGAGGCGGCCCGGGTCACCGGCGCCTCGCCGATGCGGATCATCTTCAGGGAGCTGCTGCCCAACCTGTGGACGCCCATCCTGGTGCAGTCCACGCTGGCGCTGCCCGCCTTCGTGACCGCCGAGGCCGGCCTCTCCTACCTGGGCGTGGGCATCGTCGAGCCCACCCCGGACTGGGGCCGCATGATCGCGATCGGCGCGAACTACTACCAGACCGACATCACCTACCTGTTCTTCCCCGGCGTAGCGATGGTGATCTTCGTACTCGCCTTCAACCTCCTCGGGGACTCGGTCCGGGACGCCTTCGATCCCAAGACCAAGCGTTGACGGACGCACACCCAGAACTCCGGGGGGACCGCTCAGCCCGCCCCGGGCAACCCAGGAATATCCACTCCTACCTCACAGGCAGGACAGACATGACCTCTCGCAAGTCGCGGCACCTCGCCGCTGCAGTCCTCGTGGCCGGGGCGATGACCATGACCGCTGCATGCAGCAGCGGCCACTCCGACAGTGGCGCGGGCAAGCCGTCCGCGGGCGGCAGCGCTCAGGCTCCGGCCAAGGCCGCCGTCACCAAGATCACTGTTGGCACCGCCGCGGACTCGGCCGGTCCTGCCATCGCCCCCGCGGGCGCCAAGAGCGGCGGCACGGTCACCATGCTCGACCGTGACGACTTCTCCCACCTCGACCCGGGTCGCGTCTACCTGAACTACAACTCCACCGCCTCCGAGCTGTTCACCCGCCAGCTCACCGGCTACAAGGAGACCGCCGACGGCACCAAGCTGGTCGGCGACCTGGCCACCGACACCGGCACCACCACCGATGGCGGCAAGACCTGGAAGTTCACCCTCAAGGACGGCCTGAAGTGGGAGGACGGTTCTCCCATCACCTCCAAGGACGTCAAGTACTCCGTCGAGCGGCTGTACGCGCCCTTCATCCAGGAGGGCCCGACCTACATCCAGCAGTGGCTGTCCGGCACGGACTACCGCAAGGCCTACGAGGGCCCCTACAAGGGCAAGGAGCTGGACGCGGTCCAGACTCCTGACGACAAGACCGTCGTCTTCAAGTTCAAGGACGCCCACCCGGACGCCAACTTCACCCTGGCGATGACCGGCTACGGTGTCGTGACCAAGGCTCACGACACCAAGGAGGCGTACGACAAGAAGCCGTTCTCCAGCGGTCCGTACAAGATCGTCAGCCACGTCACCGACAAGTCGCTGGACCTGGTCCGCAACCCCAACTGGGACGCCAAGACCGACCCGATCCGGAACGCCTTCCCGGACAAGTGGCACATGGAGTTCGGCTACCAGAACAAGGACACCACGCAGCGCTTCATGGCGGACAACGGTCCTGACAAGACCGCCATGACCTTCCACAACTCGGTCGACACCGACCTGCTGCAGAAGGTGCTGGCCGACGCGACGCTGAAGCCGCGCCTGGTCCAGGGCCTGACCCCGTACGTGGACTTCTACTACATCAACAACACGCGCATCAAGGACAAGCGCGTGCGTGAGGCGCTCATCCGCGCCTTCCCGCACCAGCAGACCCGTGCGCTGCAGGGTGGCCCGACCTACGGCGACTACGCCACCGGTCTGATCAGCCCGACCGTCCTCGGCTACCAGCAGAACGACCTCTACGGCATCCTGACCAAGCCCCAGGGTGACCCGGAGGCGGCCAAGAAGCTGCTGGAGGAGGCCAACGCGGTCGGCACCACGATCGTGTACCCCTACAACAACACCCCGACCCAGCAGAAGGTCACCGTCGCGATCAAGACCGGTCTGGAGAAGGCCGGCTTCAAGGTCGTCACCAAGCCGCTCGACGCCAAGACCTACTACGACGCCATCGGCCTGGTGAACAACAAGTACGACCTGTACTGGGGCGGCTGGGGCGCCGACTGGCCGACCGGTCAGACCGCTGTGCAGCCGGTGTGGGACGGCCGCCTGATCGGCGACCTGCAGCCCAACTACGCGCACTACAAGAACGACGCGGTCGACACCGCGATGGACGCGGCCGGCAAGGTCGCCGACCCGATCAAGCAGGGCGAGGCCTGGGCCGCGGTCGACAAGCAGATCATGCAGGACGCTGCTTCCATCCCGGACGTGTACCAGAGCTACATCGGCCTCTACGGCTCCGGCCTGGGCGGCGTGAAGCTCGACCCGCTGAACGGTGAGCTGTCCCCGCTGGACGTCTTCATCAAGTAAGTCCGCACGGACTGCGGTGGGGTGCCTGCCACGCACCCCACCGCGGTCCCTGTGACGGCCCATCGGGCCGCCCCCCTCCGACCAGGAGAGCCCGACCCATGCTCCGTTTCCTCGTTCGCCGAACACTCGGCGCGATCGTGATTCTGCTGATCATCAGCATCATCACCTACCTCCTGTTCTTCGCCATCCCCGCGGACCCCGCGCGGCTCTCCTGCGGCAAGGTGTGCACCCCCCAGAAC
>NZ_LIQR01000444.1 GCF_001418575.1 Peterkaempfera griseoplana
GGGTACGAGGAGCAGCCGCAGCAGCCGGGGTACGAGGAGCAGCCGCAGCAGCCGGGGTACGGCTACCCGCCGCCACAGCAGTAGTCGCCACAGGGGCGGGGAAGGCCGCGCGTTCCACCGGTGGGGTGGAGTGTGCGGCCTTCCCCGCCCCTGTCTGTGCTCAGCAAAGGCTCCGGTCCGGCCGGCGGTGCGCCGCGAGCCGGTGCCGGGAGCCGGTGCCCGCGGGGCGTGCCGGACGGGCCTCAGTCGGCGTCGTGACTGTCCGTCAGCTCGCGGGCCTGCTTGACGTCGTCCGCCATCCGCGCGAGCAGGTCGTCGATGGTGTCGAACTTCTCCATGCCGCGCAGGAAGGCCAGGAAGTCCACGGCCACATGGAGCCCGTAGAGGTCCAGGCCGACCCGGTCGATGGCGTAGGCCTCCACCGTCCGCGTGGTGCCGTCGAAGGTGGGGTTGGTGCCGACCGAGATGGCCGCAGGCATCCGCTCGCCGGCCGCGGTGAGCCAGCCTGCGTACACCCCGTCCGCCGGGATGGCGGTGTGCGGCAGCGTCTCCACATTGGCCGTGGGGTAGCCGAGTTCACGCCCCCGCTGGGCGCCCCGCACCACCAGCCCCTCGACCCGGTGCGGACGGCCCAGCACCTCCGCCGCACGGGCCATGTCGCCCTCCGAGATCAGCCGCCGGGCCAGGGTCGAGGAGAAGGGGTCTCCGCCGCCGGCGTCACCCCGGACGTAGAGGTCGACCACCTCGACGCCGAAGCCGTGCTCCCGTCCGAGTTCGGCCAGCAGCGCCACATCACCCGCCGCCCGGTGCCCGAAGCGGAAGTTGGGACCCTCCACCACCAGCTGTGCGTGCAGACCGTCCACCAGCACCTGGCGGACGAAGTCGGCCGGGGCCTGCTGGGAGAACTCCTGGGTGAACGGCAGGATCAGCACCGCGTCCACACCCAGCTCGCCCATCAGCTCGGCCCGGCGGTGCGGCGCCGCCAGCAGCGGCGGATGGCTGCCGGGGCGGACCACCTCGCTGGGGTGCGGGTCGAAGAAGACCACCACCGAGGCCGCGCCCAGCTCACGGGCGCGCTGCACCGCCCGGCCGATGATCAGCTGGTGCCCCCGGTGCACCCCGTCGAAGGATCCGATGGTGACGACGCTGCGCCCCCAGCCGTCGGGGACTTCCTCCAGGCCACGCCAGCGCTGCACCCTGACCGCTCCTTGTCCGCACACTCGCCTGCCGATCTACCCCCTATAGCCTGCCATGCCCCGGCGCCGCGCCCCGCACCGGAGCGCCCTCCCGCCGCGGGCAGCCCCCGGGTCAGGCGAAGACAGCCAGCGGACGGGCCTGGCCCTGCCGCTCCTCCACCAGGGCCAGGAAGCGGTCCTCGGGGCCGAAGACGGCCACCGGACCGGGCTGGAGGCCGGGGGACTTCAGCCGTACCCCGTTGACCAGCAGCCGGGCCTGGTCGGCGTCGACGTCCCAGCGGGGGAAGGCGGCCGCGGCGGCCTCTCCGATCGGCAGATGGGTGAAGGACTCCTCCAGCTGCTCCAGCGTGGCGGCGTGCTCCAGGGTGTACGGGCCGACCCGGGTCCGCCGCAGCGCGGTGAGATGGCCGCCGACGCCCAGCCCGGCGCCCAGGTCACGGGCGAGCGCCCGGATGTAGGTGCCGGACGAGCAGTCCACCGTGACGTCCAGGTCCAGCAGCGGGGTGCCGTCCTCAGCCGCGGCCTCCCGCCGGTCGTGGACGGTGAACCGGGAGACCGTCACCGGCCGCGCCTTGAGCTCGACCTCCTCGCCCTCGCGCACCAGCGCATAGGACCGCTTGCCGTCGATCTTGATGGCGCTGACCTTGGAGGGCACCTGGAGGATGTCACCGGTGAGGGCCTCGATCCCGGCGGCGACGGCCTCGGGGGTGACCCCGGCCGCGGAGGCGGTGGCGGTCACCTCGCCCTCGGCGTCGTCGGTGACCGTGGTCTGCCCCAGCCGGATGGTGGCCTCGTAGGTCTTGTCGGTCAGCATCAGATGGCCGAGCAGCCGGGTGGCCTTCTCCACCCCGATCACCAGCACTCCGGTGGCCATGGGGTCCAGGGTTCCCGCGTGGCCGACCCGGCGGGTGCCGGCGAGGCGGCGCAGCCGGGCGACCACGCCGTGGGAGGTGATGCCGGCGGGCTTGTCGACGATGACCAGGCCGTCGGGGCCGGTTCCCTTGCGCTTCATGGGTGGTGGCGGCGGGCTCCGGGGCCCGCCTTCCTTTCGGTGGTTCAGCCGACGGGCCGCAGGGCCCGGCGGAAGCGGTCCAGCGTCTGCTCGACGCCGAGGGGGGAGGAGAAGCCGGCTGCGTACACATGGCCGCCGCCGCCCAGCGCCCCGCAGGCCGCGGCGACGTCCACGGCGCCCTTGGAACGGGAGGAGCCGCGCAGGGTGCCGTCCGGGTCCTGCTTGAGCACCAGGGCGACATCGGCCTCCGAGGTGCGCCGCACCACGTCGATCAGGCCCTCGATCTCCTCCACGGTGACGCCGTTGGCGACGAGGTCCGCGTACGGCACCCAGGTCCACACCAGGCCGAGGCCGCCCGCGGCGGCGGGGTCCAGCCGGGCGCGCCCCAGAGCGGCGGAGAGCACCTTGAGGTAGCCGAAGGAGGAGGTGTCCCACAGGGTGCGGGAGATCAGGTCGTGGCGGATGCCGGTGGCCAGCAGCCGGGCGGCGAACTCATGGGTGGCCGGGGTGGTCGCCCGGTACTTGAAGGATCCCGTGTCGGTGGCGACGCCCGTGTAGAGGCAGGTGGCGATCGACTGGTCCAGCGGCACGCCGAGGCGCCGCAGCAGTTCGTCGACCAGCACCGCGGTGGCGGGGGCCGAGGCATCGATCATGGGATGGGTGCCGAAGCCGGGGTTGGAGGCGTGGTGGTCGATGACCACCATGGCCCGGGCAGCGAGGGCCTTCTCGCGCAGCAGGCCCAGCCGGCTCTCCGCGGCGACGTCGAAGGTGATCACCAGATCGGGCCGGTCCGGTACCGCGGCCGCGGGCACCAGCAGTTCCTGACCCGGGAGGAAGGCCAGCGAGGCCGGCACCACCTGCGGGTCGTCCCCGAAGGAGACCCGCACCGTGGCGCCGAGCGACCGCAGGGCCAGGCCCGCCGCCAGGGCCGAACCCAGGGCGTCACCGTCCGGGCAGACATGGCAGATGAGGTCCACCTCGGGGGCGGACCGCACCAGATGGAGCACCTCGGCCCAGGCCCGTTCCCCGGGTGCGGCGGGCCCCTCCGCCGGCTCCGGGGCGGTACGCGGCCGCGGCACTCCGCCGGACTCGCTCCCGGCCCGGCGGCCGGCGACGGCTTGCCGGCCATGGTTATGCGTCCTCGTCGTCGGCGTCACCGCCGGAGCTGCGGTACGGGTCCGCCTCGCCGGCGTAGCTGGCGCCGGCCGCCGCGGTGCGGACCTGGGCGTCGGACATCCGGGCCCGGTCCAGCAGCTCGTCGATGTGGCGGGCGTTGTCGGGCACCGCGTCGGCGACGAAGGTCAGCGACGGGGTGAAGCGCACTCCGGTCTGCCGTCCCACCTCGGAGCGCAGGATGCCCTTGGCGCTCTCCAGTGCGGCGGCGGTGGCGGCCTGCTCGGTCTCGTCACCGTAGACCGTGTAGAAGACGGTGGCCTCCCGCAGGTCCCCGGTGACCCGGGTGTCGGTGATGGTCACAAAGCCCAGGCGCGGGTCCTTGATCCGCCGCTCCAGGGTCTCCGCGACGACCACCTGGATTCGGTCGGCGAGCTTGCGCGCCCTCGCGGTGTCGGTCACGTGTCCTCCTCGTGCTGTGGGCCCGGTACCGGGCGGCGCAGCGGCCGACCGGGGTCCGCCGGGGCCCGTGCCCCAACGTACCGGCCCGCGCCCGCAACCGTGGGGCGCATCCGTTCGTCAGTCATCGTCGCCATGGAACCGTCTCCGTACCGAGAGCAGTTCCACCTCGGGGCGGCCGGCGACCAGCCGCTCGCAGCTGTCCAGGATCTCCCCGATGTGCCCGGCGTCCCCGGACACCACCGCGCAGCCGATCTCGGCTCTGCGGTGCAGCTGCTGGTTCCCGACCTCGGCCGCGCTGACGCCGTACTTGCGCTGCAGCTCGGCCACGATCGGCCGTACGACCGACCGCTTCTCCTTCAGCGAGTGGACGTCGCCGAAGAGCAGATCGAAAGAGAGTGTTCCCACGAACATGTAAGGCAGGCCCAGCCGGCCTGTTGGCCTCGTAGGGTGCCCCCGGAACTGGGGCTTCGTACGCTGAACCGTACACAGCGCGCCCGGGGCCGGTCGACGGATTTCGGGGACTTCCCCTAGCTCCGCCGCCCGGCCCCGGACGACTACCTCAGGCTCACGCCCGCGGCTTCTCGCGCATCTCGAACGTCTCGATGACGTCGTCGACCTTGATGTCGTTGAACGACCCCAGGGTCACACCGGCCTCGAAGCCCTCGCGGACCTCGGTCGCGTCGTCCTTGAAGCGGCGCAGGCCCTCGATGGTGAGGTTCTCCGCCACCACGGCGCCGTCCCGGATGAGGCGGGCCTTGGCGTTGCGGCGGATGAGGCCCTCGCGGACCAGGACACCGGCGATGTTGCCGAACTTGGAGGAGCGGAAGACCTCGCGGATCTCCGCGGAGCCCAGACGGACCTCCTCGTACTCCGGCTTGAGCATGCCCTTGAGGGCCGCCTCGATCTCCTCGATCGCCTGGTAGATGACCGAGTAGTAGCGGATGTCGACGCCCTCGCGGTCGGCCGCGGTCCGTGCACGGCCCTCGGCCCGCACGTTGAAGCCGATGATGATGGCGTCCGAGCCCATCGCCAGGTCCACGTCGGACTCGGTGATCGCACCCACACCGCGGTGCAGGATGCGGAGCTCGACCTCCTCGCCGACGTCCAGCTTGAGCAGCGCGTCCTCCAGGGCCTCCACGGAACCGGAGACATCGCCCTTGATGATGAGGTTGAGCTGCTCGATGCTGCCCGCGGCGATGGCCTTGTCCAGGTCCTCCAGGGAGATCCGGACGCGGCGCTGCGCGAAGGCGGCGTTGCGCTCGCGGGCGGCCCGCTTCTCGGCGATCTGCCGGGCGGTGCGGTCCTCCTCGACGACGATGAAGTTGTCGCCGGCGCGGGGCACCGAGGTGAGACCGAGCACCAGCACCGGACGGGACGGGCCCGCCTCGGAGACGTTGTTGCCGTTCTCGTCGAGCATCGCGCGGACGCGGCCGTAGGCGTCGCCGACGACCATGGAATCGCCGACCCGCAGGGTGCCGCGCTGGACCAGGACGGTCGCCATGGCGCCGCGGCCCTTGTCCAGGTGGGCCTCGATCGCGATGCCCTGGGCGTCCTGCTCGGGGTTGGCGCGCAGGTCGAGCGAGGCGTCGGCGGTGAGGACCACGGCCTCCAGCAGGGAGTCGATGTGCAGACCCTGCTTGGCGGAGATGTCGACGAACATGGTGTCGCCGCCGTACTCCTCGGCCACCAGGCCGAACTCGGTCAGCTGACCGCGGACCTTGACCGGGTCCGCACCCTCGACGTCGATCTTGTTGACCGCGACCACGATCGGCACACCGGCGGCCTTGGCGTGGTTGAGCGCCTCGACCGTCTGCGGCATGACGCCGTCGTTGGCCGCGACCACCAGGATCGCGATGTCGGTGGACTTGGCACCACGGGCACGCATGGCGGTGAACGCCTCGTGACCGGGGGTGTCGATGAAGGTGATGCGGCGCTCCTCGCCGTTCACCTCCGCCGCCACCTGGTAGGCACCGATGTGCTGGGTGATGCCGCCGGCCTCGCCCGCGACCACGTTGGACTTGCGGATCGCGTCCAGCAGTCGGGTCTTACCGTGGTCGACGTGGCCCATGACGGTGACCACCGGCGGACGCGGGGCCAGGAACTCCTCGCCGCCCTCGTTCTCACCGAACTCGATGTCGAACGACTCCAGCAGCTCGCGGTCCTCGTCCTCCGGAGAGACGATCTCCAGGACGAAGCCCATCTCCTCGGCGAGGGTCTCCAGCGTCGCGTCGGAGACCGACTGCGTCGCGGTGACCATCTCACCCAGGTTGAACATCACCGAGACGAGCGCCGCCGGGTTGGCGTTGATCTTCTCAGCGAAGTCCGTCAGCGAGGCACCGCGCGACAGGCGCACGACCTGGCCGTTGCCCCTCGGCAGCATCACACCGCCGATGGACGGGGCCTGCATGGCCTCGTACTCCTGGCGCTTCGCACGCTTCGACTTGCGACCGCGCGCCGGACGACCGCCCGGACCGCGACCGAAGGCACCCTGCGTGCCGCCACGGCCACCCGGGCCGCCGGGACGCCCGCCGAAGCCGCCGGGGCGCGGGCCGCCGAAGCCGCCGCCACCGCCGCCGCCCGGACGCGGGCCGCCGAAGCCGCCGCCGGTACCGGGACGACCGGCACCGCCGCCGCCACCGGGACGGCCGGCGAAGCCGCCGCCACCGCCCGGACGACCGCCCGGACCGCCGGGACGCCCGCCGGGACCGCCCGGACCGCGGCCGCCGGGGCCGGGACGGGGGCCGGCAGCGGGACGCTGCGGCATCATGCCGGGGTTGGGACGCGGCATACCGCTGGGAGTGGGACGCGGGCCCTGCGGCCGCGGCATCCCGCCCGGGGACGGTGCGCCGCCGGGACGCGGAGCGCCACCCTGGCCACCGGGACGCGGAGCACCCGCACCCGGACCGCCGGGACGGGGACCGCCGGGACGCGGAGCGCCGCCCTGGCCACCGGGACGCGGAGCACCCGCACCCGGACCACCCGGACGCGGAGCGCCACCCTGGCCACCGGGACGCGGAGCACCCGCACCGGGACCGCCGGGACGCGGGGCACCCGGGGCGCCGCCCTGACGGCGGTCGCCGCCCGGCCGGGCCATACCGGTGTTGCTGGAGGTGAAGGGGTTGTTCCCCGGACGCGGACCCGACGGGCGCGGACCCGGACGGGCACCGCCCGGACGCGGGGCGTCGGAGCGCGGCGCGGCGTCGGGACGCGGCGCGTCGGGGCGAGGAGCCCGCTCCGCTGCCGCAGCCGGACGGGGCGCCTCGGCCGCGGGCTGTGCGGGCGCCGGCGAGGAGAACTCGGCAGCGGGCGCAGCCGCCGCCGGGCGGGCCGGAGCCGGACGCGGCGCGGGAGACGGGGCCGGCGCAGCCGGCGCAGCCGCGGGACGCGGTGCCGGGCGCGGGCCGGGCGCCGGCGCACCGGCGGCCGGACGCGGCGCGGGCCGCGGACCCGGGGCGGGAGTGGGACGGGCCGCACCGGAGTCACCGGTGGGCTGGGGCGCCGCGGGCTTCCGCGGGCCAGGCTTGGCGGAGGACCGGCCGGAGCCGCCCCCCTGGAAAGCATCAGTCAACTTGCGAACCACCGGCGCCTCGATCGTCGAGGACGCCGAACGGACGAACTCACCCAGCTCGGTGAGCTTGGCCATGACGACCTTGCTCTCCACGCCGAGTTCCTTGGCGAGTTCGTATACCCGGACCTTAGCCACTTCGCTCCTTCTGGTCCGGGGTGGTCGTCCGCCGGACCGTTGCTACTTCATGGGCGTACTCATCGCGTACTCATCGAGTGCTCATCGCAATCTCGACCTACTTCCATCTCGCGAGGTACCTGGTACCGGCGCGCTTGTGCACGCGCCGTGCTCCTTACAGCGAACTCCCCCGCACTCAGCGGGGGCGCTCCTCGATGTGCCGTCTGACCGCCTCGGTGTCGAGCGCGCCCTGCAGGCGGAAGGCCCGCGGGAACGCCCGGCGGCGGACCGCAAGGTCGAGGCATCCCGGGTCGGGGTGCAGATGCGCCCCTCGGCCGGGCAGCGCACCCCGGAGGTCGGGGACGCAGACGCCCTCCACCACCGCAACGCGCAGCAGTTCTTGCTTGGCCGCTCGCCTGCGACAGCCCACACACGTGCGCTCAGGGCATGCACGGGCATGCGTCCGGCCAGACACCACCAAGTCTACCCCTCCAGCCATGCTTCCCGCGGCCCGGTGATTCCACCCCTTGATCTACTGCTGCTCGGTGTCCGGCCGGATGTCGATCCGCCACCCGGTGAGCCTGGCCGCCAGCCGGGCGTTCTGGCCCTCCTTGCCGATGGCCAGCGACAACTGGTAGTCGGGCACGGTCACCCGGGCGGACCGCTGCTGGAGATCGACGATCTCCACCTTGGTCACCCGGGCGGGCGACAGCGCGTTGCCCACCATCTCCGCGGGGTCGTCGGACCAGTCCACGATGTCGATCTTCTCACCGTGCAGCTCGGCCATCACGCTGCGCACCCGGGCGCCCATCGGGCCGATGCAGGCGCCCTTGGCGTTGAGCCCCTGCCGGTGCGAGCGCACCGCGATCTTGCTCCGGTGTCCGGCCTCCCGGGCGATGGCGGTGATCTCCACCGACCCGTCCGCGATCTCCGGGACCTCCAGCGCGAAGAGCTTCTTCACCAGGTTCGGGTGGGTGCGCGACAGCGTCACCGACGGCCCGCGCACCCCGCGCCGCACCGCGACCACATAGGACCGCAGCCGCGTGCCGTGCTTGTAGTCCTCGCCGGGCACCTGCTCCTGCGGCGGCAGGATCGCCTCCAGCTTGCCGATGTCGACCAGCACGTTCTTGGGATCGTTGCCCTGCTGCACCACGCCGGTGACGATGTCGCCCTCGTGTCCGGCGTACTCGCCGAAGGTGCGCTCCTCCTCGGCGTCCCGCAGCCGCTGCAGAATGACCTGCTTGGCCGTGGTCGCCGCGATCCGGCCGAAGCCGCTGGGGGTGTCGTCGAACTCCCGCGGCTCCCCCGCCTCGTCCGCCTCCTCCAGCGCCCACACCGTCACATGGCCGGTCTTGCGGTCCAGCTCCACCCGCGCCTTGGGGCGGGACCCCTCGGTACGGTGGTAGGCGATCAGCAGAGCCGACTCGATCGCCTCCACCAGCAGGTCGAAGGAGATCTCCTTCTCCCGCACCAGCCCGCGCAGGGCACTCATGTCGATGTCCACGGTTACGCCTCCTCGTCCTCGTCTACCTCGTCGGAGGCGTCGATGTGATCGTCCTTGCGGCTGAACTCCACCTGGACCCGCCCCTTGGCGATCTCGGCCCAGCCCAGCCGGCGCTCGGTGGCCCGGCCGCGGCCCTTCACGGGCGGCACCTCCACCAGAACACCCTCGTCGTCTGCTTCCAGCACCCGGCCCAGCAGCTCGCCGCCGGCCGACAGCTGCGCCTTCACCAGGCGCCCCACGGCCCGCCGCCAGTGGCGGGGCTCGGTCAGCGGCCGGTCCACCCCCGGGGAGCCGACCTCCAGCACGTACGGCGCACCGCCCATGGCGTCGGCCTCGTCGAGCGCCTGCCCGATCTCGCGGCTCAGCTCGGCCACGGCGTCCAGCTCCACGCCCCCGTCGGCGTCCACCACGACCTGGAGCTGCCTGCGCCGCCCGGCCTGCGTCACCCGGACCTCTTCCAGATCCAGGCCGCTCCCTGCGGCCAGCGGCTCGATCAGGGCACGCAGCCGCTCGTTCTGGTCGGTGCTCATCCGGGTGACTCCTCGGCCGCGTCTGCTGTTGTCGGAAGCGCTGCAAAGCCTATCCGGTCCACCGGCCAACCGCCGATTCCGTGCACCCGTCCCGGCTACGGCACCCCGCCGTCGACCGCCGCCGCCCCAGCGGGTACCTTCCGCGTATGCAGCCCAGGCGTGCCCTACTCCTCGGTGGAGCGGCCCTCGCACTCACCTCCTGCTCGGACTCCACCCCGGCAGCACCCGCCGCCCCCCGGGCCACCAC
>NZ_LIQR01000445.1 GCF_001418575.1 Peterkaempfera griseoplana
GCGTTCCCCCCGCCGCCCCCATCGCCGCCGTGCTCGGCGGGCTGGCCGCAGGCGTCCTGCCGTGGGTCGCCGAGGCAGAACTGCGATTCGGCGGCCTGCGCGAGCGTCTCCACCAGGCCCAGCAGATCCAAGGCGGTACCCGGCTCACCTTCACCCTCCCCGAGGTGCTCGCCTCGGCCGACGGCCCGCTGCTGTGCCGTCCCTGCTCCGCCCCGCTCACCGCCCTGGTCTCCCCGGCTGCCCTGTGGTGGTGGGCGCTCCTCGCCTGCGCCGGGCTCGGCACCGTCGCGGCACACCGCCGCGGCAGCCCCGCCACCGCGTGGCTGCCGCTCGCCGTGGCCGCGTCCACCGCGGCCACGTACACGTTCCTCATCGACTACACCGCGCCCCGGTTCCTGCTGCCCTCCTATGCGCTGCTGGCCCTCCCCGCCGCCGCGGGCATGCTGTCGCTGCTGCCGGCCGTCCGGCCCCGGCCGCCACTGCGCACAGCACTGCTGGTAATGCTGCTGGTCGGGTACGCCGCCGTGCAGACCGTCGTCCTCCACCGCACCGTCCGCGTGCAGACCGCGGCCCGCGGCGACTGGGCGGAACTGGCGACCGCCCTCCACCGGGCCGGGGTCTCCCCGCCATGCGTGATCACCGGAACCGAGGCCATCCCCGTGGCGTACTACACGCGCTGCCGCGCCCTGGAGGTGCAGGGCAACAACGCCAACACCACTGAGGCGGCGCTCCTGGCCGCCTCCCACCGGGTGCCCACCGCCATGGTGCTGCGCGGCTACGCCCCACCCCCCTGGGCGCGGAACTGGCCGGCCACCCCCCTGCGCACCGGCTACCGGCAGGGGTGGCGGATGCTCCTCCCGCCCTGGACGCCGCGACACTGAACCCCGGCACCCGGCAGGCCACCCGGGATGCGGATTCCGCACGGCCGTCCCAGGCTGGTGCCATGAGCAGGAAGAGTCGGACATCCGTCGCCCAGGCCCAGCGCGAAGTCAGGATCGGGCGGCTCGACCTCGACAGCCGCTACCGGTTGGTCAGCTTCGACGGCAGCCACTGGGAGCCCATGGAACGCGAGGAGTTCGAGGCCCGCGTGCGCATGGAGATGCCCGGGGTCGACCCCCACGACCCCGAGCAGATCAGGTGGGACGACCACCCCTGGGAGTGGCCCGCCTGGCATCCCGGAGAAGCCTGACCGCAGACCGCAGACCGCAGGCAGACCGCTGATTGCAGAAACCGCAGACCCGTGGGACGTGCCGGCCTGACCGCAGGGACAGGAGGACAGGCCGGCACACACGGGTCAGCCGCAGCAGCCCCCGCCGCAGCAGCCCCCGCCGCCGGAGGCCGGAGCGGACGCCGCAGCTCCTCCGCCGGACGCCGTGCCGGTCACGGCGACGGTGGAGAGCAGCTTCACGGTGTCCTCGTGGCCCTGCGGGCACAGCGCCGGGGCGTTGGCCTGGGACATGGGACGGCGCAGCTCGAACGTGGCGCCGCAGGAGCGGCAGCGGAAGTCATAACGAGGCATGTCAGACAGCGTACCCAGCACCCCCGACGCAGTAGGGCGCCGACCGCGACCACATCCCAGAACCCCTGCGCGGTCGGCCCGGGCCCCGACAGCCCCCGCCGCACCGCCCGGCCTCGCCTGGTTCAGTGGCCGGAACCCAGCTCCCCGCGGATCTGCTGCACCACCTGCGCCGCGGTCTCCCGGACCGCGGCCATCTCCTGCAGAAAGCGCCAGTAGTCCGGATGCCGCCCGGTGAGCCCCTCCACCGCCCGGTCCAGCCGCCCCACGGCGGCGTCCAGCGGCCCGGCATGCCGCGGGTCCGGCGCACTGCGACCCGTCATCGCCAGCCGCTGCGCATCCCGCACCGCGAAACGCGTACGTTCGATCTCCGCCTTGGGATCCCGCTCCACCTCGGTCAGCTGCCGCAGCCGCTCACCCACCGCGGCCACCGCCCCGTCCGAGGTGTTCAGCAGCGCCCGGGCGGTACCCAGGGCGGCCGTGGCATCCGCCCACCGCTGACCGTCCCGCGCCGCAGCTGCCTCGTCCAGCCGGGCGCGAGCCGCCTTCACCGACTCCGCCGTCTGCTGCGGCACCCGCTGGAGATCCTGCCAGCACTCCGAACTGAACCGCCGCCGCAGCTCGCTCAGCGTCGGCTCCACCGTCCCCGCCTTGGTCTCCAGCGCCTCCATCCGGGTACGCAGGCTCACCACCCGGCGGTCGATCTCCCGTGCCCGCTCCGGCAGATGCTCGGCCTCCCCGCGCACCGCCTCCGCGCGCCGCATCACCTCACCGGCCCGCTGCAGTGTCTCCTGCACCCCGTGCCGCCCCGCACCCTCGTTCAACAGGGTCAGCTCCGGGCCGAGCGCCGCCAGCTGCCGCGCCGGCTCGTCCGCCCGCAGCCCCGCCTCCCGGACCGCGTCCAGCGCGGCCGTCGCCGCCAGCAGCGCCTGCTTCGCCCGCTCCACCGCCGGGGCCACCTGCGCCAACTGCGTCTCCGCCCGGCTGAGCAGCGGCTCCAACGTCCGGTGGTACTTCTCCAGCTCGTCCTTCATCCGCAGCAGCTGCTGCCGCGACTGCTCCAGCTCCCGGCGCGCCCGCGCCGCCACCCCCGTGTCCAGCTCCGCCGCATCCAGGTCGTGCGCATCCAGGGCCGCGATGTACGCCCCACTGGTCTCATCGACCCGCCGCGACAGCTCGTCGAACTCGGCGACCGCCCGCCGCGCGATCGGCGACGAGTCCACCGCCTTCACGGTCTCCACCGAGATGCGGACGTCCCGCTGGGCCGAGTCCAGCTCGTAGAAAGCCTGCGCGGCGGCGTCCCTGGCCGCCTGCGCGTCCGCCCGCATGTTCTCGTTGCGGCGCCACCACGGGCGCGTACCGCCACCCGCGAACGACCCCGGCAGCGCCGCGACCCCTACGGCGGCCACCACCACCCCGGCCCCCACCTGCACGGCCAGCTCACCCAGCGCAGACCTGCGGCGCCCCCGCGTGATTCCCGCCGTCACATCGCACTCCCGCTCGCCCACGCCCGGCACCCAGGCACCCCGCCCGTACGGCAGCTGTCTCTTATACACATGC
>NZ_LIQR01000446.1 GCF_001418575.1 Peterkaempfera griseoplana
CGCACCCGGGACGCGTCCCGGCCGGGCCGGTAGCCGATGACGCCGAGGGCGGACCGGGCGGCGACCTCCTGCTGCCACTCGGGGTAGCTGCCCGCGGGGTCCAGGGGGTGCGGGGTGATCAGGACGTCCGGTGAGCACAGGGCCGCCACGGTGCCGGGCGGGCCGACCAGCGGCACCAGCAGCGGCGGGCGGCCGAGGAGGCCGCCGACGGCGTCGGCGACACCCCGGAGGGTCAGGCGCAGCATGGCCCACGGGGTCTGGTGGCGCATCGCGTTGCGGCCGGCGGCCGGGCCGTCGGCGAGCGGGGTCTGGGCGATCACCGCCGCCAGTCCCGGCGTCCGCGCGGCGGCCCGGATCACATGGCCGCCGCCCAGGGAGAAGCTCCAGAGCGCCACCCTGGTCGGGTCCACTTCGGGCAGGCCGCGGGCGCAGGCGATCGCGGCCTGCCAGTCGGCCACCTCGTCCCCGGTGCGTACGACCTGGCGCGGCAGCCCGCCGCTCTCGCCGATACGGCGGTAGTCGAAGGCGAGGACGGAGAACCCCGCGTCGTGGAACCGCTCGGCGAAGGCATGGGTCGCCGGTCCCCTGGCGATCGCCGTGCCCCCGGCCATGATCACGCAGGCGCCGTTCGTCCCCGGACAGTGCCAGGCGGCGCACTCGGTCCCGTCGCTGATGAATCGAATCGTCTCCCGTTGCACGGACATGCGCGCACCGTCCTCCCCAGTGGACCGGATTCATCCCATGGCAAGTGAACCACGTGGTTCGCAAGCAGTCCACGGCATTCCGCCACCACCGGGTCCGGCGGGTCACCGGTCAGCGACCCGCGGCCTCCTCCCGCTCCAGCGCCCGCACCAGCGCCTCGAACCCCGCCGCCACCCCCGAGTCGTCCCTGCTGGTCGACAGCTCCACCAGAAAACCGCGAAGGGTCGCCAGGACCATCTCCGCGACCTGGTGTCTGCGCTGCTCTGACCAGTCCGCCGGGCAGACGGACAGCAGCACGGGCAGATACTGCCGAGAGGCCTCCCGGCTGAGCGCGCCGTAGCGGTCGGGGTCGTACATCGACAGGCCGATGACCTGGTCCAGCGTCCGCCGCAGCTGCGTCTCCTCCTCCACCAGGGCGAGCCATACGGCCCGCACCCCGTCCGCGAGCGACCGGCCGGCCGACCGCTCGGCCACGGACGTCAGCGCATTGCCGATACGCCTCCCGCGCAGCTCCGCGACCGCCTGCCCGAGCAGGTCGGCGACGCCGTCGAAGTGGTAGAGCAGCACCTTGTGGGTGGTTCCGGCCGCCCGCGCGGCCCGCCGCAACGAGAAGTCCACGAGCCCGTTGGCCGCCAGGTCGTCGGTGACCCGCGCCAGCAGTTCCCGGCGCCTGGCCTCACCGCGCGGCGACCCCGCCGACCGCCGGTAGCCTGCCCGTCCTGGTGAGCCGTCATCGGCGGAGGTGTTCACAGCAGCAGCTTCCACGGTCGGACATCATCACACGGTGACGACGGCGGGTGCGCCGTCCCACCGGGCCCCTGCCCGCGTACGCCGCCGGGCAGGCCCAGCGGCCGCGGTGCGCTCGCGGCGGGTCGACCCGCGGCGGGGCCCGGGCCCGGACGGTCCGCCGGGCTCCCCGGCCGTGGCGCGTGCGCGCCGGGCGCCGCGTAGCGTAGGGCGCGAAGCAGCCTCGGGGCAAGGAGGTGCGGGATGACGAAGAGGCCCGAGGGGCGGCTGTCGCGGGCGGTGTACGAGCGCGAGCTCTTCCGGCTGCAGGGGGAGCTGGTGAAGCTGCAGGAGTGGGTGCGCGCCGAGGGCGTCCGGGTGGTGGTGGTCTTCGAGGGCCGGGACGCGGCAGGGAAGGGTTCCACCATCAAGCGGGTCACCGAGTACCTCAACCCCCGCGTCGCCAGGATCGTCGCCCTCCCCGCCCCCACGGAGCGGGAACGCACCCAGTGGTACTTCCAGCGCTACACCGCGCATCTGCCGGCCGCCGGGGAGATCGTGCTGATGGACCGCTCCTGGTACAATCGCGCCGGGGTCGAGCGGGTCATGGGCTTCTGCACCAAGGACGAGTACTGGCGCTTCCTGCGGCAGTGCCCGGACTTCGAGCGGATGCTGGTCGAGGACGGCATCCTGCTGCGCAAGTACTGGTTCTCCGTCAGCGACTCCGTCCAGGACCAGCGGTTCCGCAGCCGGCTGGAGGACCCGATGCGCCGCTGGAAGCTCTCGCCGATGGACCTGGAGTCCATCACCAGGTGGGAGGAGTACTCGCGGGCGAAGGACGAGATGCTGGCCCGGACGGACACCCCGGAGTCGCCCTGGTACGTGGTGGAGAGCGACGACAAGCGCAGGGCCCGGATCAACATGATCGCCCATCTGCTCTCCACGGTCCCGTACCGGGAGATCCCCCCTCCCCTGCTGGACCTGCCCCCGCGGCCCGAGGCCTCCAGCTACCGGCGGCCGCCGCGCGACCTGCAGAACTACGTCCCCGACCATGCGTCGGAGCTGCCCCAGGGGGACGACTGAGCGCTCCGGGCCCGCCGCCGGAGGCGGGAGACTCCCGGCGGCGGGGGCAGGATGGAGGGGGGCCCGAGCCCTCAGTCCTCCGGCACATGGGCGCGATGGCGTTCCACCATGGTCCGCAGGGTCTGCTCACCCGGCGTGTCCCAGACCGCCTGGTTGAAGATCTCCACCTCGATCCAACCGGTGTAGCCGGCGCCGGCGACCATCGCGCCCAGCGAGCGGAAGTCGATGCACCCGTCGCCCACATGCCCCCGTCCCAGCAGGGCGTCGGCGGGCAGCGGCAGCGTCCAGTCGCAGACCTGGTACGCGGCGATCCGCCCGCCCGCACGGGCGATCTGCTGCGCCAGCTGCGGATCCCACCACACGTGGTAGCTGTCCACCACGACGCCCACCTGGTCGGCGGGGTGCTGCTCGGCGAGGTCCAGGGCCTGTCCCAGCGTGGAGACCACCGCCCGGTCGGCGCAGAACATCGGGTGCAGCGGCTCGATGGCCAGCCGCACCCCCAGCTCGCCCGCGTAGGGGGCGAGTCCGGCCAGCCGCTCGGCGACCCTGGCCCGGGCCCCGACCAGGTCGCGGCTCCCCCCGGGCAGCCCGCCGACCACCATGACCAGGGTGTCGGTGCCCAGCTCGGCGGCCTCCTCCAGGGCCCGCCGGTTGTCCTCGACCGCCGCGCGGACGCCCTGCTCGTCCCGGGCCGTGAGGAAACCGCCGCGGCACAGGCTGCTGACGGCCAGGCCCGCACCGCGGACCAGTGCGGCCGCGCGGGCGGTGCCGATCTCGGCCACCTTGTCCCGCCACAGGCCGACCGCGGGGATCCCCGCCTCGGCGCAGCCTCGTACCGCCTCCTCCAGGCTCCAGCCCCTGGTGGTGATCTGGTTGAGCGACAGGCGCTCCGTACCCTTCATGCCGTCATCCCCGCGAGGCTCAGGAAGCGCCGCATCCGCTCGGCAGCGACCTCGGGGTCGGGGAGGACCCCGGCCGCGTCGGCGAGCCGGAAGAGCTCGATCAGATGGGTGACCGACCGGGCGCTCTGGGCCCCGGCCACCATGGTGAAGTGGTTCTGGTGTCCGGCCAGGTAGGCGAGGAAGACCACCCCGGTCTTGTAGCGGAAGGTGGGTGCCGAGAAGAGGTGCCTGGCCAGCGGTACGGTCGGCGCCAGCAGGGCCTCGTAGCGCTCCGGGTCGTCCGCGTCCAGGGCCTGGAGGGCGGCCGCGGCCGTGGCCGCGAGGGGGTCGAAGACTCCGAGCAGCGCGTCGCTGTGGCCGTGTGCGTCGCCGCGGATCAGCTGCGGGTAGTGGAAGTCGTCCCCGGTGTACAGCCGGACGCCCTCGGGCAGGGCGCGGCGCAGTGCGACCTCCCGGTCGGCGTCCAGCAGCGAGACCTTGATGCCGTCGACCCCGGAGCTGTGCTCCTTGATCAGCGCCAGCACGGCCTCGGCTGCCCGGTCGGGGTGCGCGCACCCCCAGTAGCCCGCCAGTGCGGGATCGAACATCTCGCCCAGCCAGTGCAGGATCACCGGCCGCCGGGCCTGGGCGATCAGGCGGCCGTAGACCTCGTGGTAGTCCTCGGGGCCGCGGGCGAGGGCGGCCAGCGCCCGGCTGGCCATCAGTACGGGCTGGGCACCGGCGGCCTCGACCACGGCGAGCTGCTCCTCGTAGGCCGCCGTGATCTCCGCGAGGCTGCGGGCGGGCGCGGTGAGCTGGTCGGTGCCGGCGCCGCAGGCGAGCCGGCCGCCGGTGGCGCGGGCCTCGGCCCCGGTACGGGTGATCAGCTCGCGGGTCGCGGCCCAGTCCAGGCCCGTACCGCGCTGGGCGGTGTCCATGGCGTCGGCCACGCCGAGGCCCAGTGACCAGAGGTGGTGACGGAAGGCCAGGGTCGCCTCCCAGTCGAGGGCGGCCGGTGCGCCGGGGGCGTTGCCGCCGAGCGGGTCGGCGACCACATGTGCGGCGGCGAAGGCGATGCGGCCGGTCGCGGGGCGGCTCGGGCGCGGGAGCGGCTCCGGGGTGCGGAGCCGGTAGGGGCCGTCGGGCAGCTGCAGGGTGGGCATCAGATCTCCAGCTCCGGCACGTCCAGCCGGCGGCCCTCGCGGGCGGAGCGCAGGCCGAGTTCGGCCAGCTGCACGCCCTTGGCACCCTCAAGAAGGTCCCAGTGGTAGTCGGACCCGGTGGCGACATGGCGCAGGAACAGTTCCCACTGGGTCTTGAAGCCGTTGCCGAAGTCGGTGTTGTCGGGGACCGCCTGCCACTGCTCGCGGAAGACCTCGGTGGCAGGCAGGTCCGGGTTCCACACGGGCCTGGGGGTACCCGCCCGGTGCTGGAAGCGGCAGTTGCGCAGCCCCGCCACGGCGCTGCCCTCGGTGCCGTCGACCTGGAACTCCACCAGTTCGTCGCGGTCCACCCGTACCGCCCAGGAGGAGTTGATCTGGGCGACGATGCCGCCCTCGAGCTCGAAGATGCCGTAGGCGGCGTCGTCGGCGGTGGCCGGGTAGGTGCGGCCCTGCTCGTCCACCCGCTCGGGGATGTGTGTGACGGCGTGCGCGTAGACCGAGCGGACGGGGGCGATGAGATGGTCCAGGACGTAGCGCCAGTGCGGGAACATGTCGAGGACCACGCCGCCGCCGTCCTCCGCGCGGTAGTTCCAGGACGGGCGCTGGGCCTGCTGCCAGTCGCCCTCGAAGACCCAGTAGCCGAACTCCCCGCGGACCGAGAGGATGCGTCCGAAGAAACCGCTCTCTACCAGGCGCCGGAGCTTCAGCAGCCCGGGCAGGAACAGCTTGTCCTGCACCGCCCCGTTGCACACCCCTGCTTCGCGGGCCAGCCTGGCCAGGCCCAGGGCCGCGTCCAGCGACTCGGCGGTGGGCTTCTCGGTGTAGACGTGCTTGCCGGCCTCGATGGCGGCGCGCAGCGCCTTCTCGCGCGCCTGGGTGACCTGGGCGTCGAAGTAGACCTCGGCCTGCGGGTCCGCGAGGGCCTCGGCGAGGGAGGTGGTCCAGCGTTCCAGGCCGTGGCGCTCGGCGACGGCCCTGACCCGGGCCTCGTCGCGGCCCACCAGGACCGGTTCCGGCCAGAGCGCGTCACCGTCGCCGAGGTCCACGCCGCCCTGCTCGCGGATGGCCAGGATCGACCGCACCAGGTGCTGCCGGTAGCCCATCCGGCCGGTCACACCGTTCATGATCACGCTGATTGTCCTGCGGGCCATCCGGGATCTCCTTCGCCGCCCGGGGGAGCGGCACATAGAAAGCGCTTACTGCAGTGACAGCCCGAGGCTAGGGCGCCCCGCCGCGGGGCGTCAAGATGCCCTGCGGCGGGGCGGCGCGCCCGGGCATCCGGTCGCAGCGGACCGTCCGGGAGCCCGCGGGAGCTCCGGCCGCCCCGTCGTGCGAGGCCGGCAACGGGCCGGGCTGCCCGGCCCGGCGGCGGGTCCCGCGCCGGGCCTGGCCGCCCCGTACGGCGGTGCCGTACGGGGCGGCCGCGGCTTGCGCCGTACGGGCGCCCGGTGTCCCCCGTGCGGGCGGGCCGGGCGCCGGGTGTGGATCTTTCCCCCGCAATTCCGGCGGGGGCCGGCGGATCGCGAGCGGGATATTGACCGGCTGACATGACGTCAGCACCATGGCCTGCGGAACATCGCACCCCTGGTGCGCCCCCGTGTCCGGCAGGCAGAGCGACGACCGCAGGAGTGTCATGCGCAGACCAGTCATCGGCGTCCTCGCGGCCGCGGCCACGGCGGTCGCAGCCGCCCTGGTGGCGTTGCCGGCCCATGCCGCCGGGGCGGTGCTCACCGCGCAGATCGTGCAGAGCTCCGTATGGAGCAGCGGATACGGCGCGGACGTCACGATCAGCAACCTCGGCGACGCTCCCTCGACCGGGTGGACCGTGGCCTTCGACCTCCCGGCCGGGACCACCGTCTCCAACTCCTGGTCGTCGACCAGGACGCAGAGCGGGCAGCACTACGTCTTCACCAGCGCGAGCTACAACGGCGCCGTCGCGCCCGGGCAGCACGACGGCTTCGGGTTCAACGCAAGCGGCATCGGCCTGCCCTACAACTGCACCGTCAACGGCGTGCCGTGCACCGGTGCTACGTCCCCGGGTTCGCCCACTCCTACGCCGACGCCCACGCCCACACCGACCCCCACGCCGACGCCCAGCCCGACCGCGTCCGGGACACCGGGCCCGGTCGTCAACGTCTCCACCGCCGCCCAGTTGTCCGCCGCCCTGGCGGACGCGGTCCCGGGTGTGACCATCCAGCTGGCACCCGGCGAGTACCACGGGTCCTTCGTGGCGCAGCGCCCGGGCACCGCGGCCCAGCCCATCACGCTCACCGGCCCGCGCACCGCGGTCCTGGTGAACGACGGCCCCTCGGGCAGCGGGCCGTCCTGTTCGGTACCAACCGCCGGCTGGGACTCCGGGTACGGCCTGTGGCTGTTCGGCGCCCCCTACTGGAACCTCACCGGCTTCACCGTCCAGGACTCCAAGAAGGGCGTGGTGCTGGACAACTCACCCCACGCCACCCTCGACGGGCTCTATGTGCACGACATCGAGGACGAGGGGGTGCACTTCCGCAGCTCCTCCTCGGACGGTGTCATCCGCAACTCGGTCGTGGAGTACACCGGCCAGGTCCAGCCGGGCTACGGGGAGGGCGTCTACATCGGCTCGGCGGGCTCCAACTGGGCCTGCTACGGCAACTCCGGCGGCGCGGACCGCTCCGACCGGGTACTGGTCGAGGACAACCGGATCGGCCCCTATGTCGCGGCCGAGGAGATCGACGTCAAGGAGGGAACCTTCGACGGGGTGATCCGCGGCAACACCTTCGACGGCCGCGGCATCTCGGGGCAGAACTCGGCGGATTCCTGGATCGACGTCAAGGGCATCGGCTACCTCGTCGAGGACAACACCGGCACCTTCGCGCCGCCCGGCACCTTCGCCAATGGATACGAGACGCACAACCCGGCCACGACGCCGTCGTTCCCGAACGGCTGCGGCAACAGCTGGCGCGGCAACACCTCGGACCTGGGCGGGGTGGGCAGCTACGCCGTGGATGTGACCTCGACGTCCAAGTGCGCAGGGAACCTCAACACGGTCTACGCCTCCAACACGGTGACCAACGCGGTGGCCGGGCTGACCAACATCGCCGTCACCCCCTGACCCCGTGATCCCGTGACGCCGGCCCGTGGGCCGCCGGACCCCGCCAGGGTCCGGCGGCCCAGGTGTCGCCGCCCGGTCAGTGCTCCGTGGACGCCGGCTGCAGCACGAAGACCGGGATCTGCCGGTCCGTCCGCTTCTGGTAGTCGGCGTAGTCGGGAAAGGCCTCGACGGCGCGGCTCCACCACAGGGCCTTCTCGTCGCCGGTGACCTCACGCGCCGTCATGTCCTGGCGCACCGGTCCGTCCTGGAGTTCCACCCGCGGATCGGCCACGATGTTGTGGTACCAGAGCGGGTGCCTGGGCGCGCCGCCCAGCGAGGCGACGACGGCATAGCTGCCCTCGTGCTCCACCCGCATCACGGGGGACTTGCGGATCCTGCCGCTCCGGGCACCGCGGGTCGTCAGGATGACGACGGGAAGACCCCGCAGGGTCGTTCCCTCGGTGCCCCCGGAACCCTCGTACAGCTCGACCTGGTCGCGGACCCACTGCTCCGGACTCGGCTCGTACTCGCCCTCGAGAGGCATGGCATCCATCCCGTCGTCGGTGGTCCTTCTCGGACGCGGACGGGCGCCGCCCACGGTGGCGCCGGCCCACGGCGGCCATCATAGGAAGCCGCCGCGGCCGGGTCGCGTTGGTGGACGGCGTGCCGCAGCCGGGCCCGGCGGCTCTCACTCAGGCTCAGGCGGCTGCTCGGCGAGCACGGCGGACGGGCGAGTCCCGGGCGCTGCCCGGGACAGACGCGCCGGCGGGGTCAGGGGGCCTGGTGCTGGCCGCCCTCGGCCCCGGAGAGCGACTGCAGCAGCAGGTCGAACTGCAGGACGCGCGGGGCCAGCGACGGCTTCCGCCGTCCCGTGACGATGAACAGCACCTCGGCCGCGGTCATGGCCGCGCACAGCTGCAGGGCCGCAGCCGACGACGAGATGCGGGTGTCGCGCAGCGGGGATTTGATCGCGTTCACCTGCGGTTCCAGATATTGCCGGGTGAACTTCTGCGGAGTCATGCGGTCCACGAACTTCAGCAGGACCTCTTCGGTACCGTCGCCCTCCGCGACGCCGAAGAATTCGGAGAAGGACGGACTGCCGGGGCCGATCACCGTCATCGCGGCGCCGAATCCGAACGGCGATGCGCCCACCACCGAGTGCTTGTCCTGGAGATGGTAGGTGTCATGGAAGAGCGGATACAGGTCGGCCCTGAAGAAGTCGATGGCATTGATGCCGACATCGGTTCCGTCGACGAAGTCCTTCACCGAGTTCTCGGAGATGCCCTCGCGAAAGACCGTGATCTCCGCCGCCGGATTGATGTCGTGCACCATGCGGGTCATCACATCGACCTTGGGCCGGCCCAGTGCGCTCACCGTGGCGCCGGCCTGGCGGTTGAGGTTCGCCTGCTCGAAGGTGTCGGGGTCGGCGACGGAGAACCGCTCGAAGCCCATCCTGGCCAGGGTGAGCAGATGATTGCTGCCGCAGCCGCCCAGTCCGGCTATGCCGATCCGTGCCGCCCTGACCCGTGCGACGTCGTCGGCGTCGAGCAGGCCGAGATTCCGGTCGAAAGCCTCTTCGTAGGTGAAAGCACTGGCCAATGTACTTCCTTTTCCAGAGTCGGTTCGCACGGTTCCGGCCCTGCCGGTGCGTGCAGCGGCCGGCGGTGGGCGTTCACCGGGGCACCTCCCGGAATCGGGCCTCCGTTCACCGGGGCCGCCGGCCCCGGATCTGCGTGCGGCCGCTCCGCCCGCAGGTGAGCCAATCATGGATATGACAGGCGGTCAAGGGCGTCCAGGTATTGCCCGGGAAACACTTCCGGTGCATGGCGGGCCGTCTATTTCCGGCCATCGGCCGGGATGTTTGCGGTGGATCTTTTGACGGTGGGACCGCACCCTTCGGGAAGCCGTCGGGGTGTTCCCGGGAATGGCGCCGACCGGACCGGTGGATTCCGCCTGCGATTCGGCCCGGCCCGGCCCGGCCCGGGTGACCCCCGCGGCCGGAGCGCTCCGTCCGGGTGTGCGACCCACCGGCCGCGGTCGCCTGGCCCGGCTGCGCGCCGGCCCGTAGTCCGCAGACCCCCAGCCCCCAGTCGCCGAGCGGCGCGCCGCAGGCCCCTGCCCGAATGGAGGGCATACGTACTACATATCCCTTAGGTCACGATATGCTCGCCGATGTGACCAGCTCATGGCGGATACGACGCCGACGCCTCCTCCGTCGCCCCCATGAAGCTGCCCTGCTGTCGCCCGTCATCCTCACGGTGCTGATCGCCGTTCTGGCCTTCGCCACCCCCCGGGAGTTCGCCGTCAGCCGCCTGCTCCCCGCGGCGCCCGCCCTCGCCTCCTCCATGTGGTCCGTGGCCGGCACGGTCGTCCTGGGGCTGGTCTGCCTCCTGACTGTCCTCGGGCTGGCGGTCGCCTTCGCCGACCCCGGGCCGCTGTTCACCGCCGCGGCCATCACCGCCGTGACCGGCGCGGCCGCGTACGCCGGCCATGTCCGCCTGCAGCGCGAGCGGACGCTGGTCCAGGTGCGCTCCGTCGCCGACGTGGCGCAGCAGGTGCTGCTGCGCCCGGTGCCCGGCCGCGTCGGCGAGGTCGAGATCGAGACGCTCTATCTGGCCGCCGCGGCCCACGCCCGGATCGGTGGGGACTTCTACGAGGCCGTCGACACCGCGCACGGGGTCCGGCTGCTGATCGGTGACGTCAGGGGCAAGGGACTGTCCGCCGTCGGCGTCGCCGCCGCGGTGACCGGTTGCTTCCGGGAGGCCGCGCACGACGAACCCGATCTGCGGTGCATCGCCCGCCGCCTGGAAGCCAGCATGGTGCGCTACAGCGCCACGCTTCCCGACCGGGACTCCGGCGAACGCTTCGCCACCGCGCTGCTCGCCGAGGTGCCCCACGGCGGCGGCTGCGTCCGGCTGCTCAACTGCGGGCATCCGCCGCCGCTGCTGCTGCGCCCGCACGACCACCTGGCGCTGGAGGTGTCGGATCCCGCGCCGCCCCTGGGGCTGGCCCAGCTGTGGCCCTACCCGCGCCGGACGGAGGTCTTCCCCTTCGCACCCGGGGAGACCCTGCTGCTCTACACCGACGGGGTCGTGGAGGCCCGGGGGCGGGACGGGGTGTTCTACCCCCTGGCGGACCGGCTGCCCCACCGCTGCGACCACCACTCCCTCAGGCGGCTGATCTCCCACATCCTGAACGATCTCGCCGCGCACACCGGCGGAGCCCTCGACGACGACGCCGCCCTGCTGGCCGTACGGCGTCCGCTGCCCGGCAGGCCGCGGACGCATCCGGGTGCCCGGTCCGGGCCGGTGGGCACCCACCCGCTGCCGCCCTCGGACTCCCCGGTCCGCTGACGGCCCGCCACCGGAGCCGTCATTACCCGGGCGCACGCCTCCCCGCGGGCCGCCGCGCGGTCGCCCCGACGACCCGACAGCGTGCGGGCCCCTCCCCCAGGCATCCGCCGGGCGGGCGAGCCGGCACCCGGCCCGGTCATCGCGACGGTGTCGTCGGCCGGGGACCGACTCGTTCGTACGGCTCCGCCGGGGCGCCGTCCGGCTGTGACCCGGAGGGCCGCGGCCGGTCTCCGCGGGATGTGTCGTCGTCCTTCGGATGCCGAGGTCACCCGGCGGCATCATGCTTCGTTCGTCCGCGGCCGGGACCGTGGCGGCATCCGTCCCGCCCTCCCGTCGCCCCCAGGAGTCGCCGTATGTGCCAGCCAGGGCTTTGCGGGCAGCACACCCCCGAGCAGCCGGCCGAGGGGGTGGTCGGCCGCCGCGCGGTGCTGCGCGGCGGGGCCGCGCTCGGTGCGGTCGGGGCACTCACCCTGGCACCGCTGGTCTTCGCCGGGCCCGCCAGGGCCGCGGAGGGCGCGGCCCCGGCCGGCTCCGAGGTGACCCGGGAGATCACCGGGCACCTGGAGACCGG
>NZ_LIQR01000447.1 GCF_001418575.1 Peterkaempfera griseoplana
CGGCGCTGACCGCGGTCAGCGGCGACCTGTCGGCCGTCGACGCCATGCGCACCGCCTTCGACCGCCGCCGCCGCACCATCGTGCGGATGCTCAACGAGATCGACGGCGTCACCTGCCCCGAGCCCGAGGGCGCCTTCTACGCCTACCCGTCGGTGAAGGCCCTGCTGGGCAAGGAGATCCGCGGCAAGCGCCCGCAGAGCTCGGTCGAGCTGGCCGCGCTGATCCTGGACGAGGCCGAGGTCGCGGTGGTCCCGGGCGAGGCCTTCGGCACCCCGGGCTATCTGCGGCTGTCCTACGCCCTGGGCGACGACGACCTGGTGGAGGGCGTCTCCCGGCTGCAGAAGCTGCTGGGCGAGGCCCGCGACTGACCCCTCACCCGTACGCGCCGGGACCCGCCCGCACGGCGGGTCCCGGCGCGTTTTCGCGGGTACGGTGCCGCAACGCACCGCCGGCACGGCAGAATCGGTCAATGGACCACCTGCACTCCCCCGCCCCCGAGCCAGCCCCCCAGCGCGACGTCCGGCTGCTGCCCAAGGCCCATCTGCATCTGCACTTCACCGGCTCGATGCGGCCCGGCACCCTGCTGGAACTGGCCGACAAGCACGGTGTGCACCTCCCCGAGGCGCTGAGCTCGGGCGAGCCCCCCAAACTCCGGGCCACCGACGAACGCGGCTGGTTCCGCTTCCAGCGGCTGTACGACATGGCCCGCTCGGTGCTCCGCGACGAGCAGGACATCCGGCGGCTGGTCCGGGAGACCGCCGAGGACGAGCGTGCGGACGGCTCCGGCTGGCTGGAGATCCAGGTCGACCCCACCTCGTACGCCCCCCGTCTCGGCGGGCTGATCCCCGCCCTGGAGCTGATCCTGGACGCGGTGCGGGACGCCTCGGCGGCCACCGGGGTCGGCATGCGGGTGCTGGTCGCCGCGAACCGGATGAAGAGCCCGATGGACGCCCGCACCCTGGCCCGGCTGGCGGTCCGCTACGCCGACCAGGGCGTGGTGGGGTTCGGCCTCTCCAACGACGAGCGGCGCGGGCTGGCCCGCGACTTCGACCGCGCCTTCGACATCGCGCGCCGGGGCGGGCTGCTGGCCGCCCCGCACGGCGGCGAGCTGTCGGGGCCGGAGAGCGTCCGGGACTGCCTGGACGACCTGGGCGCCGGCCGGATCGGCCACGGGGTGCGGGCCGCCGAGGACGACCGGCTGATGCGCAGGCTCGCCGACCGGCAGATCACCTGCGAGGTCTGCCCGGCCTCCAATGTCGCGCTGGGCGTCTACGAGAAGCCCGAGGACGTACCGCTGCGCCGGCTCTTCGACGCGGGCGTGCCGATGGCGCTGGGCGCGGACGACCCGCTGCTCTTCGGCTCCCGGCTCGCCGCCCAGTACGACCTGGCCCGGGACGCCCAGGGCTTCACCGACGCCGAGCTGGCCGAGCTGGCCCGCCAGTCGGTTCGCGCCTCCCGCGCCCCGGACGACGCCCGGGCCCGGCTGCTGGCCGGGATCGACGCCTGGCTGACCGCCTGACCGGACGCCGCGCGGGGCCCGCGGCGGTCAGAGCGGTCCGGCCCCCACCAGCACCGGCTCGTTCACCAGCGACACGCCGAACACCCGCAGCACCCCGTCGCGGACCTCGCGGGCCAGCGCCAGCAGGTCCTCGGTGGTGGCGTCGCCCCGGTTGGTGAGGGCCAGGGTGTGCTTGGTGGAGATACGGGCCGGACCGTCGCCCCAGCCCTTGGCGAAGCCGGCGCGGTCGATCAGCCAGGCCGCAGAGGTCTTCAGCAGCCCGTCGCCCGCCGGGTAGACGGGCGGCGCGGCGTCGGGGCCGAGGTGGTCGCGGGCACGGTCCAGGAAGGCGGCCCACTCGGCCTCGTCCAGGATCGGGTTGGTGAAGAAGGACCCCGCCGACCAGGTGTCGTGGTCGGCCGGGTCGAGCACCATGCCCTTCCCGGCGCGCAGCGCCAGCACGGTCTCGCGGGCGGTGGCCAGCGGTACCCGCTCGCCCTGGCCGACGCCCAGGGTCCGGGCCACCTCGGCGTACTTCACGGGGGCGGAGAGCCCTCCGGCGTCCTCCAGGGCGAAGCGGACCCGCAGCACCACGTATCGCTCGGGGTCGGCCTTGAAGCGGCTGCTGCGGTAGGAGAACCCGCACTCGGCGCCGGGGATGACGACCGTCTCCCCGCTGCGGCGGTCGTAGGCGACCACCTCGGTGACGGTGGTGGAGACCTCCTGCCCGTACGCGCCGACGTTCTGCACCGGCGTGGCGCCGGCCGAGCCGGGGATGCCGGCCAGGAACTCGATCCCGGCGAACCCCAGCTCGACGGTGCGGGCCACCGCGTCGGTCCAGACCTCGCCGGCGGCCAGTTCCAGCACCTCTCCGCGCACCGCGAAGCCGGCGGTGGCGATCCGCAGCACGGTGCCGTCGAACCCCTTGTCGCCGATGACCAGGTTGGAGCCGCCGCCGAGGAGCAGCAGCGGCTCCCCCGCCCGGTCGGCCTCCTGGACGGCCTCGACGACCTCGGCGTCGGTGGTGGCGGTGACCAGCCTGCGGGCCGGGCCGCCGAGGCGGAAGGTGGTCAGTGGGGCGAGCGGGGCGTCGTGGAGTACCTGCACGGGAACAGCGTACGGGCAGGCCGCCGCCCCGCCGCCGGGGCGGAGCGGGGCGGCGGGGGGCCGTGGTCAGGCGACCGGCTGGAGGACCGGCGCGGACTCGGCCTCGGCCGGGGCGGCGGTGCGGCGGCGGGGGATCAGCAGCGCCGCGACGGCGGCGAGGGCGATGGCCGCGGAACCGGTCCACAGGGCGGGCACCAGGCCGTCGGTGAAGGACTGCCCCGAGGTGTAGCCGCCGCGGGCGGAGAAGACAGCGGAGAGGACGGCCACGCCGAGGGCTCCGCCGAGCTCCCGCAGGGCGTTGTTGGCCCCCGAGGCGATGCCCTGCTCATGGGTGGCGACACTGGCCATCACCAGGTTGGCGGTGGGAGCGAAGAACAGCGCCATGCCGACCCCGCAGACGATCAGCGCGGGCACCTGGGCGGCGTAGGAGACGTCCGGCGAGAGGATCAGGGCGAACATCGCCAGTCCGGCCGCCTGGAGGACGAGGCCCAGCGCCACCACGGGGCGTCCGCCGATGCGGTCGCTGAGGATGCCGGCGATCGGCGCGACCAGCATGGGCATACCGGTCCAGGGCAGCATCCGCACCCCGGCCTGCATCGGCGAGTAGCCGCCGACGCCCTGCAGGAACTGGCTCAGCAGGAAGATCGAGCCGAACATGCCGAGGAACATCAGCAGGCTGGCCGCGTTGACGGCGGAGAAGGCGCGGCTGCGGAAGAGCCGCATCGGCAGCATCGGTGTCCGCGTCCGCAGCTCCCAGCCCACGAAGGCGGCGAGCAGTGCGGCGCCGGCGGTCAGGCCGGTGAGGACCCAGGCGCTGGTCCAGCCGTCGGTGTTGCCACGGACCAGGGCGTAGACGATGCCGAAGAGGCCGGCGCTGGCGAGCACCGTGCCGGGGATGTCCAGTCGGCTGCCGGCGCCGCGGCTCTCGGCGAGCCGCAGCCGGGCGAACGGCAGCAGGGCGAGGCCCACGGGGACGTTCAGCCAGAAGATCCACTGCCAGGAGATGTGCTGCACCACGGTGCCGCCGATCAGCGGGCCGGTGGCGACGGCGAGGCCGTTGACGGCGCCCCAGATGCCGAACGCCAGGCCGCGGCGTTCGGCGGGGACGGCGGCGGTCAGCAGGGTCAGGGTGAGCGGCATCAGGATCGCGGCGCCGACGCCCTGGGCGGCGCGGGCCGCGATGAGCTCACCCATTCCGGGGGCGAGGGCGGCGGCTGCGGAGCCTGCGGTGAAGACGGCGATACCGGTGAGGAACATCCGGCGGCGGCCGAAGCGGTCGCCGAGGGCGGCTCCGGTCATCAGCAGCACCGCGAAGGTGAGGGTGTAGGCGCTGACCGTCCACTCCAGGTCGGAGAGTCCGCCGCCGAGGTCCTTGCGGATGGCGGGGAGCGCCGTGGTGACGACGAGGTTGTCGAGTGCGGCCATGAAGCCGGCGAGACTGGTGATGACCAGCGCCCAGACCATCTTGCGCATGGAGTCGATCCCTCTGATTAGTTATCGATCAATAACTTTTCGGGTCCGAAAAAAGGCCGGTCCCGCAGACCGCGGATCACTCCGTGCAGTCCACGAGGCCGGCCCAGACCCGGTCCGTCACCGGGAAGCCCAGCGACACCAGTACGTTGATCAGCATCCCGCAGGCCATGAACTGGGTGGCCTGCTCCGTGTCGGCGCCCATCCGCAGGTGCACCCAGTCCCACAGCTCGGCCCAGCGCGGCCGGATCGCCACGCCCAGGCCGTCCTCGCCCGACGCCTCGGCCGAGGCCACCGCGACGTAGATCTGCATCTGCATCAGCAGCATGTCGCGGTCGCCGTCGATGAGCCTCAGGTACTCCGCCCCCAGGGCGTCGTGCACCTGCTCGGGCTCCAGCCCCTCGGCCGCACGCTCGAAGGCCAGCCGGGTCTCCTCGATGCAGCGGGTCGCCGCGGCCACGAAGATCGCCTGCTTGTTGGGGAAGAGCCGGAAGAGGTACGGCTGGGACACCCCGACGCGGCGGGCGATGGCCTCCGTGGAGGTGCCGACATAGCCGCCCCGGGCGAACTCGGTGATGGCGGCCCGCACGACGCTCTCGCGCCGCTCGGCCGCACTCATCCGGGTGCTCGTCCCTGCCATGCGATTAAGTTATTGGCCACTCACTAACCATGTCAAGGCCGACGCCGGCTCAGGCCAGCTGGACCACGGCCCTGGCCATCCCCAGCACCTTCTGGTCCCCGCTCACCGCGGTGAGGTCCACCCGCACCCGGCGCCCGTCCAGCTTGGCGCCCACCTTGGCGGTCACCTCCACCAGCGCGCCGGTGCCGTCGTCCGGCACCACCACGGGACGGGTGAAGCGCACCCCGTAGTCGACCACCGCGCCGGGGTCGCCGAGCCAGTCGGTGACCACCCGGGCCGCCTCGGCCATGGTGAACATGCCGTGGGCGATCACATCCGGCAGGCCGACCTCACGGGCGAACCGCTCGTTCCAGTGGATCGGGTTGAAGTCGCCCGAGGCCCCCGCGTACCGCACCAGGGCGGCCCGGTCGATCGGGAAGGACTGCGCCGGCAGCTCACTGCCGACCTCGATCTCGTCGTAGTCGATGCTTGTCGCCATCGCTGCGCTCACTCCCCCGCGGCGGCACGCGCCACCAGCGTCATGAACGACGTCACCACATGGTCGCCGCCGGACTCGTGCACCTCGCCGCGCACCGTCAGGATGTCATTGCCCGCCAGCGACTTGATCGCGTCGATGGTCACCGTGACGGACAGCCGGTCACCGGCCCGCACCGGACGGGTGTACACAAAGCGCTGGTCACCGTGGACCACCCGGGTGAAATCCAGTCCGAGCTCCGGGTCCTCCACCACCTGGGCGGCGGCCCGGTAGGTGATCAGGAACGGAAAGGTCGGCGGGGCGATCACATCGGGGTGCCCCAGCGCCTTGGCCGCGTCGGCGTCCCGGTAGGCGGGACTGGCGTCCCCGACTGCGTCGGCGAACTCACGGATCTTCTCCCGGCCCACCTCGTAGGCCGGGGTGGGCGGATAGGACCGCCCGATGAAGGAGGGGTCCAGCGGCATAACGGCTCCTTGGATACGGAAGCGTCAAACGGCTCCAGGCCGTCCCCGCTGGGGGGACGGCCTGGAGCCGAAAGGCCTGACGACAGGTGTCAGCGGGTCTCGCGGTGCGCGGTGTGAGCGTTGCAGCGCGGGCAGTGCTTCTTCATCTCAAGACGGTCCGGGTCGTTACGCCGGTTCTTCTTGGTGATGTAGTTCCGCTCCTTGCACTCCACGCAGGCCAGCGTGATCTTCGGGCGGACGTCAGTGGCAGCCACAGGAGTGCCTTCCTCGGACAGACGGGTGAACGCAACAAGAGTAGCCGATCGGGAGCACGTCCCCCCGACCGGCTACGCGGGGTAGCGGTGACCGGACTTGAACCGGTGACACAGCGATTATGAGCCGCTTGCTCTACCGACTGAGCTACACCGCTTGGATGACCAGGACGAACCTGCTCACCAGAGCCCCAATACGGAATCGAACCGTAGACCTTCTCCTTACCATGGAGACGCTCTGCCGACTGAGCTATTGGGGCGGGCGAAGAAGAGATTACACGGTCATCGGCGCGAACACGAAATCGACCCGCGCCGACCGCCTACTGCTGCGGCGGGCCGAAGCCGCCACCTGCCGGGGGCGCCTGGTACGGCGGCTGCGGAGCGCTGTACTGGTTCCCGTACTGGCCGCCGTACTGACCGCCGCCGTACCCGCCCGACGGCGGGTTGCCACCACCGCCACCGCTGCCACCACGGCCCCGGCGCGCCAGAACCACGGCCACGATCGCGACCACCACCAGCACCGCGGCACCGATGCCGATCCACATCCCGGCCCCGCTGCCGCCGTCGTCCGACGCGGTCGCAGGAGCGGGCGCGGCGGACGAGGACGGCTTCGCCGCATCCCCCGGCGCCGACGAAGCGCCCCCGTCGGAGGGGGAGGCCGCAGGGGCGGAGGTACCGGGGTCGGCCGGCTTGCCGGACGCCGCCAGCGGATCCACATCGGCCGGCCCGGGGTCCCCCGGAGTGGTCAGCGCGATCCGCGGCCGCACCACGCCGTAGCCGAGGAAGTCGCTCCGCCCGCTGCCGTCCTTGCCCGCGGTGTTGACCAGCACCCGCAGCACCTGGTTGGCCGTCCAGTCCGGGTGCTTGGCCCACACCAGCGCGGCGGAGCCTGAGACCAGGGCTGTGGCGTCACTGGTGCCGTGGGTCTTGCAGTAGCCGGACTGACCGGTGCACGCCCTCGCGATGTCCGCGCCGGGCGCTGCCAGGTCGACCTGCGGTCCGTGCTCCGACTCGGCGGTGGCCTGGCCGTTGCGGTCGATGGCTGCGACTCCCACCACACCCGGCAGCGCTGCGGGATAGAAGACCGGATTGCCCGTCGCGCCGCTGTTCCCCACGCCGGCGACGACGAGCTTCCCCTTGCCGACCGCGTAGGAGACAGCGCTCGCCAGCTCGCTGTCGGAGTCAGGCGTCGCCTGAGAGATGCTGATGATCTGGGAGTTGCTGTCCGCCGCGTAGCGGAGCGCCTCGCTCAGTTGGTGGCGGTACTCCGCCCCGTGTTCCTCCTCGTTGGCTCCACTGGCACCGGTGTTGAGCCTGATCGGGAGGATCTTGGCCCCCGGGGCTAGGCCGTAGGCTCCCTGGCCTCCCTGACCCTTCCCCGTTCCCGCGATCAGGTCGGCCATGCCGGTTCCGTGGCCGTCCACGTCAGTGGTGGCACCACCTGCCAGCCCCGAGAAGTTCTTGCCCGGCAGCACCTGGCCTGCCAGGTCGGGGTGGTCAGCCTCGACTCCCGAGTCGATCACAGCGACGGTTACGCCCTTGCCCGTCGAGGTCTGCCACATCTGAGGCGCCTTCATGGCGTCAAGGTGCCACTGCTGAGCACGGATGGAGCCCGTGGCGGCCGCGGGGGCGGCTGCCGTCACGCCTCCGAGCAGGAGGACGCCCACCGACGCCGTTAGACCTGCGATGCGTCGCGGCATCTTCGTGGCCGTCTGAAGCATGGTTCTGTCTCCTCGTGGCGCGGGTGACTCAGACAGCTGCCCGGCCCGCAGGGTTCTGCGAAGCCGGGCAGCGGTGTCTCGTGCTACTCAATCACGGTCGGGTTGCTGTCGGTGGAACCTGACATCCAGGTCTCCTCGTCCTCGACCAGGTAGTCCGGGCGCTGGCCACGCCGGTCCTTGGACTTGCGGCCACCGGCTCCGTGGCCCGGCATGCCTCCCTGGCCCTCCGGCCCGTTTCCGGCCCCGCCACCGCGGGCCCGCAGACCGGATCCACCCGGCGTGAACTCCCCGGCTGCGCCGCGGCCGCGGCGACCGCCGACCATGCCGCCCTCCTCCGTCGCAAGGCGACGTCCGGAACCTCCGCGGGCGCCACCACGAGCGCCGCCACTGGCGCCGCCGTGCGCACCGCCCGCTCCGCCGTGCCCCTCCTCCATGTCTCCGAAGGCACCGCCGCCCGTGCCCCGGGAGCCCGCACCTCGCGACCCGGTGCCGCCGACACCGGACGTACGCCCGGCGCCGCTCGCGTGCGCGCCCTCCTCGGCACCGATGGTCGTCCCGCCGTAGCCGGGGCGACGGCTGGAACCGCCCACCAGGCCGCCTTCGCCCTCACCGACGACTCCGCCGTTGTAACCGGGCCGGACCTTGCCGCCACCGAGTCCCAGGCCGCCGCCTCCCGCGGGAAGCTTGCCGCCCGGGAATCCGCCGCCCGGCGGGACGAAGGTGTTGCCACTTCCGGTCGGGCCGTTCGACACAGGCAGCGCAGGGCTGTTGTTGGTCGGCGAGGTGGGCGGCGGTGAGAGGGTGACACTGTCGATGCCGGTGTTCGCCGGCGGCTTGCCGGTCCCGCCGGTCGTCGGGCTCTTGACCGGGGACTTCACGGTCCCCTTGACCGTGCTTCCCTGAACCAGGGTGTCCTGGTGGGTCACGCTCCTGGTGCCCTGGACGGTGCCGCCCGTCGAGCTTCCCTTGGAGGAGGAGCTGGTACCGCTCGTCCTGCCGCTCGGGATCTGACTGCCGCCGTCCACGTTGACCGGCCGAGGCGGCATCAGCGTCTCGGGCGTCGGCGGGAAGACCGGTACCGTCGCCGCCCTCATCCGGGAGCTGGACTCCTCGTACGACTGGCCCACCTTCTCCATCTGCGCGATGGCCTGCTGGTGCGCCGAGTCGATGCGGGTCTGGGCGGCGTGGGCCTCCGCGTCGGTGACCCAGTTGGGGTCGACCGCGTTCATCGCCTTGTCGCCCACCACGCTGCCCGCGACGGCGCCCAGCGGTCCGCCGACCAGGCCGCCGAGGAGGCCGCCGCCGACGCGCGCCGAGGGCTGCGAGCGGTGCTTGGCGACCGTCTTGATGTCGTTCTCGGGGACCTCCGGCATGGCCTTCTTGGCCGTGCTCAGAGTCTCGCCCGCACTGGTCATGTAGGTGCCCGCGGTGCCCGAGTACTCGGACAGCTCCAGGGTCGCCTTGCTGACCTGTCGTCCCCAGTCCTTGAAGGAGTCGGCCGCGGCGCCCGTCCAGTCGAGGGCGTTCATGCGGTCCATCAGGTCGTTGCCGATGTCGTTCATGACCTGGTGAGCGTTGGTCAGTCGAGCGCCCACGTCCATGACGAAGGCCGGGTCCGAGGACTCGACCATCGCCCTGAGCTTGCTGTGGCTCTCTCCCTCGAAGTTCGACTTGTGGGGCACTGCTCCACCTTCCCCGTTGGTGTTCGTCCGTGTCCGTACTGCCCGCAGGCGGGCTAGAACTCGCCCTGCTTGGTGCCGCTGAAGTGCTGCGGCGGCTGCTGGGCGGCCTCCGTCCGGTCGCGGATCTTCCAGAGTTCGGCGACCCGGGTCTCCTCGACGTTCTGGTACCCCTTGGTGGAGACGTCGATGGTGATGCTCATGGCCTCGATCTGCTGGGCGAGCGTCTGGGACAGCGTCTCGAGGTTGGTGTGGACGTTGTTGTAGGCCGCCAGCAGGTCGGTGGCCTCGCCGAACCCGGCACCGAGGTGCCCGTGGCTCAGCCGCTGTTCCGAGATCTGCGAGTGGGAGGCCGAGGAACCCTCCAGGTCCTGCAGCATCCGGTCGACCTTGCTCTTGAAGTCCTTGAGGTTCTCCACCTCCACGCGGACCGCGCCGGCACCGACGGACGCCACCAGTGCGGCCATGCTGCCGCCGACAACGCCTGCCGCCGCTCCGACGGCGTAGCCACCGCCGCCATCAGCAATCTGCACCGTTGAACACCTCCCCCGTGCGCGGCGCTCTCCAGGGGACCGCGCATTCATGCATCGTCGGTTTCACTCGTCGACAACAGCTTAGCGAGGGCTGGTGTCAACGCGTCACGGGGCAGGTTCCCGACGATCGTCCTTGGTACAGATTTGGTACGTACGGATTCTGCGGACCGCCAACGGTCAGGCGTCCTCGGCGAGTTCGAGCCAGCGCAGCTCCAGCTCGTCGTGCTCGTCCTTCACCGCCCTGAGCTGGGAGTCGAGTTCGGCGATGCGGGAGAAGTCGGTGGCGTGCTCGGCCATCTGGGCATGCAGCTTGGCCTCCTGCTCCTCCAGCTTGGCGAGCTGACGCTCGATCCGCTGCAGCTCCTTCTTGACCGCCCTGGTGTCGCCGGCCGGCTTCGCGGCGGTGGCGGCGGGGGTCACCGCGGCGGCCGCCGCCTCGGCGATGCGGGCGCGGCGCTGGAGGTACTCGTCGACGCCGCCCGGGAGCATCCGCATGGTGCGGTCGCCGAGCAGGGCGTACTGGGTGTCGGTGGTGCGCTCGATGAAGTACCGGTCGTGGCTGACCACGATCATGGAGCCCGGCCAGCCGTCGAGGAGATCCTCCAGCTGGGTGAGGGTCTCGATGTCGAGGTCGTTGGTGGGCTCGTCGAGGAAGAGGACGTTGGGCTCGTCCATCAGCAGCCGCAGCAGCTGCAGCCGGCGGCGCTCACCGCCCGACAGGTCGCCGACCGGGGTCCACTGCTTGTCCTTGCCGAAGCCGAACTGCTCGCAGAGCTGCCCGGCGGACATCTCGCGGCCCTTGCCGAGGTCGACGCGCTGGCGGACCCGCTCCACGGCCTCCAGCACCCGCCACTCGGGGTCGAGTTCGGCGACCTCCTGGGAGAGGTAGGCGAGCTTCACGGTCCTGCCGACCTTGACGGTGCCTGCGGTGGGCTGCTTGTCGCCGTCGCTGGTCGCGGCGTCGGCGAGGGCACGCATCAGCGAGGTCTTGCCGGAGCCGTTGACGCCGAGCAGGCCGACGCGGTCGCCGGGGCCGAGCTGCCAGGTGAGGTGGGAGAGCAGCTGCTTGGGGCCGGCCTGGATGCTGACGTCCTTGAGCTCGAACACGGTCTTGCCGAGCCGGGAGTTGGCGAACTTCATCAGCTCGCTGCGGTCGCGCGGCGGCGGCACGTCGGCGATCAGCTCATTGGCCGCCTCGACCCGGAAGCGGGGCTTGGAGGTGCGGGCGGGGGCGCCGCGGCGGAGCCAGGCCAGCTCCTTGCGGACGAGGTTCTGCCGCTTGGTCTCCTCGGTGGCGGCGATCCGCGAGCGCTCGGCCCGGGCGAAGACGTAGTCGGAGTAGCCGCCCTCGTACTCGTGGACGTCGCCGCGCTGGACGTCCCACATCCGGGTGCAGACCTGGTCGAGGAACCAGCGGTCGTGTGTGACGCAGACCAGGGCGGAGCGCCGGGCCTGGAGGTGGCTGGCGAGCCAGGCGATGCCTTCGACGTCCAGGTGGTTGGTGGGCTCGTCCAGCACCACCAGGTCGTGCTCCTCCAGCAGCAGCTTGGCCAGCGCGATCCGACGCCGCTCGCCACCGGAGAGCGGGCCGATCACGGTGTCCAGGCCCTGCGGGAAGCCGGGCAGGTCCAGGCCGCCGAAGAGGCCGGTGAGGATGTCCCGGATGCGGGCGTCACCGGCCCACTCGTGGTCGGCGCGGTCGCCGACGACCTCGTGGCGGACCGTGGCGGCGGGGTCCAGCGAGTCGTGCTGGGTGAGGACGCCGAGCCGCAGGCCGCCGGAGTGGGTGACCCGGCCGCTGTCGGGCTCCTCCAGCCTGGCGAGCATGCGGATCAGGGTGGTCTTGCCGTCACCGTTGCGGCCGACGACGCCGATCCGGTCGCCCTCGCTGACGCCGAGGGTGACGCCGTCGAGGAGGGCACGGGTGCCGTAGACCTTGCCGACGGATTCGAGGGTGGCCAAGTTGACTGCCACAGGTGCTGTGCTCCCAAGGACTGCGGACGACCGACCCCCTCAGCCTAGTCGCCGCGGACCGCATCCCGGCCCGCCGAGGCCTCGCATCGAACGCCTGCACCGGTCAGCGGGTCCGACGCACAGGACAGTGAGACGGGCCACGTTCGCGTGGCATTCTTGATTTCAGTTCGGAGCGACGGCGGTCTGAGGAGGGAGCGTCACCTTGAGTATCGCGCTGCCGCCATGGATGTATCCGCCCCGGGACAGCGGGTGGGAGGCCGACGACCTCGATCTGCTCCCCGCCGACGCCCCCCGGCATATCGAGCTGCTGGACGGAGCGCTGATCTTCAACATGTCCCCGCAGCGCAGCTGGCACGACCGGGTCATTCGCCGGCTCACCGCCGCACTGGAGGGCGTCGCCCCCGTTGACTGGACCGTCGAAGCGCAGATGACCGTGAAGCTCAACCGACGCAGCCGCCCGGAGCCCGACGTCGTCGTCGCCTCGGTGCCTTATGCGCCGGAGCGCACCCGCTTTCTCGCGGAGGAGGTCGAGCTGGTGGTCGAGGTGGTGTCCGCCGAATCGGAGGACCGCGACCGCCGCTACAAGCCGGGGCTGTACGCAGACGCGGGCATCCGACATCTCTGGCGCGTCGAGGACGAGAACGGCCTCCCCGCGGTCCACACCTACGAGCTGGACGACACCACCCGGGCCTATGTCGCCACGGGTGTGTATCGCGACCGGCTCGACGTCCCTGTCCCGCTCCCCGTCTCCATGGACGTCAAGGACCTGGTCCGCTAGGCGTCTCGTCCGCCCCGCGTCGGAGTCGCCGCACCACTGTCCGCCGTGCGCCCGTCCCGGCCGACGGCCCGGGCCACGGGAGCCCGGCCCGTGCCGTGGACGGTGTCCGAGGTGCCTCAGTCCGCCGTGGTGACGGCGGCGCCGGGGACCGGGCCGTGGGTGACCCGGACGGACCGGCAGGTGCCGGAGGCGGCGAGCGCCTCGGCGACGGACACCGCGGACTCGGCGTCCTTGGCCAGGAAGGCGCAGGTGGGCCCGGAGCCGGAGACCAGGGTGCCGATGGCTCCGCCGTCGGCACCGGCCCGCAGGGTGGCGGCCAGGGCCGGGCGCAGGGAGAGCGCGGCGGCCTGGAGGTCGTTGGTGAGGGCGGCGGCCAGGGCGGCGGGGTCTCCGTCGGCGAGGGCGCGGAGCAGTACGGGGTCGGCCTGCGGGTCGGGGACGGATGCGGTGTCGGAGCCGGTGCCGGCCTCGTCGCGCAGCCGGTCGCACTCGCGGAAGACGGCGGGGGTGGACAGGCCGCCGTCCGCGACGGCGAAGACCCAGTGGAAGGTGCCGCCCACCGGCAGCGGCCGCAGGATCTCCCCGCGGCCGTGGCCCAGGGCGACGCCGCCGAGCAGGGCGAAGGGCACATCGGAGCCGAGTTCCGCGGCGAGGTCCAGCAGCACGTCCCGGGGGGTGCCGGTGCCCCAGAGGGCGTCGCAGGCGACCAGGGCCGCCGCCCCGTCGGCGCTGCCGCCGGCCATGCCGCCGGCGACGGGGATGTCCTTGGCGATGTGCAGATGGACGTCCGGTCGCAGGCCGTGGTGCCGGGCGAGCAGCCGGGCGGCGCGGGCGGCGAGGTTGCTGTCGTCGGTGGGGACCTGGTCGGCGTCCGGGCCGGAGACGGTGATCCGCAGGGTGTCGGCGGGGGTGGCGGTCACCTCGTCGCCGAGCGCCACGGCGAAGAAGACGTTGGCCAGGTCGTGGAAGCCGTCGGGGCGGCGTCCGCCGACGGCGAGCTGGACGTTGACCTTGGCGGGGACGCGTACGGTGACGGACGGCTGTGGTGCGGCGGACACGGCGGGTGGGCTCCTGGGGCGCGGTCAGGCCGGGGTGGGCCGGTGCTCGGCGATGGCGGCGAACTGTTCGACGGTGAGGGCCTCACCGCGCAGCTTGTGGTCGATGCCGGCGGCCGCGAGGGCCTCCTCGGCGGCGGCGGGGGAGCCGGCCCAGCCGGCCAGTGCGGCGCGCAGCGTCTTGCGGCGCTGGGCGAAGGCGGCGTCGACCACGGCGAAGACCTCCCGGCGCGCGGCGGTGGTGGACGGCGGCTGCCGGCGTACCAGGGACACCAGGCCGGAGTCGACGTTGGGGGCGGGCCAGAAGACGTTGCGGCCGATGGCTCCGGCGCGCTTGACCTCGGCGTACCAGTTGGCCTTGACCGAGGGGACGCCGTAGACCTTGTTGCCCGGGCGGGCGGCGAGCCGGTCGGCGACCTCGGACTGCACCATCACCAGGGTGCGCTCGATGCTGGGGAACGCCTCCAGCATGTGGAGCAGCACCGGTACGGCGACGTTGTAGGGGAGGTTGGCGACCAGTGCGGTGGGCGGCGGGCCGGGCAGTTCGGTGACGTTCATGGCGTCGCTGTGCACCAGCGCGAAGCGGTCGGCGCGGTCGGGCATCCGGGCGGCGACGGTGGCGGGCAGGTGCTGGGCGAGCAGCGGGTCGATCTCGACCGCGGTGACCCGGTCGGCGGCCTCCAGCAGGCCGAGGGTGAGCGAGCCGAGGCCCGGGCCGACCTCCACCACGACGTCGTCGGGACGGACCTCGGCGGCGCGCACGATGCGACGCACCGTGTTGGCGTCGATGACGAAGTTCTGGCCGCGCTGCTTGGTCGGCCGGACGCCGAGGACCCGGGCCAGTTCGCGGACGTCGGCCGGGCCGAGCAGGTGGCTGTCGGCGGTCGGGTCTGTGCTGGGGCTGGTGCTCACTCCCCCAGGGTACGGACCCGGGTGGCCGGCTCCTCAGCCGGCGTCGTAGTGGTCGTCGAAGTTCTCGAAGTTGTCGGCGACGAGGTCGTCGTTCCACTCGTGGCCGTCGGCGCAGCTGCGGAGGTTGCCCGCGCCTGCGGTGACCCGGTCGTGCATCCCCTGGAGGGCGGACTTCCAGCCGGTGGCGAGCTGGTCGAGGGCGGCGGCCAGGGGCCAGCCGGACATGGTGCGGGCTGCGGCGGCGGTCTCCGCGACGGCCCTGTCGTTGGGTTCCTTCATCTCCTCGGCGATGGCGTCGGCTGCGGACGCCGAGGCGCGCAGGTCGGCCGGGTTGACGGCGACGTCCTGGGACACGGTGGTGGCTCCTTCCGCCGCTACTGCGGCTGCTGGGTGACGCCCGGGGGGATCATGCAGGGGGTCCGGACGGAGAAGAGGTACCGGGTGGGGCTGACGGAGCCGGTGGCGAGGCTGAAGCGGGTCTCGTCGTCCTTGGCGTCGACCAGGGCGGTGAGCCGGTCGTCCTGGTACTCCCGGTAGCCCGTGATGCGGAACCCCTCCTTCTCGAAGTCGGCCCGCAGCCTGCGGGCGACGTCCGTGTGCCGCTCCCTCGGCACGGGTGCGTAGACGGTGTAGAAGAGGGAGTAGCGGCCGTCGTGCGCCACCTCGTCCTTCCGTCCGACGCAGTCCTCGAAGGCCGCCTCGGCGCTCGCCCGGTCGAGCTCCACCCCGGCGGCCTCGGCCATGCGGGCGGTGTGCTCCTCGGCCCACTGGGTGGCGCGTGCCCTGCTCAGCCGGGGCAGCGGGTCGTTCTTTGCGTCGTCGGACATGCAGGCTCCCGTGAGGAGAAGGGCGGCGGCGCCGAACAGCGCGAGCCGGAGGGGTCCGGTCCTGGCCACGGTGGGGACTTCCTGGTGGGGTGCAGGCGGGACTAGCCGGGGAACAGCGGGATGTCGTTGTCGTTCTTGGGGACCTCCGCCGGCGGTACGCCCGCGATGATCCGTCCCTGGTTGTCGAGGCTGTCGCTGCCGTCGTCCCAGTAGCCGCTGTGGCCGTGGGTGTCCACCTCGAAGTTGCGCCCGCCGAAGGGCTCCTCGGCGGGGTTGTCGCCCAGGGTGAGGTCGGAGAAGTCGTCGATGATCGGGTCGTCGGAGGCGGCGCCGACCCAGACGTGCGAGGGGTCCATGTTGAGGTCGCTCGCGTGGTCGACGGTCATGCCGGGGCTGCCGACCACCACGATGTCGTCGGCGCCGAGGCCATGGCCCCCGGCGGCCGCCGCGCCGACTGTGGTGGAGCCGTAGCTGTGGCCGATGACGGTGATGTGGCCGTGGCGGTCGCCCTGGGCGGCGCGGGTGCCCTCGACGAAGTGCCGCAGGTCGGGGGCGCCGTCCTCGGCGCGGCCCTTGTTGAGGACGCTGGTGTTGAGGTCGCCGCCGGACGCCTCGGGGGCGTCGTAGCCGAGCCACATGATGGTGGACACCGGCTGCCCGTCGCTCCACTTGTCGGCGGAGTTCTGGAGTTTGCCGATGCGGCCCAGCTGGCCGTCGACCGAGTCCATGGTGGTGTTGGTGCCGGGGACCAGTACGGCGGTGTGGGCGGCGGTGTCGGGGTTGCCCATGGCGATCACGGCCTGGCCGTCGTGGGCGGACTTGTAGTTGAGGAGGTAGAGCTCCTTGCCCGGAGGGGCGCCGTCCCCGCGGTCGAGCCGGTCCTTGAGCACATGGAGGTTCTGGATCCGCTTGTTGCGCTCGTCGTTGGAGATGTCCCGGAAGTCCTCGGGGCCGCCGAACTCGGCGTCGTTGAGCTCCTGCTCCAGGGCGAGCCGGTTGGCGCTGTCGCGGACGTCGCTGGGCAGGCCGTCGGTGGCGCCGATCTGCGCGGGGTAGAGCGTCTCGTACCGGGCGCGGTCCTCGGGGCTGAGCACCTTCCACCACTCGGCGGCGGCCTTGGGGTCGTCGGGGATCTGCGGTCCCTGGAGGCCCACGGCCTTCATGGCGTCGGTGACGTCGTGGGCCGATTCGGCGGCGGCGTCGTCGTTGAAGCGGTCCGTGACGGTGGCGTCCAGGGACGACAGTGCCCTGACGCCGTCGGCACCGGCCTTGCGGGCGTCCTGGAGGGCCTGGTCGATCCGGTCCTGGAGTTCCACCCGGAGGCTGCCGCGGCCGCGGGCGAGTTCCTGGGCGTCGGGGTCGTTGTGCGGCAGTGCGGCGCTCTGCGCGTCGGTGAGCACGCCGTCGTCGTCCACGGCGTAGCCGTTCTCCTCGGCGCGGCTGACGGCGTTGCGCAGGTCCGTCTGGGCCTGCTCCATCCAGAAGCGGGTGGTCTCCAGGACCGTGCCGATGGTCATGGCCTCGGTGCGGACCACGCCGAACCGGGTCTCGACGTCCTCCAGGTAGAACAGGGCCGCGTCGGCGTCGTCACCCTTCCAGCTGGCGTACAGCGGCCCGGTCACCCGGGTGCGGTGACGCGCCGCGTAGCCGTCCATGTCCTCGGAGACCTTGGTCCAGGCCCGGGCTGCGGCCTCCAGATCGCCGAAGTCCTGTTTCATCAGGCGCGTGAAGTCGCTTGCCATCGCAGGGTCCCCGTTTCCCCGTCCATCACGTCGGCCCCGGCCTGACCGGGTTCCCCCGATCCTAGGTTGTGACGCTCAGTAGTCGAAGGCGCGGGCGGTGTTGGCGGCGACGGCGGCGGCGAGATCGTCCTCGGGGACGCCCTTGACCTTCGCCATGGCCCGCAGGGTGACCGGGACGAGATAGGGGGCGTTGGGGCGGCCGCGGTACGGGGC
>NZ_LIQR01000448.1 GCF_001418575.1 Peterkaempfera griseoplana
CCACCCGCCCGGCCGGCGTGCCCGAAGCGGACTGGGCAGGCGAGGTCCGCAAGCGCCGCCTGCTGCTGCTGGCCGCCCTCGCCCGCACCGTCCTGGGGCGCGACCTGCGTCCCATGGAGCACACCGCCCTGGACGTCGCCCTGGACGAGGTCGTCACCTACACCAGCAAGATCGGCGGCACGCCGCTGCTCGGCCACATCGCGAACGTCCTCAGCGACCCGCGATACCTCAAGGCCCAAGGCTCGGACCCGGGCCGCCTGGCCGACGCCGCCGAGGACCTCGCCCACGCCCTGCGCCGCCTGGTCCACGGCGACCTTGCCGGCATGTTCGACGCACCCTCCACCGTCGCCTTCGACCCGGATGCACCCCTGCTCACCATCGACCTGTCCCAGCTCGGAGCCGCCGGCGCCGACACCGCCCTGGTCCTGGCGATGACCTGCGCCTCCGCCTGGATGGAGTCCGTGCTCGCCGACCCTGCGGGCGGCCGCCGATGGGTGATCTACGACGAGGCGTGGCGGGTGATGCGGCACACCGCCCTGTTGGAGCGCATGCAGGCCCAGTGGAAGCTCTCCCGCGGGCTGGGCATCGCCAACATGCTCGTCATCCACCGCCTGTCCGACCTGCTGTCCGCCGGCGACGCCGGATCCCGCGGACGGGCCCTGGCCGAAGGCCTGCTCACCGACTGCTCCACCCGAGTCGTCTACCGCCAGGAAGCCGACCAACTCGCCGCCACCGCAGGCCTGCTCGGCCTGACCGGCGTGGAAACCCAGGCCGTCACCCACCTCGGTAAAGGCCGCGGCCTGTGGAAGATCGCGGACCGGTCCTTCGTCTGCCAGCACCTCCTGCACCCAACCGAGCTTCACCTCTTCGACACCGACGCCCGCATGGTATCGAATATCAGTCCGAATGTAGCCGCCGACGCTTCCTGAGCAAGCAAAGCCACGTTTCCTCGGGCGGAGATCACTTAACCCGACACACGCCCGGTTTCGCTACTTCTCGCCCACGTCCAGCTGGGGCAGGACGGCGCCGGTGGCGTGCTCCAGCGCGGCAAGAAGTTCCTGCGGGCGGCGGTCGGCAAGCCAGCTGCCCGCCCGGTCCAGCGCGTCGCCGTCGATACGGGCCATCAGTCGGCGGACCGCGGCCTCCGAGGGCAGAGCCTATCGGGGGTGGTTGACCCTGTCTGTGTGCGCAGGTTAGCCGACCACGAGGGGAAGAAGCTGCAGCGGATCGTGCGCCGGGGCAGCACCAGTTCGGTGCGGTACCGGCGCGCGATGATGCTGCTGGCCTCGGCCGGCGGGAACCGGGTCCCGGTGATCGCGAAGCTGGTGCAGGCTGACGAGGACACCGTCCGGGATGTGATCCACCGGTTCAACGAGATCGGCCTGGCCTGCTTGGACCCTCAGTGGGCGGGAGGCCGTCCCCGCCTGCTCAGTCCTGACGACGGGGACTTCGTCGTCCAGACGGCCACCACCCGCCCGACCAAGCTCGGCCAGCCCTTCACCCGCTGGTCCATCCGTAAACTCGCCGCCTACCTGCGCAAAGTGCACGGCCGTGTCATCCGGATCGGCCGCGAGGCGTTACGGTCCCTGCTCGCCCGCCGACATTTGCCAAGGGACGGGGATGGGTGTCTGCTGGAACGTGGATGACTTGAGCGGGGCAACAGCGGATGTATGGAAGTGGTCCGCGTGGGCAGTACTCTGCGTTGTCAAAACTGCGGCAGTGAGCCATCACCTGATGCGCAGGTGTGTAGCCGTTGCAGACATCCCTTTCCCCAAGATTCAGCTTCGCTGCGCGCCTTCCCGCCCCCTCCTACGGCGCGCCCCGGTGGTGGCGGGTGGCAGGCCGCATCGAGCCCTGCCCTGCAGCCTTGGCACCGTTCTCCCCCGATGACGAATCCGCCGGTGAGTGCCGGTGTCGGTGTTATCAAGGGACAGGTTAGGGGCATGCAGACGCGTTCCGAGCAGCGGGCGGACCCGGGTGCTTTGATCGTGCACATGGAAGTGCCGGGCTTTGAGGCAATGCCGGAAGAATTGTAGAACTCGCTGAGACAGGCTGTCAATGACCGAGATCGAGGCATACAGCGACAGCGGCTTTGGCCGTCCGGCGGAAAGGGGCGGAGTACCGGTGAAGTTGGTTCTGGCTCCGCCTCCACCATGAGGTCAGTGGCCGGGCTGGCTGTCGTCAGCCGTGAGCACCGTCGTCGACAGGACGACACCGCGAAATCTTCCGACTGAGGACGCATCATGCTTAAGCCTGAGTACAGAGTGCCGAGCCACTCCGTGATGTTCGGGGGACCCGGTTCAGGTGCTCACGTCAGCATCGACGACCCATCTGTTGCCAGAGAGCATGCCAAAGCCCTGTGTTATGCGGGTCAATGGGTGGTGGTGGCTAAAAAAGGTCCTGTCTATGTCGACGGACGTTCAGTGCGGCAAAAGTATCTTCCCGCTGGATCTCACTTCATACTCGGGCAAACGACTCTGACAGTTCCAGATTCCAGCAATCCCCAACCTAACGAGTGGTTTCGACTGGATCCGGGACTGCAAGTCAGCCGTCTTACAGTGAAGCGAAAAGGAGAGATTAGCCTCCGGGTGAAAAGGGGAGTTTCACTCAAGCGGGAGGATAGAATCCTCCTTGCTGGAACCAGCTTCACGGTAAATAAGAGTGAACTTGCCGTCATTGTGGGGCCTTCCGGCTCAGGGAAGACAACTTTGTTGAATGTGATTCTAGGCAGCGCGGCTCCCGATGTCGGCGAGGTGAGAGTTTTCGGACAGCTCGTGGCAGCGCCCGGCGATCCGGCCAGTCCGGCCATGGTCATTCACTCTGTTCCGCAAGAAACGTCCTTGCATAAGCAGCTATCCATCCGGTCTACGCTTCGCTATGCCGCCGCCCTGCGGGAACGAGAAGGCCAGTCCCGCTACAACCGGAACATTGAGTGTGAAATTCTTACCGAACGAGCCGGCATCGCTCAGCGGGCGAAGGCGCCTGTGTGTGAGCTTTCTGGCGGTGAGCGAAGGAGGTTGTCTCTTGCTGTCGAGCTCGCCGCAGATCCCAATCTGCTCATACTTGATGAACCAGGAAGTGGTCTCGATGCAGGGCACGACCGCGCTATGATGGAAACGCTAAAGAATTGCACTAAACGTGGAACGACTGTTGTCTGCGTCACCCACAACGTCTCCAACCTGAATTTCGCTGACCGACTGATTGTCTTGGCGCATGGGGGTGTAGTCGTCTACAACGGCCGGCCTGGGGATGCCCTTCCCGCGCTGAAAAGTAAACTAAGTTTGACCAAGGCGGACTGGCCCGATGTCATGTACGCCCTTGCGAGGAGACCGCTACCGTGCGTGTCGGAACAAAGACAACGCCACCCCCGGCATGCTCCTCGTACAAAGCCGTTGAAATGCCCTCTGGGAACTTGGCTTTGGCTCAGCCGTCGGCAATTCTGGCTGACACTATTGCATGGCAGGGAGGCGTCGAAGCACAGCATCCTGAAGGTACCCTTCGCGCACCTCTGGGTGGCTGCGTTGCCTGCTCTTGGCGCATATCTAGCCGTGTTGTCCGCTAAATCTGGCTGGCAGAACAGATCTGGAGATACTGACCACCTGATCGCCCTGCTGGCTACGGTCGCAGCGCTGACTGGTGCATCCCTCACGTACAGTGACTTGGTCAACGAGGCTCGCGTGGTGGACCGGGAGAACCGCATTGGAGTTTCTGGACTTCAGGTGGTGTCTGCGAAACTGACGGTCGTTGCCTTTCATACGGCAGCTTTGACATCGATCATGGTTGCCGTCTACTCATGGAAACGCATGATGGGGAATTCCTATGCGCTCCAGACGCCCGGCCCAGTACTCGGTATGGCCATTACCATTTACCTTGTGATGCTCAGCTCTGCAGCCGCTGGCCTCCTCATCTCCGCCTTCAGCATAAATCTACACAAGGCGGTCACTCTCGTCACTGCACTCGCAATAATGCAAGTCGCGTTGAATAATGTACTCTTCGATCTCCCGGCACTTTTGCAGCGGCTAACGATCGTTTTGCCCGCACGGGTTGGCGTGGCCGCACAGGCCGCCTATCTAGCGCAACCACGTAATTCTGGTTCCCCAGACTGGCTATGGACTCACTCGCAGCATATATGGTTCTTCGACGAAATAATCCTCGTCACACTTGCCGTGGGATTCGCTGTCGCGGCGGGTATAAAGCTGGACTACCGCTGTCGGAAAGTTTCCTGAGACGCTTACAACGAGCGCAAGGGAATGCGCGGCCATACTTATACCATCAGGGCTGAGCACCGGTGCCATTTCAACCTATATGCAGGCATTCGCCCTCCGGGCTCGCCATTCAGCGGTGACATTCACTGCGCTCACGTCCAAGATGGAGCGGCAGCACGACTATAGGCGATAGCGGTCCTCGGCCGCGGCGACTCCTCTTAACTAAAGCCGGGGATGCAGCATGCGACCGGGGCCGCGGCGGGCGCGCCGACTACTCGGCAAGCACCGTCGCCACGGCGTGAACCTCCATGTCCGGCTGCACCTACGCGGCCGACAGCGTCACCGGCGACAGTGGACGGTTCCGCAAGAGCGACCTCGAAGACGCACTGCGCAAGCCCTCGCCCAGGAAGGACTTAACGCCCACGTGCGCACCAGGCCCTCGACAAGCTCGTCCAGGGCCTGGTGCGCGGCTTTGGGGAACGCCGCAGTCCCAAGGCCCGCTGCAACGCACCCCTGTTCCACCCCGGCGGATCCTGAGATTGGGCAACGGCATCTGGATGTGGCTATGGATGGGCCGGGCCACCGCCACCGACCTCCTGGAGTCCACGAAGAACCTGGCGAGGCATCACCCTTTGCGACGAACTCCGAACAAACCGTCTACGGGGTACCCCGCCATCCCGGACGCGCTCGAAGGACCCCGAGGAGTAGCGGCACGACATCTCGGTGCGGCGGCTCCAGACCCCTCCGCACTGACGGCAGGAGCTCTGCGACCTCAAGCCCCGCTGACTCTGCCTGTCGCCCCGCGCTGTAGGCGTCGCCTGCCCAGTTCCTGCGGCCTCGTCCCCATCAGTCACCGGTCCGCTGACCGGGTGCGCACTGTCCAGGCCCCACGGCACACAGATCCTGCTCGACCAGGGACCGGTAACGCCCGGCGTGTGGGCACTGCCACTGAACCCGGAGACGTGCCGGGGTTCTTCTCGTACGACCCGGGACCTCCCCTGCTCGTGGGAACGGACCGCGACCCGGACCGGGCGGCCCGGGATTTCTCCCGGCACCTTCTCCCCCGCTACGGTGCGATGAGCGCGCTAAGGACGGCTTGGGATGCCGCCTGCCCACGTGCTTCGAGGTCTTCTTCACCCGCGGCCCGGCCCTGCTGGCCTGGACCCGGGAAACGGCGAACCTCCTGGCCTCCACCGGGCGGCCAACACGGGGTGGCATACCGGCGGCAGCCTGGTCCACCTTGACCGGCGGACTGCGGGAACCGCACGGCGGAAGCGGACCGCCGCCGGACTCAACCAGGGTGCAGACCGGTCGCGGTACGGCGAGGCAACCGCTGAGCGCAAAGCGCCGAGACCGCCACCGCGGCCGAAGGGCTCCAGGGCCAGCCGCGCCGGTGGCCGCCGCCCCCAACCGGCACCGTGGCCGACCGCCACCACCCAAGGTTCCCGTCCCCGGCTGGCCGGCTGCCTGGCTGCCCGGCCGAACCCTCCCCGGATCAG
>NZ_LIQR01000449.1 GCF_001418575.1 Peterkaempfera griseoplana
GGCCGGGGGCCGCCGGAAGGACCGGGGCCCGCGGTGCCCGGTGCGTCCGCCGGAGCCGGTACGTCCGCGGCAGCCGGTACGTCCGCCGCGGCCGGTACGGACACCTCGACGTCGACCGGGCCGCCCAGCGCGTCCGGGAGGTCGCGGAAGGCCGCCCGGGCCGCGGGCGGGTGGACATTGAGCCGCTCCGCATCCCGGGCCAGCGCCTTGACCTCCCCCGGGGCGGGGTCGTCCGGCAGGCCCAGACCCACCAGCGTCTGCCGCCCGCCCAGCCCCGCGGTGCGCAGCAGCACATCGGCGACCAGCAGCACCCGCAGGTCGGAGAGGTGCGGAGGCCGGTCTGCCAGTGTCGTACGGGCGTGCACCCGAAGCAGGGCTCTGGGCAAGACGTCCTCCGGGGGTCGCACGGGGGCGCGGTACGGGCCGCGTCTGCCTCGTGCCCACTCGGGGGACCCGGCACGCGTTCCGGATGCCCGGCATTCGTCGGGACGGGTGGGGTAGGAGGAGGTTCTGATTGTGGTCCCTGTCCCCGAGCCTGGGGGAGATCATGGACATCGGAAAGCTCAAGCCCCTCCTCGACCACGAAGGACCGTGGGCGTCGGTCTATCTGGACACTTCGCGGGCCACCGCGGACGCCCCCAAGCTCCAGCAGCTGCGTGAGAGGTCGGTCGCCGACCGCCTGACGGAACAGGGCGTCGACACGGACACCCGGGCCGCGGTCCTGGACCGCCTGGCCCATGAACCGGTCTCCCGGGCCCCGGCGGGCCGGGCGATCTTCGCCGCCGACGGTGAGGTGGTACTCGACCTCTCGCTGGACGTCTCACCGTCCGTGGTGGACGCCTCCTGGTCGGTGCTGCCGCATGTGGCGCCCCTGATGGAACTGCTCGACGAGGCCCCCCTCTGCCTGGTCGCCCATGTGGACCGGGCGGGCGCCGACATGGAACTGCGCGCCCCGCACGGATGGGAACCGCGTGAGCAGGTGGCGCGTACCGAGGCCGACGAGGGCCAGACGCGCGGACACCGCACGGTGCCGGCCGACCGGGGCGAGTGGCACTACCGCAACTGGGTGGCCAACGAGCGCAACCGCACGGCCGAGTCGGTCGCCGCCGAGATCACCCGGCAGTGGCCCTCCAGCGGAGCGCAGCTGCTGGTGCTGGTGGGCGAGCCGCGGGAACGCCGGGCCGTCCACGCCAAGCTGCCCGAGCAGCTCCGGCAGGTGACGCTGGAGGCGGACGGGTCCGGCCGGTCGCCGGGTGCGTCGCCGGAACTGCTGGACCAGCAGATCGCCCAGCTCTGCGAGGGATATGTCCGGCAGCGGCTGGAGGACGCGCTGGCCCGGTTCCACGCCGGGCGCGGCCGGCCGGGTGAGCACGGCCCGCTGGGAGCGGACAGCGCCCCCGGTGTGGCGGCGGAGGGGATGCCCGCCGTGGTGGACGCCGCCCGCAGCCACCAGGTGGCGGCGCTGCTGCTGGGTGAGGCCGGGGCCGACCCGGGCCGCTCGGTGTGGGTGGGCCCGGAGCCTGAGCAGGTCGCCGTGCAGCGCGGACAGGTACGCGCCATGGGCGTGCCCGAGCCGGTGCAGGCCCGGGCGGACGACGCGCTGCTGCGGTGCGCGGTGGCGGCGGGTGCCGAGGTGCTGCGGGTTCCCGAGGGAGTCGAGGGTCCGGCAGGCGGGCTGGGGGCGGTACTGCGCTGGTGAGTCCGGCGGCAGCCGTACCCGGAGCCGCGGGACGGCCGGACCGGGAGCCGTGCGGCCGGTGGTCAGCCGGCCGCACGGCTCCCCCCATGCGGTCGGCGCAGGCGGTCGGCCGGGGCGGCGGGGCTCAGCTCCTGGCGCGCATCCGGCGGGCTATGACGGCGAGATCGATCAGGGCGACGGCGGTGAAGGCCGCGCAGAGGGCGGCGAAGACCACATAGGTGTCCCGGTTGGGTGCGGGACCCGGGCCGGCGTTCCAGGCGAGCAGTGCGAAGGCGACCGCCCCGATCAGGAACACCGGGGCGAAGACCAGCGACAGTGTGCGCCGCAGCCGGAGATCGCTGAGGGCGGTGCGGGGCTCGGTGCCGGTACGGACGCGGCGCCGGCGGTGCGGGCGCTCCGGGGGGTGGTAGGGCCCGTACACCAAGGAGCTGCGGGTGCGTCGGTCGGTCATGTCCTCACCTCGTTCCCGATCGGCCCTGACTCCTACCCGCAGCGGGGGGCGTCAACCGGGGCGGGGC
>NZ_LIQR01000045.1 GCF_001418575.1 Peterkaempfera griseoplana
GCCGTGGACGTCCACGGCCCGGTGCACCACGGAGCGGATCACGGCGTTGAGTCCGGGGCAGTCGCCGCCGCTGGTCATGACACCGATGCGCATCGCCAGAGCTCCTGCTCGCCGTCCCGGGGGCCCTAATTCGGGCATACCACCCCAGACATACCTGAAAGGCTCTGGATCCCCTAAGCCGACCCGCCGTCCCGACGCCCGACCTGCTGCCGTCCGTCCCGCCGCCCGTCCGGTCCGCGCTCAGCCGGAGAAGTGGTCCCAGCCCCCGGCCCGGTCCCAGGGTGCGCCGTCGACGGTCACCGCCGCGGTACGGCCGGGCCGCACGCTGGACACCCTGCCCACCACCCGCCAGCGGGCCGGCAGCGCGGTCTCCGCCGGGAAGCAGGCCACGATGGCGTGGTCCTCGCCGCCGGAGAGCACCCACACCAGCGGGTCCACACCCACCGCCTGCCCGATGTCGGCCATCTGCGCGGGGACGTCGAAGTCCGCGGCGCGCAGGTCGATGTCCACCCCGCTGGCCGCGGCGACATGTCCCAGGTCGGCCACCAGTCCGTCGCTGACGTCGATCATGGCGGTGGCGCCCAGATCGGCGGCCGCCGGGCCGGCGTGGTACGGGGGCTCCGGCCGCCGGTGGGCCTCCACGAAGGCGCGCGGCGAGCGGAAGCCCCGCGAGAGGACCGTGTAACCGGCCGCGGACCAGCCCAGCCAGCCGGTGACCGCGACCACGTCGCCGGGCCGGGCACCGGACCTGGTGACCGGGCGGCGGCCCTGGAGGTCGCCCAGCGCGGTGATCGCCACCGTCACCGCGTCCCCGCGCACCACGTCGCCGCCGACCACCGCCGCCCCCGCCACCTTGCACTCGTCGCGCAGGCCGTCCATCAGCTCGGTGGCCCAGGTGGCGGGCAGGTCCGCGGGGACCACCAGGCCCAGCAGCAGCGCCGTGGGCACCGCACCCATGGCTGCGATGTCGGCGAGGTTCTGGGCCGCGGACTTGCGGCCCACGTCGTACGCGGTGGACCAGTCGCGCCGGAAGTGGCGTCCCTCCAGCAGCACATCGGTGGTGGCCACCACCCGCCCGTCGGCGGCCCGCACCACGGCGGCGTCGTCCCCGGGCCCGAGGTCGACGGCTGCGTGGGGGGGCAGCCGGGCGGTCAGCTCCCGGATGAGTCCGAACTCTCCGAGCTCGCCCACGGTGCCCTGCATCGGCCGTCCTTCCCCTTGTCTGGGGGCCATCGCTGTCCGATGGTTGTCGGTGCCCCACCGCGCAGCGTAGTCCCCAGCCGTCGACGCGGGTCTCCCCGCCGGGCCGCGCCGCACGGTAGCGTGGCGTCGGACGATGAGGCGATCTCCACACCGACCGCCGGGAGGCCCCCCGTGGTGCAGGCATACATCCTGATCCAGACAGAGGTCGGCAAGGCGTCGGCCGTGGCCGGGGCCATCTCGGACGTCCCCGGCGTGATCCAGGCCGAGGACGTCACCGGCCCCTATGACGTGATCGTGCGGGCGCAGGCCGAGACCGTGGACGAGCTGGGCCGTCTGGTGGTCGCCCGGATCCAGCAGGTGGAGGGGATCACCAGGACCCTGACCTGCCCGGTGGTCCACCTCTAGGCCCCTCCTATGATCGGTCGGTGACCGTAATCGCCGCCCGTCCCCGGCCGCTCGCCGGCGGTGGCATGCCCCGCCGCATGCTGCTGCTCACGGCGCTGCTCTGCGCACTGCTGGTGGCCGGCTTCCTGTGGTGGCGCTCCGACCCCCGGGTCACGCCCCCCGTACCGGACGCCCGCGGCGCAGCCGTCTGCCGGGCGCTGGACCGGGCGCTGCCGCAGTCGCTGCAGGGCACCGCGCGCCGCGACCCGCAGCCGGCGTCGCCGTTCACCGCGGCCTGGGCCAGTGCTCCCCGTACCGTGCTGAGCTGCGGCGGACCGGTGCCGGAGGCACTGGAGCACCCGGACGCCTCGCAGCAGGGCGGCACGGTCAACGGGGTGGACTGGCTGACCGAGAGTCTCGGTGACGGCGGCTACCGCTTCACCACCATCGAGCGCCGCGCCACCGTACAGGTCACGGTCCCCGCCGGGGCGTACCCCCATGCGTCGGATGTGCTGCCCGGCATCTCCGACGCGGTGGCGAGGACCGATCCCTCCCGCTTCACCCAGTGATCCGCCGCGGGGCGGCTCAGCGAAGCCCGGTGGAGCGGCTCAGCGCCGCCCTGAGCAGCCGGTCGATCAGCTCGGGGTAGGGCACCCCGGTGGCCTCCCACATCTTGGGGTAGGCCGAGATGGGGGTGAAGCCCGGCATGGTGTTGATCTCGTTGACCACCCAGCCGCCGTCCTCCAGCAGGAAGAAGTCCACCCGCGCCAGGCCCTCGCAGCCGAGCGCCTCGAAGGCGCGCACGGCGAGCCGCTGCAGTTCGGCGGTCTCCTCGCCGCTCAGCCGGGCGGGGATCTCCACCTCGGAGGCGTCGATGTACTTGGCTTCGAAGTCGTAGAACTCGAAGTCGCCGTCGACCTTGATCTCGGACGGCAGGCTGGCCCGCGGGCCGTCCTCGAACTCCAGCACACCGCACTCGATCTCGCGGCCGCGCAGCCCCTCCTCCACGATGACCTTGGGGTCGTGGCGTCGGGCCTCCTCGATCGCGGCGTCCAGCTCGGCCAGGTCCTTGACCTTGGTGATGCCCATGCTGGAACCGGCCCGGCAGGGCTTCACAAAGACCGGCAGCTGCAGCTCGGCGATCCGCTCCCGGGCGGCGGCACGGCCGGCCTCGGTCTCCCAGTCGCGGGGGCGCACCACGGTGTACGGGCCCACCGCGAGCCCGAAGGAGGTGAGCACCCGCTTGGTGTACTCCTTGTCCATGCCGACCGCGCTGGCCAGCACCCCGGAGCCCACATAGGGGACGCCGGAGAGCTCCAGCAGGCCCTGCAGGGTCCCGTCCTCCCCCCAGGGTCCGTGCAGCAGCGGCAGCACCACGTCGACCTCGCCCAGGGCCTTGGGGACGGCACCCGGCTCGTTCCAGACGACCTCCCGGGAGGCGGAGCTGACCGGCAGCACCACCTGTCCCTCGGCCGACTCGGCGACCTGCTCCACGCTGGGCAGCCGGCCGTCGGTGATGGCCATCCTGGATGACTCGTCGCTGGTCAGGGCCCAGCGGCCGTCATGGGTGATACCGATCGGCAGGACGTCGTAGACCGTCCGGTCGATGGCGCGCAGCACACTGCCGGCGGTGGACACCGAGATCGCGTGCTCGGAGCTGCGGCCGCCGAAGACGATGGCGACACGGGGCTTGCGCCCGGAGGTGCGGCCCTCCGGAAGGTTCTGGGAGGTCGGTTCGTAGCTCATATCGGGCCGAGACTACCGTGCGGTCCGGCGACTGTCGTCCGGGCGTGCGAGCGGACGGGCGCGGCGGCAGCCGTTCGGCCCCCTGCGGACGGCGAGGCGGTCGGCAGGCTCAGCGCTCGGCCTTGGCCGAGCGGGACATCAGCTCCTTGAGCACCAGACGGATCGGCTTGCCGTTGTGGACCACGTCCACCACCGCCTCGGTGATCGGCATCTCCACCCCGAGGCGGCCCGCCAGGTCGAGCACCGACTCGCAGGACTTGACGCCCTCGGCCGTCTGGCTGGTGGCGGCGACCGTCTCCTCCAGGGTCATGCCGCGGCCCAGGTTGATGCCGAAGGTGTGGTTGCGGGAGAGCGGCGACGAACAGGTGGCGACCAGGTCGCCCATGCCGGCGAGGCCGGCGAAGGTGTGCGGGTCGGCGCCCATCGCCAGTCCCAGCCGGGTGGTCTCGGCCAGGCCCCGGGTGATCAGCGACGCCTTGCTGTTGTCCCCCAGGCCCATGCCCTCGGCCATGCCGACGGCGAGCGCGATGACGTTCTTCACCGCGCCGCCCAGCTCGCAGCCGACCACATCGGTGATGGTGTACGGGCGGAAGTAGCCGGTGTGGCAGGCGGACTGGAGGCGCCTGGCGACCTCCTCGTCGGCGCAGGCCACCACGCTGGCGGCCGGCTGCCGGTTGGCGATCTCCGGCGCGAGGTTGGGTCCGCTGACGACGGCGACGCGCCCCGGGTCGGCCCCCGAGACCTCCGCGATCACCTCGCTCATCCGCATCGCGGTGCCGAGTTCGATGCCCTTCATCAGGCTGACCAGGACGGTGTCCGCAGGCAGCAGGGGCGTCCAGGCCGCCAGGTTGCCGCGCAGCGTCTGCGAGGGCACCGCCAGCACCGCGAAGGCTGCGCCGTCCGCCGCGGCCGCGGCGTCGGTGGTGGCCGTGACCCCGGACGGCAGCTCCACGCCGGGCAGGTAGTCGGGGTTGGTGCGGGTGCGGTTGATCGCCTCGGCGAGTTCCGGACGGCGGCCCCAGAGGGCGACGTCGCAGCCGGCGTCGGCCAGCACCATGGCGAACGCGGTGCCCCAGGAGCCACTGCCGAAGACCGCGCAGCGCGTCACTTGGTGGTCTCCTCGGCGGCGTCCGCTGCCTCCACCGCGGCCGGCTGCCGCCCCGCGGGACGTGCCGCCTCCGCCTCCGCGGCCCGCTCGGCGCGCCGCTGCCGGGCGCTGCGCCGCAGGTCGAAGCGGACCTCGGGGGCCTTCTCCCCGCGGATCTCCGCGAGCAGCGCGGTGATGGCGGCCATGATGTCCTCGGTGGCGTCGCGCAGCACCTCGGCGGTGAGCTCCCTGCCCTGGTACCTGCTCAGGTCCACGGGCGGTCCGGCCACCACGGTCACCCGGTGCCGCGGGAAGGGGCGGAAACGCCGCCGTCCACGGCCGCCCTTGGCGTACGGCGGCACGATCTCCTGGGCGCCCCACTGGGCCACCGGGATCACCGGCGCACCGGTCATCAGCGCGATCCGCGCCGCGCCGCTCTTGCCGGTCATCGGCCACATGTCGGGGTCGCGGGTGAGGGTGCCCTCGGGATAGACGGCGACGCACTCGCCCTTGTCCACCGCGGCGACGGCCGCCCGGAAGGCGTGTGCGGCGTCGGTGGACTCACGGAAGACCGGGATCTGGCCGGTGTTGCGCAGCAGCATGCTGACCACCGGGATCGCGAAGAGTCCCGACTTGGCGAGGAACCGCGGCGGGCGGCCGCTGTTGTACTGGTAGTGCGCGTACGTCAGCGGGTCCAGGTACGAGATGTGGTTGACGGCGGTGATGAAGCCGCCCTCGGCCGGCATGTGCTCCCAACCGCTCCACTCCCGCTTGACCAGCAGGGCGAGCGGGGGCTTCGCGATCGCAGCCACCAAGCGGTACCAGAAGCCGTAATGGGCGTTAGAGCGGCGGGCCACCCCAGGTCCTCCTCTGCCGGCGCGGCCCCGTGCGGGCCGCGGATCGCTGTGCCGTTCCCCCGATCTGCCCGAATTCGGCCCGGGAGGAAACCTTCACCTGCCTGGTGGCGGCGGCCGGACAAGTGTGTCCCGCTGCTTCGCCGGCTGTCGAGAAACCGCCGCCCACGACCGGGTGCACGTGACGAAACGCACGTCCCGAGGGCCCTCGGCCGGGTCAAACGACCGCCCGGCGGTACCAGAATGGCGCCGATGAACCAGGACACCGTACGCCCCTGCGCCGCGGCCGGCTGCGTTCCCCCCGCCGACTGGGCCCTGGTGCTGCCGCTGAAGCCGCTGGCGACGGCCAAGAGCCGGCTCGGCGCCTACGCCGGGGAGCTGCGCGGCGAACTGGCGCTGGCCTTCGCCCGGGACACGGTGGCGGCTGCGCTCGCGTGCGCGGCGGTCGCCCGGGTTTTGGTGGTGACCGACGACCCGCTGGCCGGGGCCGTGCTGTCGGCCGCCGGCGCCCTGGTGGTGCCGGACCGGCCGGCCCGTGGGCTCAACGCTGCGCTGGTCCATGGTGCGGAGGTGGCCCGGGAGCTGCATCCGGACGCCCCGGTGGCCGCGCTCTCCGCCGATCTGCCGGCGCTGCGCGCACCGGAGCTGGCCCATGCGCTGGCGCGGGTGCCCTCGGGGGGACGGGCGTTGGTCCCGGACACCCCGGGGGTGGGGACCACGCTGCTGGCGGCGGCTCCCGGAGTGGCGCTGAGGCCTGCCTTCGGGGGTGCGTCCCGGGAGCGTCACCGGGCCTCGGGTGCACGGGAGATCACCGGCGCGGACCTCCGGTCGCTGCGGCGGGACGTGGACACCGGCGAGGACCTCCTGGAGGCACTGGCCCTGGGGGTGGGCCCGCACACCGCCGCGGTCGCCGGTTCACTGGCGGCCCTGAGGGGCTAGACCCCGAGGGGGCGAGGCCGGTGCCGCGACCGGGCGGGCACCGCCTAGGCTGACCCCATGCAGGCCACGGCTTTCACGTACTCGCCCGACACCCGGTCCGGTTCGGTGCTGCTCGACGACGGGACGCCGGTGCCCTTCGACGCGGCGGCCTTCGACGCCGGGGGCCTGCGGCTGCTGCGCCCCGGCCAGCGGGTGCGCATCCGTACCGAGGGCGAGGGCGAGGCACGGCGGGTGGTCTTTCTCACCCTGCAGACCTTCGACGACCCCGGGGCCTGAGCCGGCCGTCGGCACCTGGGCCGCACACGGCGAAGCCGCAGGCGTCCGGGGGTTCCGGGGTGGGCCTGCGGCTTCCGTCGGGTCGCGGCGGGGGGCGGCGGTCAGCCGGATGACGCCGCGACCTTGCGGGTGACCGCCTTGCGCGAGGCGGTCTTTCGGGCGGACGCGGTCTTCTTGGCCGCGGGCGCGGTCTTCTTCGCCGCCGTCTTCTTGGTGGTGGTCTTCTTCGCCGCAGCGGTGGTCTTCTTGGCCGCGGAGGTGGTCTTCTTCGCGGCTGCGGCGGCCTTCTTGACGGCGGCCTTCTTCGCCGCGGTGGCCTTCTTCGCGGTCGGCGCCGCGGTCTTCTTCGCAGCGGCGCCGGTGGTGGCTGCGGCGGTGGCGGCGGTCTTCCTGGCCGCGGTGCGCTTCGCCGGACGGGCGGCGGCCGCGGGCTCCGCGGCGGCCCCGGCGGCGGTGCGCTTGGCGGCCGCGCGCTTCACCGCGGCGGTGGTCCCGGCCTTGCCTGGCGTGAGGGAGCCCTTGGGCGCCTTCTTCACCGACGGGCCTTCCTTGGGCAGCTTCTTGCTGCCGCTCACCAGGTCCTTGAATCCCTGACCGGGGCGGAACCGGGGGACGGAGGTCTTCTTGACCTTGACCTTCTCCCCGGTCTGCGGGTTGCGGGCGAACCGTGCGGAGCGGTCCACCTTCTCGAACGTGCCGAAGCCGGTGACCGAGACCCGGTCTCCTGCCACAACGGCCCGCACGATGGTGTCGAGCACAGCATCCACTGCCTCGGCGGCGGCCCTACGACCACCGAGCTGCTCGGCCACCGCTTCGACAAGCTGTGCCTTGTTCACGTCTTCCCCTTCGGAAACCGGCACGCCGATGAATCCACCAGCGCAATTCGCACGTTAGGCATCTATATACGGTCTGGCAATTACCAAACGGGCGAATCACCCTAGTGTCGCAATGGATTTGTGCATCAGCGACCCGGCGGCGGGGGCAGCCGTCCGGCCTCCAGATCGGCCACGATGCGCCTCAACCTCCGCGCTGCGGCCGGGAGATCCCGCTTCGCCGACTCCGTGACCGCCAGCAGCCGCCGCACCAGCGCGACCCGGTGCTCCTCGGACACGTTCAGCGCATGCACGCGCGCATGGGCCTGCTTCAACCGCTCGGCCACGACGGCGTAGAGCGCGGCCTCCTGAGGGCCGCTCTCGCCGCCCTCACTTGGGGTTTCGCGACGCCGGTCCATGGCTCGATTGTGCCAGCCGGACGCCGGAAAGGCCGACGGCCCACCGCCTCGCCGGAGCGTGGCAGCGGGCCGTCCGCCTGCGGGGTCTGCGGTCAGGCGACCGGCAGCGTACGCGGCTTGAAGGACGGGCGGGCCGCCTCGTAGGCCGCGATGTCGTCCTCGTGCTGCAGCGTGAGGCTGATGTCGTCCAGCCCGTTCAGCAGCCGCCAGCGGACGTTCTCGTCCAGCTCGAAGTCGGCGGTGACGCCCTCGGCGCGGACCTGCCGAGCCTCCAGGTCGACGGTGATCTCCGCGGCCGGGTCGGCCTCGACGAGCTCCTGCAGCCGCTCCACGGTCTCCTGCGGCAGGATCACCGTCAGCAGGCCGTTCTTCAGCGAGTTGCCGCGGAAGATGTCGGCGAAGCGGGAGGAGATCACGGCCTTGAAGCCGTAGTTCTGCAGTGCCCAGACGGCGTGCTCACGGGAGGAGCCGGTGCCGAACTCGGGGCCGGCCACCAGGACCGAGGCGCCCTGCCGCTCGGGGCGGTTGAGCACGAACTCCGGGTCCTTGCGCCAGGCCTCGAAGAGGCCGTCCTCAAAGCCGTTGCGGGTGACCTTCTTCAGCCAGTGCGCGGGGATGATCTGGTCGGTGTCGACATTGCTGCGGCGCAGCGGGACGGCCCGGCCGGTGTGGGCGGTGAACTTCTCCATCAGGCTCAGGCCTCCACAAAGGTGCGGTCGTTCAGGTCGGCCGGCGCGGCCAGGTGGCCCAGGACCGCGGTGGCCGCGGCCACCTGCGGCGAGACCAGGTGGGTACGGCCGCCCTTGCCCTGCCGCCCCTCGAAGTTGCGGTTGGAGGTGGAGGCGCAGCGCTCACCGGGAGCCAGCTGGTCCGGGTTCATCCCCAGGCACATCGAGCAACCCGCGTGGCGCCACTCGGCACCGGCCGCGGTGAAGACCTTGTCCAGGCCCTCCTCGACCGCCTGCAGGGCGACCCGCACCGAGCCGGGGACGACCAGCATCCGTACGCCGTCGGCGACTTTGCGGCCCTCCAGGATCGCTGCGGCGGCTCGCAGGTCCTCGATCCGGCCGTTGGTGCAGGAGCCGACGAAGACGGCGTCCACCGGGACCTCGCGCAGCGGGGTGCCGGCGGTGAGGCCCATGTACTTCAGGGCGTTCTCCGCGGCGGTGCGCTCGGAGGGGTCGGCGAAGGACGCCGGGTCCGGCACCGAGGAGCCCAGCGGGGCGCCCTGGCCGGGGTTGGTGCCCCAGGTGACGAACGGGGTCAGCTCGGTCGCGTCGATGTAGACCTCGTGGTCGAAGACCGCGTCCTCGTCGGTGGCCAGGGTCCGCCAGTACTCCACGGCGGCGTCCCAGTCCGCCCCCTGGGGGGCGTGCGGGCGCCCCTTGAGGTAGGCGAAGGTGGTCTCGTCGGGGGCGATCATGCCCGCCCTCGCGCCCGCCTCGATGGACATGTTGCAGATGGTCATCCGCGCTTCCATCGAGAGGTTGCGGATGGCCGAGCCGCGGTACTCCAGCACATAGCCCTGGCCGCCGCCGGTGCCGATCCGGGCGATGATGGCCAGGATGAGGTCCTTGGCGGTGACGCCCTCGGGCAGTTCACCTTCGACAGTGATCGCCATGGTCCGGAAGGGGGCCAGCGGCAGCGTCTGGGTGGCCAGCACATGCTCGACCTGGCTGGTGCCGATGCCGAAGGCCAGCGCCCCGAAGGCACCGTGGGTCGAGGTGTGGCTGTCGCCGCAGACCACGGTGGTGCCGGGCTGGGTCAGGCCCAGCTGCGGGCCGACCACGTGGACGACGCCCTGCTCGACGTCGCCGAGCGAGTGGATGCGGACGCCGAACTCCTCGGCGTTGCGGCGCAGCGTCTCCAGCTGGGTGCGGGACACCGGGTCGGCGATGGGCTTGTCGATGTCGAGGGTGGGCGTGTTGTGGTCCTCGGTCGCGATCGTGAGATCGGTACGGCGGACCTTGCGCCCGGCCAGCCTGAGGCCGTCGAAGGCCTGCGGGCTGGTGACCTCGTGCAGCAGGTGCAGATCGATGAAGAGGAGGTCGGGCTCGCCATCGGCGCGCCGGACGACGTGGTCGTCCCAGACCTTCTCCGCGAGTGTCCGTCCCATCGCTTTCCCTCCGACCGGCCGCACTGCCGGCCTGTTCGTGTGGCGTGACCGCCCCGTACGCCCTGCCTGTTTGACGGGCGCTTCCCGGGCTGTCCCTCCAAGAGTGACGGAGATCCCGGAGAATTGAACTTGCGTCTCGCGATCTGAGACTGCAATATCAGGGCATGGACAACTCTAGCGGCGTCGGCGTTCTCGACAAGGCCGCTCTGGTGCTGAGCGCTCTGGAGTCGGGCCCCGCCACCCTGGCCGGACTCGTCGCCGCCACCGGACTGGCACGACCCACCGCGCACCGCCTGGCGGTAGCGCTCGAGCACCACCGCCTGGTCACCCGTGACATGCAGGGGCGCTTCATCCTCGGCCCGCGGCTCGCCGAGCTGGCCGCGGCCGCCGGCGAGGACCGCCTGCTGGCCACCGCCGGGCCGGTGCTCACGCATCTGCGCGACGTCACCGGCGAGAGCGCGCAGCTCTATCGCCGGCAGGGCGACATGCGGATCTGCGTGGCCGCGGCCGAGCGGCTCTCCGGCCTGCGGGACACCGTCCCGGTGGGCTCCACGCTGCCGATGAAGGCCGGCTCGGCCGCCCAGGTGCTGCTGGCCTGGGAGGAGCCCGAGCGGCTGCACCGCGGTCTGCAGGGCGCACGCTTCACCGCCACCGCGCTCTCCGGCGTACGCCGCCGCGGCTGGGCCCAGTCCATCGGCGAGCGCGAGCCGGGCGTGGCGTCGGTCTCCGCGCCCGTACGCGGCCCGTCCAACCGGGTGGTGGCCGCCGTCTCCGTCTCCGGCCCCATCGAGCGCCTGACGCGCCACCCCGGCCGGCTCCACGCCCAGGCCATCATCGAGGCCGCCAACCGGCTCACCGACGCGCTGCGTCGCGGCTGACCGCACGTCCACGGCCCCGGTACCCGCCGCTGCGGGCGCCGGGGCCGACCCGTCTCCCGGGGCCGGCCGGGGACGCGCGGGACGCGCGAAGGCCCCCGGCTGCTGCCGGGGGCCTTGCGCTGATGACCAGCGAAAACTCTCGCTGGGGTACCAGGACTCGAACCTAGACTAACGGAGCCAGAATCCGTCGGGCTGCCAATTACCCCATACCCCATCAGTACCCCCGACCGGATTCGAACCGGCGCTACTGCCTTGAGAGGGCAGCGTGCTAGGCCGCTACACAACGGGGGCGGGCCTGGTTGGTACCCCCGACCGGATTCGAACCGGCGCTACTGCCTTGAGAGGGCAGCGTGCTAGGCCGCTACACAACGGGGGCGGGAACCAGGTCCCCCGCTCCGGACGAACCGGAGCGGAAGTTTCAAGCGTACCCCCGACCGGATTCGAACCGGCGCTACTGCCTTGAGAGGGCAGCGTGCTAGGCCGCTACACAACGGGGGCTTGATCTTGAGGTGGAGCTCCCATGGCCCGGCCCTCCGACAATCGGAGGGCCGTGGCCAGCGAGAACTCTCGCTGGGGTACCAGGACTCGAACCTAGACTAACGGAGCCAGAATCCGTCGGGCTGCCAATTACCCCATACCCCATCGCTTCGCTCCCCTGCGGGAGCTTCGCTTGGCTTGCGCGCCCTGCTGGTCTGTCCCTTTCGGGCCTTCCCGGGCGGCGCAGGAAGAACATTACCCGATGCCTTGGGCGGCTCCCAAATCGATACTCGTCAGCCGACGACCCGCTGGAGCAGCGCAGGCAGCTCGGCGAGCCCTCCGATCCGGTGCACGCCCTCCGGCGTGTCGCCACCCGCACCGCCGCGATCCAGCCAGATGCCGTGCAGTCCGGCGTCACGGGCCCCCAGCGCGTCCAGGTCGAGGCGGTCCCCCACATAGGCCACCTGGTGCGGGGGCAGGCCGAGCGCCTCGCAGGCCGCCGCGAACGCCCGCGGGTCGGGCTTGGCGAAGCCCAGCTCCGCCGAGCACAGCAGGCAGGAGAAGCGGTCACGTAGTCCCAGCCGCCGCAGCTTGCGCTCCTGATGGACCACGGAGGAGTTGGAGAGCACCCCGTGCGCCAGCGACCCGTCCAGTGCGTCCAGCGCCTCCAGGGCCGGCAGCACGTCGGGGAAGGCCCGCCAGGCCGCTTCATAGGCCCGTACATAGCCGGCGAACCAGGCGTCGGCCCGGTCGTCGGGCAGGTCGGGGGCATCCAGGAAGCGGCGGGCGCGCTCCCGCCGGTGCTCCAGGAAGGTGAGCTCGCCCGCGACGAACCGGGCGTACACCTCCTCCATCACCTGCCGCCACCGGCCGAGGGCCTGCTCGTCCGCGAGCAGGCCCTCGTCGGTCAGATGCCGCAGGATGCCGGCGCGCTCGGCGCCGGCGTAGTCGAAGAGCGTGTCGTCGACGTCCCAGAGGACTCCCGCGAGCGCCATGGGTCAGCCGGCGGCGGGGACCAGGTCGAGCGCGGCCCGCATGCGGCGCAGCGTCTCCTCGCGGCCCAGCAGCTCCATCGACTCGAAGAGCGGCGGGGAGACCCGGCGCCCCGTCACGGCGACCCGCAGCGGGGTGAAGGCGAACTTGGGCTTGATGCCCAGCCCCTCCACCAGGGCCTCGCGCAGCGCGGCCTGGATCGGCTCCGGGGTGAAGTCGGCCAGCCCCTCCAGCGCCTTGACGCCGGCCTCCAGTACGGGCCGGGCGTCGGCGGTGAGGACCTTCTCCGCGTCGGCGGGGTCGACGGCGAAGTCCGCCGGGGAGGCGAAGAGGAAGCCCAGCATCCCCACCACCTCGCCCAGCACGGTCATCCGCTCCTGGGTCAGCGGCGCCGCCCTGCGCAGCAGTTCCAGCTGTCCGGCGGCCGGCTCGGCGGGCAGCAGCCCGGCGGACTGCAGGAACGGCACCAGACGGTCGGCGAACTCCTCCGCCGGGAGCTCCCGCAGGTGGTGGGCGTTGATGGCCTCGGCCTTCTTCAGGTCGAAGCGGGCCGGGTTGGCGTTGACCTTGGCGATGTCGAAGGCGGCGACCATCTCCTCCATGGAGAAGAGGTCGCGGTCCTCGGCGAGCGACCAGCCCAGCAGGGCAAGGTAGTTGAGCAGGCCCTCGGGCAGGAAGCCGCGCTCGCGGTAGAGGTTGAGCGAGGCCTGCGGGTCGCGCTTGGAGAGCTTCTTGTTGCCCTCGCCCATCACATACGGCAGATGGCCGAAGTGCGGGGCGGTGCCGCTGCCGACGCCGATCTCCCCCAGGGCCGCGTAGAGCGCGATCTGACGGGGCGTCGAGGAGAGCAGGTCCTCGCCGCGCAGCACGTGGGTGATGCCCATCAGTGCGTCGTCGACCGGGTTGACCAGGGTGTACAGCGGTGCGCCGTTGGCCCGCACGATGCCGTAGTCGGGCACGTGCTCCGGCTCGAAGGACAGCTCGCCGCGCACCAGGTCGTGGAAGGCGATGGTGGTGTCCGGCATCCGGAAGCGCAGGATCGGCTCCCGGCCCTCGGCCCGGTAGTCGGCCCGCTGCTCGGCGGTGAGGTCGCGGCAGTGGCCGTCGTAGCCGGAGGGGCGGCCGGCGGCGCGGGCCGCCTCGCGCCGGGTGTCCAGCTCCTCGGTGGTGCAGAAGCACTCGTAGGCGTGGCCGGCCTCGTGCAGCCTGCGGGCGACGTCCGCATAGACGTCCATCCGCTGGGACTGCCGGTACGGCTGGTGCGGACCGCCGACCTCGGGGCCCTCGTCCCAGTCGAAGCCGAGCCAGCGCATGGCCTCCAGCAGCTGCTGGTACGACTCCTCCGAGTCGCGGGCCGCGTCCGTGTCCTCGATCCGGAAGACCAGGGTGCCGCCGTGGTGCCGGGCGAAGGCCCAGTTGAACAGGGCGGTGCGGACCAGGCCGACATGCGGGTTGCCGGTCGGGGAGGGGCAGAAGCGGACCCGGACCGGGGTGTCCGTGTCCGAGGGGGTGTTAGCCACGCTTGATCACCTTGTTGGCGAGAGTGCCGATGCCTTCGATGGAGACGGCGACCTCGTCGCCGACGTTCAGGGGTCCGACACCCGCGGGGGTGCCGGTGAGGATGATGTCGCCCGGGAGCAGCGTCATCGCCTCGGAGATGTGGACGACCAGGTCCGCCACCGAGCGGACCATCTGGGAGGTGCGGCCCGCCTGCCTCAGCTCGCCGTTGACGGTGCAGGTGACCGCGAGGTCGGCGGGGTCGAGGTCGGTCTCGATCCACGGCCCCAGCGGGCAGGAGGTGTCGAACCCCTTGGCCCTGGCCCACTGGCCCTCGCGCTGCTGCACGTCGCGGGCGGTCACGTCGTTGGCGCAGGTGTAGCCGAAGACCACCTCCGGCACCCGTTCGGCCGGCACCTCCCGGCACATCCGGCCGATGACCACGGCCAGCTCCGCCTCGTACTGGACGTCCGAGGAGAAGGGCGGGTAGGCGATCGACTCGGTGGGGCCGATCACTGCGGTGGAGGGCTTGAAGAAGGTCAACGGGACATCGGGCACCGCGTTGCCCAGCTCGGCGGCGTGGGCTGCGTAGTTCCGGCCCACCGCCACGATCTTGCTGGGCAGCATCGGGGTGAGCAGCCGGACGTCGGCGAGCCGATGGGTCTCACCGGTCGGCTGCGGAGGGCCGAAGGGGTGGCCGGCCAGGGCGTGCACGACGAGGGTGTCGGGCCGTTCGGCCTGCCCCTCGACCACGCCGAAGGAGACGTTCCCGTCGATGGAGAATCGGGCGATGCGCACGGTGTGCCGGGCTCCTCGGGTTCGACGGCTGATCGTCCTCCCAGGCTATCGCGGCCTTCCCGACCGCAGCGCGCCCATATATAGCGGACAGACGAACCGGGGCGCGCGACGCCGGGAACGGCGCAGGGGGCGCCGCAGCCGCCGTGCGGCGGTCCGCGGCGCCCCCTGGGCGCGCTGTTCGAAAGGGCCCGTGCGGGCGGTGACGCTCAGGACTCCCGGCCGGGCACCTGCATCAGGATGGTGCGGCGGGGGTTGGCGGTGCTCGCCGGCAGCGGCCGCACCTCGGGCTCGTCGGCGGCCTGGGCCGGCAGTACCTCGAAGCCCTCGACCGACGCCAGCGTGGTACGGCGCGGGTTGGCCGTGGGGCGGAAGCTCATCGTCGTCTTCATGGGCACGCGTGATACCAACCTTGTCATGGATCCGGCAGCGTTCATCGGGTGTCAGGGCCCGTCGAACGGGGCAGTACTCCGGGAGACGTCGCCTGCAACCGGCGCCGCTCCTGTCCCACGGGTCCCTGCACGTGGCCAGAGTAGAGATCTCTTTCCACAGCCGCCGTGAGCGAGGCTACACGGCAGGCTGTGATTTTGGTCACAATTTGATTACCCAAAGCGACATTTCGGGCATTCAATCACGGTTTGATTTTCCGACAATCCGGATCCATCAGACATGTCGCCCGAGGCCTGTCACGCAGGTCGCATAAGCTCGTCCTGCCGCGTGTCCGAAAGATGCGGTATTCCAGCGGCCCCGTCGCACACTCTGTGAAGAATGATGCGCGAAGCGTAGTCGCCTCGAACACACAGCGTCGCCCCTTGTTGGAGATCCCCCGCTGTGCTGGAATTCCACGGACCGCCGGAGGCGAACCCTCCGGAGCGCTGAGCAGCGCAGGGGCCGAAACGGCGGCTCCGGGCAGACCCGGACGATCCGGGGTTGCGGATTCGAACTCGACACCGTCCCGCCGCGGCAGCGCGGGGGACGCCTGGTCCAGAGGTTGCGACGCTAGTGCAGGGACGTTTCAAGAGGGGTGGCGGCGCCGCGGGTGACCCGGAGGAGCGCGAGCCCGCCGCCGCCTCCCAGCAGGCAGGCCCCAAGGCCGTTCCGGGAGCCCCGGGCGCGCGCGGAACAGCCGCCGACACAGCACCTGACGGGGACGGCGGCGAGCAGAGCCGCCGGGCGCGCACCCGAGCGCGCCTCGATCGCGCGAACGCCCGGCGCAAGGCCACCGGCCTGCGCCGTTTCGCGCTCCGCAACTGGCGGATCCGGACCAGACTGATCGCGCTGCTGACGCTGCCCGTGATTGCCGCCCTGGTCCTCGGTGGACTGCGTATCCAGACATCGCTGCAGAACGCCCGCGACCTGGACCAGATGGCCGGACTGGCGACCCTCGCCAGCAAGGCCACCGCAGCCGCCGACGCGATCCAGACCGAGCGCGACATCAGCGCCGGCCCGTTCATCCAGGGTCACCGCAGCGACGACGACGTGCTTCAGGCGCGCAAGGAGAGCGACACGCTCTACCGGTCGTACATGGCCTCGGCATCGGAGTTCGAGCAGCTGGACCTTCCCGGCGCCAACGCGCTGCTCACCCAGATCCAGTCCGACGCCAACACCCTTGCCACCCTGCGTGACACGGCCTACAAGCAGCCGGACAACCTGCAGTCCACCATCACCGGGTACGACGCGGTCATCAAGAGCCTGATCGCCATCTCCCAGGACATGGCGCTCAGCTCCAGCAACCCGCAGCTGATCGAGTCCACCCGTGCGCTGGAGCAGTTCTCCCTCGCCAAGGAGGACGTCTCCATGCAGCGGGCGCTGATCAGCGCCGGCTTCGCCCACCCCAAGCCCCACCTGAGCAGCAGTGACGAGACCTTCGGCGCCTCGCTGAGCAGCAACGTCACCAGCTCCATCAACACCTTCACCGCGATCTACGGCACCAGCAAGGCGCGCGCCCAGCTGGCCCCGCTGCAGTTCAACGCGGAGATCAAGATCGCCGACCGTATCTCCGACCAGGTGCTGCAGACCGGCGGCATCGGCCAGGTCGCGAACATGTCGTACCTGCAGTGGTACAACACCTCCAGCGCCAAGATCAGTGCGATGCACAAGATCGAGACCGTGCTGCTGGAGGAGATGCAGGGCCAGGCGGCCAACCTCCGCTCCCAGGCGCAGACCGACGCCATCGTCAACGGTGTGCTGATCGCCCTGGTGCTGCTGGTCGCGGTCGCCGGTGCGGCCCTGGTGGCCCGCTCCATGGTCCGCTCGCTGACCCGACTGCAGGAGTCCGCCGAGGACGTCGCCGAGCGCCGTCTGCCCGAGCTGGTCAAGACGCTCTCCGAGGCCGATCCGCAGGATGTGGACGTCACCGTGGAGCGGGTGGGCCTGGACAGCACCGACGAGATCGGGCACGTGGCCCACGCGTTCGACATGGTGCACAGCGAGGCCGTCCGGCTCGCCGCCGAGCAGGCCCTGCTGCGAGGCAACATCAACGCGATGTTCACCAACCTCTCCCGTCGCAGCCAGGGTCTGATCCAGCGTCAGCTGTCGCTGATCTCCGAGCTGGAGAGTCGCGAGGCCGACCCCGACCAGCTCGCCAGCCTCTTCAAGCTGGACCACCTGGCGACCCGTATGCGCCGTAACGGTGAGAACCTGCTGGTTCTCGCGGGTGAGGACCCGGGCCGCCGCTGGACCCGCCCCGTCCCGCTGGTCGACGTGCTGCGCGCCGCCGCCTCCGAGGTGGAGCAGTACGAGCGCATCGAGCTGGCCTCGGTGCCGTCGGCGGACGTCGCCGGCCGCGTCGTCAACGACCTCGTCCACCTGCTCGCAGAGCTGCTGGAGAACGCCACCTCCTTCTCCAGCCCGCAGACCCGGGTGCGGGTCACCGGCCACGCGCTGCCGGACGGGCGGGTGCTGGTGGAGATCCACGACACCGGCATCGGCCTCTCCCCCGACGACCTGGCCGACATCAACGAGCGGCTGGCCAACCCGCCGGTCGTGGACGTCTCGGTCTCCCGCCGCATGGGTCTCTTCGTGGTCGGCCGGCTGTCCCTGCGGCACGGCATCCGGATCCAGCTGCGCCCCAGCGACTCCGGCGGCACCACGGCCCTGGTCATGCTGCCCGTGGACGTCACCAACGCCTCCGACCGCCGTGGCGGCGGTCGCGGCGGCGCCGGCGCCCCCGGCGGCCCGCAGCGCTCCACCGGCCCGACCCCGCGTCAGCGCGCGGTGCCCGGCGCGGACGCCCCCGCGGCCGCGCTCGGCCAGGGCGGCCGTCCGCAGATCGGCGCCGGCCGCGGGCAGGGCGGTCCCGGACAGGCGCCGTCGGGTCTGCCGACCCGCGGCGGTGCGCAGGCCCCGCTGCCGCCGGCCGGTCCCGGCCGCGGCCCCCGTCCCGGTTCCGACTCCGGCCGCCGCCCGCAGGGCCCCGGCCAGCGCCCGCAGCAGCCCGCGCCCAGTGCCGAGCTGCCGACCGGCGAGTCCGTGTGGAACTCGGAGCGCACCCAGCACAACACCCCCGGTCCCGACCCGCGCGGCCCCCAGGGCCCGCAGCACGGCGGTCGCGGCCCGCAGCGGTCCCGGCAGGACGCGGAGCGCCGTCCTGGTGGCTTCGCCCCCCAGCCGACCGGCTCGTTCCAGGCGACCGGCTCCTTCCAGGGGGCGCCCGCGGACGCCATGGACAGCACCGTGCAGTTCGCCCGGCCGCACTACGAGGCCGAGATCGACCCGCACGACCCGCTGGGCATGGGCCCCGTGCCGCCCGCCCCGCAGCCCCCGGCGCCGCAGCCGCCGGCGCCCGTCCACTCCCAGCAGGGCTACCCGCAGCAGGCACCGCAGGCCGAGCGCCCCGCGGTCCAGGCCTCGCAGCCCATGGCTCTGCCGCCGGCGGCGGAGGCGGACCCGCTGACCCGTCCGATGAGCGCCGAAGCGGTGCAGCAGTCGGCCGGGGACGGCGGATCGCCGATCTTCGAGGCGATGGAGTCCAACTGGTTCCGCACCGGAGCGGCCGGCCGGATGCGCGCCGTCCATGTGAACCAGGAGCGTCCGGCTGCCCCGCAGCCGTCCCAGCCCCAGTACCAGGAGCCGGGCCAGGGCGCCCAGCGTCCCGCCGCGGCCCCGCGGCAGCGGGCGGCCGACACCCCGCGGCCGGCCGCAGGCCGGGCACCGCAGCGCCCCCTCGCCGAGGAGGCTGCCGACGCGCCGTGGCGTACGTCGGCGAACGACGAGCGCTGGCGGCGCGCGGAGCAGGTGCGCGAGCCGGCGTCGGACGGGATCACCCCGTCCGGCCTGCCTCGCCGCGTCCCGCGGGCGAACCTCGTGGCCGGCACCGCGGAGCAGGCACCGCTGGGAGGCCCCCAGGTCTCCCGGGCCCCCGAGGAGGTGCGCGGCCGGCTCACCAACCTGCGCCGCGGTATCCAGCAGGGGCGCCGCGCCGGATCCGACGGCCAGCAGGGCAGGTCCGGCGGTTACCCGAACACCGGGTCCGGCCCATTCGGCAACGGCGCCTTCGGGCCCGACCATCAGGAGCGTTGACAGTGAGCCAGCTGAGCCAGGCGGCGAACAACCTGAACTGGTTGATCACCAACTTCGTGGACAACACCCCCGGGGTGTCGCACACGGTGGTGGTCTCCGCCGACGGACTCCTCCTTGCCATGTCCGACGGCTTCCCCCGCGACCGGGCCGACCAGCTCGCCGCGGTGGCCTCCGGACTGACCTCGCTGACGTCCGGCGCGTCCCGGATCTTCGAGGGCGGCAGTGTCAACCAGACCGTGGTCGAGATGGAGCGGGGCTTCCTGTTCCTGATGGCCATCTCCGACGGCTCCTCGCTGGCGGTGCTGGCCTCCCCCGACTCCGACATCGGCCTCGTCGGCTACGAGATGGCGCTGCTGGTGGACCGCGCCGGCGATGTGCTCACCCCGGCACTGCGTGCGGAACTGCAGGGCAGCCTGCTGCACTAGACCCCTCACAGACCCGGTGGCGGGGCCGTCCCGCCCCGCCGCCGGGAGAACCACCCCGCTGACAGGGACCGTCATCCGCTGCAGCGCAAGGAGGATTCATGACCCCGCCCCCCGGCACAGCCGGCCCGTATGGACACGGGTACGGCAGTGGCTACGGTGACCAGCAGTCAGGCGGCTACGAGCAGCAGCAGCCACTGGTGCGCCCCTATGCGATGACCGGTGGCCGCACCCGGCCGAGGTACCAGCTCGCAATCGAAGCGCTGATCTCCACCACCGCAGCAGCCGGCCGGCAGGGCGGCCTGCTCCCCGAGCACCAGCGCATCGTGCACCTCTGCCGCGACATCAAGTCGGTGGCTGAGATCTCCGCACTGCTGGCCATGCCGCTGGGTGTGGCGCGCATCCTCGTCGCCGACCTCGCCGAAGCCGGCCTGGTCGCGATCCACCAGCCGGCCGCAGCCTCGGGCGAGGCCGGCGGACAGCCCGATGTGACACTGCTCGAAAGGGTGCTCAGTGGACTTCGCAAGCTCTAGGCCCGCCGAGTCGGGCTTCGGAGGCTCCGCGACCCGCGCCACCACCTCCGCGAAGATCGTCGTGGCGGGTGGCTTCGGTGTCGGCAAGACCACCCTCGTCGGCGCGGTCTCCGAGATCA
>NZ_LIQR01000450.1 GCF_001418575.1 Peterkaempfera griseoplana
GAGGATCTTGGCGATCTCGGGGCGGGGTCCGGCCGGCGGGCAGACGGCGGGCACATCCCGTACCCGGGTCCAGCGGGTGATCCACTCCCGGTCCAGCACCCGGCGTTCGTCGGCCTCGGCGACCAGGTCCTCGGACTGGTTGAAGTCGCCGTCGGCGGCCTGTACGGCCCAGAGGTGGACGGCGACGCCGTGCTCCTTGGCGGACATCATGCCGGGCAGCAGGTCGCCGTCGCCGGTCACCAGGACCACGTCGGCGCAGGCACGGTTGCGGGCCAGTTCGGAGAGTTCGGCGTGCATGGCGGCGTCCACGCCCTTCTGCACCCAGCGGCCGTCGGCTCTGGTGAGGGCGCCGAGGCGGACGGTGACCCTGGGCATCACCCGCAGCCGGCGGTGCTCGGGCATGGGGCGGCGGTCGGGGGCGGCGTCGAACCAGTAGATCCGCAGCAGCGGCAGACCGGTCTCGGCCTCGGCTCGTTCCCGCAGGGTGCCGATGAGGTCGGTGTGGTCCACGGTGATGCGGGAGCGTGCGGGCTCACCGGCGAGCAGGCTGGCTGCGGCCCCGAGCAGGTATCCGGCGTCCACCAGGACGACGCAGCGGTCCACTTCCACACCTCTTCCCGATCGGCTCGGCCGCATGGGGACGACCGCGCCGCTCACCGTTCAGGACTCCATACCCGGCGATCGGGCGGTGAACCGCACTGATGGATCTTGTTTCACTCGATCACGTTCCGGTGTCGGCGATTCGCCGATCTTGCCACCGTTCCGGCTGCCCACCACCCCTGTGATGTGAGCGTCGTGTGAGGGTTCCGGCGAAGACGCCCCGCGCCGGGGCCCGGGGGCCTCCCGGGCCCGTACGGCGGCGGGGCCCGGACGCACGCGGGCGCCACACCCGGGAGGGGTGCGGCGCCCGGGGCGCTGTGCGGTCAGCCTGCCAGGCAGGAGGGGCCGAGCAGCTGCTTGAGGTCGCCGAAGAGGGCCGGGTCGGAGGTGACCCGGTGGCGGTCGAGCCGCAGCACGGTGGTCTTGCGGTGGCCCTCCAGCCGCAGCCGCACCTCGGTGCTGCCCTTGTGGTTGGTGAGCACCTCGCCGAGGCGGGAGACCAGCGGCGGGGTGATCTTGACCATGGGGATGGAGATCACCACCGGTGCGTCGCTGTGGGCGTCGGAGAGGTCGGGGACCATCAGCTCCATGCCCATCAGCCGGGGTACGTCCTCGCGCTTGTCCAGCTTGCCCCGGACGAAGACCACCGCGTCCTCCACCAGCTGGGTGGAGACCAGCTGGTAGCTGGCGGGGAAGAACATGCAGTCGATGGAGCCGGCCAGGTCCTCCACGGTGGCGATGGCCCAGGCGTTGCCCTGCTTGGTCATCTTCCGCTGCAGCCCGGAGATGATGCCGCCGATGGTGAGGATGGAGCCGTCGGGGCGGTCGGCGAGGTCGGAGACCGCACAGTCGGCCTTGTCCGCCAGCACGTGCTCGATGCCGTGCAGCGGGTGCGAGGAGACATAGAGGCCGAGCATCTCCCGCTCCTGGGTGAGCAGGAAGGACTTCTCCCACTCGTCCTCGGAGAAGACCACGTCCAGGCCGAAGCCGGGCCCGTCGGCCTCCACCGTGTCGCCGCCGAAGAGGTCGAACTGACCCTCGGCCTCCTTGCGCTTGACCCCCACCACATTGTCGATCATGGGCTCGAACTGGGCGGTGAGGCCCTTGCGGGTGTGCCCCAGGGAGTCGAAGGCGCCGGCCTTGATCAGCGACTCCACGGTGCGCTTGTTGCAGACCACCGACTCGACCTTGTCCAGGAAGTCGGGGAAGGAGGTGTACTTGCCCTTGGCCTTGCGGGTGCGTACCACGGAGTCCACCACGTTGGCGCCGACGTTGCGGACCGCGGTGAGACCGAACCGCACCGTGTCGTCACCGTGCGGGGTGAACTCCGCATCGGACTCATTGACGTCCGGCGGCAGCACCTGGATGCCCATCTTGCGGCACTCGTTGAGGTAGACCGCCGACTTGTCCTTGTCGTCCTTGACGCTGGTGAGCAGCGCCGACATGTACTCGGCCGGGTAGTTGGCCTTGAGGTACGCGGTCCAGTAGGAGACCAGTCCGTAGCCGGCGGTGTGGGCCTTGTTGAAGGCGTAGCCGGAGAAGGGGACCAGGACGTCCCAGACCGCCTGGATGGCGGCGTCGGAGTAGCCGCGCTCACGGCAGCCCCGCTGGAAGGGGACGAACTCCGCCTCCAGGATCTCCTTCTTCTTCTTGCCCATGGCGCGGCGCAGCAGGTCGGCCTGGCCGAGCGAGTAGCCGGCGAGGATCTGGGCGGCCTTCTGCACCTGCTCCTGGTAGACGATCAGGCCGTAGGTGGGCGCCAGCACCTCCTTGAGCGGCTCCTCCAGCTCGGGGTGGATCGGGGTGATCTCCTGCTGGCCGTTCTTGCGCAGCGCGTAGTTGGTGTGCGAGTTGACGCCCATCGGGCCGGGCCGGTACAGCGCCAGGACGGCGGAGATGTCCTCGAAGTTGTCGGGCTTCATCAGCCGCAGCAGGGAGCGCATCGGGCCGCCGTCGAGCTGGAAGACGCCCAGCGTGTCGCCGCGCGCCAGCAGTTCGTAGGCGGCCTTGTCGTCGAGCGGCAGTTTCAGCAGCTCGATCTTCTCGCCCTTGTTCTTCTCGATCGCCTTGACGGCGTCGTCCATGATCGTGAGGTTGCGCAGCCCCAGGAAGTCCATCTTCAGCAGTCCGAGCCCCTCGCAGGTGGGGTAGTCGAACTGGGTGATGACGGCGCCGTCGGTGTGCCTGGTCCACACGGGGATGTGGTCGGTGAGCGGCTCCGCGGACATGATCACGCCGGCCGCGTGCACACCCGGCTGGCGGATCAGGCCCTCGATGCCGCGGGCGGTGTCGATCACCTTGCGGACGTCGGGGTCGTTCTCGTACAGGCCGCGGATCTCGCCGGCCTCGGAGTAGCGGGGGTGCGAGGAGTCGGTGATGCCGGAGAGCGGGATGCCCTTGCCCATCACGTCCGGCGGCATGGCCTTGGTGATCCGGTCACCCATGGCGTACGGGTAGCCCAGCACCCGGGAGGAGTCCTTGATCGCGGCCTTGGCCTTGATGGTGCCGTAGGTGACGATCTGGGCGACCTTGTCGGAGCCCCACTTCTCGGTGACATAGCGGATGACGTCACCGCGGCGGCGCTCGTCGAAGTCGATGTCGACGTCGGGCATGGAGATGCGCTCGGGGTTGAGGAAGCGCTCGAAGATCAGGCCGTGCGGGATCGGGTCGAGGTCGGTGATGCCCATGGCGTACGCGACCAGCGAGCCGGCGGCGGAGCCTCGGCCGGGTCCCACCGCGATGCCCTGGCCCTTGGCCCAGAGGATGAAGTCGGAGACCACGAGGAAGTACGCGGGGAAGCCCATCTGGCAGATGGTCTCCATCTCGTACTCGGCGAGCTTGCGGTGCTCCTCGTCGTAGCCGCCGGGGAAGCGGCGGTCCATGCCCTTCCACACCTCGGCGCGGAAGAAGGCCTCCTCGGAGTCGAAGCCCTCGGGGATGGGGAACCTGGGCATCAGGTTCTTGAACTCGAACATCCCGGTGGTGTCGACCCGCTCGGCGACCAGCAGCTGGCTGTTGCGGCAGCCCTCCTGCCAGGCGTCGGAGGAGTCCACCGCGTACATCTCGGCGGCGGACTTGATGTAGTAGCCGGTGCCGTCGAACTTGAAGCGGTCCGGGTCGGAGAGGTTCTTGCCGGTCTGCACGCAGAGCAGCAGGTCGTGCGCGGCGGCGTCCTCCTCCCGGGTGTAGTGGGAGTCGTTGGTGACGACCGGCGGGATGCCGAGCTTGCGCCCGATGTCGATCAGGCCCTCGCGCACCCGGTTCTCGATGTCCAGGCCGTGGTCCATCAGCTCCAGGAAGTAGTTCTCCTTGCCGAAGATGTCCTGGTACTCGGCGGCGGACTTCAGCGCCTCGTCGTACTGGCCCAGGCGCAGCCGGGTCTGCAGCTCGCCGGAGGGGCAGCCGGTGGAGGCCATCAGCCCGGCGGCGTGCTCGGCGAGGATCTCCTTGTCCATCCGGGGCCACTTCACCAGCCAGCCCTCGGCGTAGGAGCGCGAGGTCAGCTTGAAGAGGTTGTGCAGGCCCTCCTTGTTGCGGGCCCAGATGGTCTTGTGGAGGTAGGCGCCGGAGGCGGAGACGTCGTCCCGCTTCTGGTGCGGCTGACCCCACAGGATGCGCTTGGGGTTGGTGCGGGACTCGGGCGCGACATACGCCTCGATGCCGATCACCGGGGTGATGCCGGCGGCGGTGGCCTGCTTGTGGAACTCCGCGGCGCCGTACATGTTGCCGTGGTCGGTCATCGCGACATGGGTCATGCCCTGCCGCTCCACCTCCTTGAACAACTCCTTCAGGCGGGCGGCGCCGTCCAGCATCGAGTACTCGGTGTGGACGTGCAGATGCGCGAAGGAATCGCTCACGGCGGGGGCCTCCGGGGGCTCGCAGGCGGTCGGGCGGGCGGTG
>NZ_LIQR01000451.1 GCF_001418575.1 Peterkaempfera griseoplana
GTGTCACCGGTCGGGGCGGCGTCGCCGGGGCCGGCCGGGCGGCGGGGGCCCGGGCGGCCCTGCTGGGGCACGCCGGGGCGCCGTGCGGTGGTGGCCCGGCCCTGGCCGGGGCCGTCCGTCCGCAACCGGTAGTTGCCGGTCGCGGGGTCCAGGACCCACTGGTCCGCCGGATCTCCGCCGTCCGACCAGTCGGGGCCGTTGCCCGAGGCGCCGCGCATACGGCCGTCTCCCGCGTTCACGGTTGTAACCCCTCCGCCTTGCCGGTCCGCGCTCCCCCTGCGCGAGTGATCTTCTGTGCATGTCGTGCCGGCGCCCTGCCGCAGCCGCTGCCGCGGAGCCGGTGCCGGAGCGGGTATGCCGAGCCGACCGGGCTCACACTAGCTGCCTAGTTCAGCCGCTCGGCAGTCACGTGACAAATCCCGCACGGTGCAAATCGGACATAACTCCCCAGAGTGGCAGGGATTTTAAGAGACCATGGTCATCCCGTGCCACAGATGTTCTGGTCGGCTGTGCGGCCGGAGAACGTCGGTGCGGCCGCGGACTCGGCGCCGTCCCCGGGCGCGGTGGCCGAGGCGGACGCCGACGCCGAGGCGGAGGCGGATGCGGACTCGGACGCGGAGGCCGACGGCGAGGGAGGGGCGGTGCCCTGGCGGTCCCCGGCGGTGGCGGTCGGCACCGACCCGGAGGTCACCCGGACCGGGCGGTCCTCCTTGAGCGCCTGGAAGAGCATGTCGGCCGCGGGCTGCACCAGCTGGTCGCGGTTGTGGTCCGGCGGGTACGGCTCACGCGGCGCGGTCAGGAACGCCACGTTCTGCGTCGGTATCGACCGCAGGCTCTCCGCCAGGTCGTACAGCGCGCCGAGCGAACTCAGCCCGGGGTCGGCGGTGATCGCCGAGGTCGCCGAATCCAGCAGCGGCCAGAGCTTGGTCGGGTTGAGCAACACACCGTCGCTCTGCACCTTCTTGACCAGCGAGGCCAGGAACTGCTGCTGCCGCCCCATCCGTTCGGTGTCGCTGCCGTCACCGAGCGTCTCCCGCACCCGCACGAACCCCAGTGCCTGCTCCCCGTCCAGCTTGTGCGGCCCGGCCGCGAGGTCGAGTCTGGCGTCCCGGTCGTGGACGTCCTGCGCGAGGCAGACGTCCACCCCGCCGACGGCGTCCACCATCTTCTTGAAGCCGGAGAAGTCGACGATCAGATGGTGGTCGATGCGGATACCGGTGAGGTCCTCCACGGTGCGGATCGTGCACGCCGCGCCGCCGAACTCGAAGGCCCAGTTGAACTGCACATGCTGCGGCGTGGTGTGGGAACCGTCCGGCTTCTCGCAGCTGGGCACCTGGACCATGGTGTCACGGGGTATGGAGACCGCCACCGCGCTCCTACGGTCCGCCGACAGGTGCAGCAGGATCGTGGTGTCGGAGCGCTGGCCGCCCGAGTCGCCGTACGCGGCGTTGGCGCCGCTGCGGTCGTCGCTGCCTATCAGCAGGATGTTCTCGGCGTTGTAGGTGGCCGGAGCGGTGTTGTGGGTCGGCCGGGCCGACTCCTCGTGCTGCAGGATCTGGTTGGTGGCGGTGTCGGTACGGATGTTGCCGTCCAGCCGGTGGTACGCCCACCACACGCCACCGCCGCCGGCGGCCAGCAGCAG
>NZ_LIQR01000452.1 GCF_001418575.1 Peterkaempfera griseoplana
GCCATGGCGTGTGGCCTGCGGCTTCGACTGCCGGCCGACAGGATCCGCACTGAAAGGCAGGACCCGTGACTCCGGTACAGCTACCGCTCGACCTCGGCACCACCACCTCCGGGCAGACCGGGCCACCCGTCGATCCGGTACCCGGTGCCGGGCCCGAGCCGGTACGCGACGTCGTCCCGGCTCGTGTGCTCAGGCCCGCTGCCGGGCCTGACGCCGGGGCTGATGCCGGACCTGATTGCTGGCCTGATCGCCGACCCCAACCCGGGCCCGAACCCAGGCCTGAAGCCATGCCTGAGCTTGGGCCTGCTCCTGAACCAGAACCCAGGTCTGAAACCGGGCCTGGGCTTGGGTCCGAAGCCGCGCCTGATTCCCAGCCGCAGGACAGGCCTGATCCCCGGCCCCAGCACGGGCCTGCTCCGAGGCCTGAAGCCGGGCCTGGTTTTGGGCCCGCTCCCGGGACTGAACCCGCGTCGACGTCCGACCGCCGGACCAGTACCGGCCTCGGCCCCCAGGGTTCCGGCGAGGAGGCCGAGCGGCTGGCGCGGGCCGCGCTGACCAGGCTTGCCGAGCCGGGCGACTCCGCCGTCGGGCAGTGGATCGACGACCTGGGTGCGGTGGAACTGCTGCAGGTCATCCGGCAGGGCGGCAGACCGCCGGGCGCCGGCGCCACCCGCCTGGCCGGCTTGCGGGCCCGCGCCGCCGGGCTGGACCCCCTCGCCGACCTGGAGCGTCACCGGTCCCTGGGCGGCCACTTCGTCATCCCCGGTGATCCCGAGTGGCCGACCCAGCTGGACGACCTCGGTCCCGCCCGGCCGATCGGCCTCTGGACGGCGGGTACCGGCTCCCTGCGGCTGCTGGCTCTGCGCTCCGTCGCCATGGTGGGCGCCCGCGCCTGTACGGCCTATGGCGCACATGTGGCCGGAGAACTGGCAGCAGGCATCGCCGAGCGCGGCTGGGTGGTGGTGTCCGGCGCTGCCTACGGGATCGACGCGGCTGCTCATCGCGGAGCGCTGGCCGTGGGCGCCCCCACCATCGCCGTCCTCGCCTGCGGCGTGGACGTCGCCTATCCCCGGGGCCACACCGAGCTGATTCGCCGCATCTCCCAGCAGGGCCTCCTGGTCAGCGAGCTACCGCCCGGTCAGCATCCCAACCGCTTCCGCTTCGTGCTGCGCAACCGGGTGATCGCCGCCCTCACCCGGGGAACCGTGGTGGTGGAGGCGGCGCTGCGCAGCGGAGCGCTGAGCACCGCCCGACGGGCCAGGGATCTCAACCGGATCACCTGCGGGGTGCCCGGACCGGTGACATCGGCGCTCTCCGAAGGTGTGCACGCCCTGCTGCGTACCGAGGCCGCGACCTTGGTCACCGACGCGGCCGAGGTGGCGGAGCTGATGGGGCGCATCGGCGGCGACCTGGCTCCGCCCAAGCAGGGTGCGGTGCTGCCCCGGGATCTGCTGGCGGTCGCGGCCCGCCAGGTCCTTGAGGCGGTCCCGGCAGGTGGCGACGGAGCCCCCGTCGATGCGGTGGCACGGGCCGCCGGGCTGCCGCCGGACGAGGTGTTGCAGCGCCTCTACGAGCTGGCGTCGCTGGGGTTCGCCGAGCGCTGCGGTGCGCACTGGCGGATCGCCGGCCGACGTCGGGACGGTCCGGCCGTGTGACCGCCGTCCCCCGATCGATATCGAACGCAACACCGTACGGCGCTCGGGCGGGGGGAATCCTCCCTCGGGTGGCCCAGCGCCGCCAATGGGCCTGACGTACCCCTCCGACCTGCGGGTTCGTCATCACCAGGAGGGGGGCGAGCAGGATTTTGTAGCTCTCAGCACTGGTCCGATCACGCTACGCTCACCACGACTTCCATACCGACACACGACTCGGCAGAACGGCGCACAAGGACGCATGCCCACACACATTCCCCGGCGGAGAGCGACCGGCGGCGACCCGGCTCTTACGGCTTCGGGTGCCGGGCCGGGTGCCGGGCCGGGTCCCGCGCCCGAGGGCCAGTCCGCGGCAGGGGCGCCCCGGGCGCCCCGGGGCGTCGCCCAGGCCGAAGCCGGACACCATGGGCAGACCGTCGGCGCGGCCCGGGCCGTGGTGGACACGGCTGCCCCGCAGCCGGATGCGGCCAGGACGCCCAGCGCGCGGCGCGGTGGGACACCCTCCGAGCGCCCGGCCCTGGAGCAGCTCTGGCGCTCGTACAAGTCCACCGGCGACGGACGGCTGCGCGAGCAGCTGATCCTGCACTACTCGCCGCTGGTGAAGTATGTGGCAGGCCGGGTCGGGGTGGGGCTGCCGGCCAATGTCGAGCAGGCGGACTTCGTCTCCTCCGGGGTCTTCGGACTGATCGACGCCATCGAGAAGTTCGACCTTGACCGCGCCATCAAGTTCGAGACCTATGCGATCAGCCGTATCCGCGGCGCCATCATCGACGAGTTGCGGGCGCTGGACTGGATCCCTCGTTCGGTGCGGCAGAAGGCCCGGGCGGTGGAGCGCGCCTACGCGACCCTGGAGACCCGGTTGCGGCGCACCCCGCACGAGCCCGAGGTAGCAGCCGAGCTGGGCATTCCGGTGGAGGAGCTGCATGCGATCTTCAGCCAGCTCTCCCTGGCTAATGTGGCTGCTCTCGATGAGCTGCTGCATCCCGGGGGCGAGGGTGGCGACGGACTGAGCCTGCTGGACACCCTGGTGGACACCGCGGCCGACGACCCCGTGGAGGTGGCCGAGGACCGGGAACTGCGCAGACTGCTCGCCCGCGCGGTGAACACCCTCCCCGAGCGGGAGAAGACAGTGGTGACCCTCTACTACTACGAGGGCCTCACCCTCGCCGAGATCGGCCAGGTCCTCGGAGTCACCGAGAGCCGGGTGAGTCAGATCCACACCAAGGCGGTGCTCCAGTTGCGCGCGAAGCTCTCCGACGCCCGCTAGCCGGCCGGGATCTGTACGGACCGGCAGTCACCCGGGTCCGACGGTCTCCTAGAGTGGAGCCGTGCCGAAGATCCGAGCGGCCACCTTGGCCGCGCACCGCGAGATGCAGCGCACCGCACTCCTCGCCGCCGCCCGCGCCCTGCTCTCCGAGGGAGGTGTGGACGCACTCACCTTCCCCGCCCTCGCCGCGCGCACCGGGCTGGCGCGGTCGTCGGTCTATGAGTACTTCTCCTCCAAGGCCGCGGTGGTCGAGGAGCTGTTCGTGACGGACTTTCCCGTCTGGGAGGCCCGGATCGAGACCGCCATGGACGCCGCCACCACGCCGGAGGGTCGGGTGGAGGCCTATGTCCGTACCCAGCTCGCCCTGGCAGGGGACCCCCGGCACCGCGCCGTCACTGCTGTCTCGGCGGCGGAGCTGGACGATGCCGCCCGTGACCGGATCCGGGCAGCCCACGGCCGACTGGTCGACCTGGTGGTCACCGCGCTGCGTGAGCTGGGGCACCGGCAGCCGCGCCTGACCGCCGCAATGCTCCAGGGTCTTGTGGAGGCGGCGGTGCGCAGGGCGGAACTGGGCGCCGCCGAGGATCCCCGGACGATCGCGGACGCGGCGGTGTCCATGGCGCTGTACGGCGTCGCGGGGCGCCGGGACTGAAGGGGCCGCCGGTACCCGCGCGGCGGGCAGGACCCATGGGCACGCCCTACAGCCGCAGCCGCAGACGGGGTGAGCCCGACGGGGAAGAGCCGCACCCGGCCCAGGCCGAGGAGTGCCAGCGGATCCAGGTAGCGGTGCCCGCGCAGCAGTCCCCAGTGCAGACAGGGCCGCCCGCAGTGGCCCGCACCGGCCTCCAGCCGCCCGATGACCTGGCCTGCCGACACCCGGGTGCCGACCGCCAGGGTGGCGGTGACCGGCAGATAACTGGTGCGCAGCGGCGGCTCCCCGGTGCCGGGATGGGCCACCGTCACCACACCCCGCCCGCCGATCCGCCCCGCGAAGGCGACCGTGCCCGCGGCGGCGGCTCGTACCTCCGCGCCGTCGACCGCCGCCAGGTCCACCCCGCGATGCCCGCGGGCCCAGCGCTGAGGCGGTGGGTCGAAGCGGCGCAGCACCGCCGCCCGGCCGGCCACCGGCCAGGCGCGGGGGACGGCCAGCGGTTCACGCCCTCGTGGGCGCGGGGGCTCCGCGCTCCCGGCGGCCGAAGACGGCGGTGTGAGGCAGCAGAGCAGTGCCAGCAGCAGCCCGACGAGCAGCAGCGGGGACCGACGGCCGGGGCTGGGCGGTTCCGGCGGCCGGCGCCGGCGCGGCGAGCCAGGTGAGGTGGGCGACGGCGAACCGGGCGACGGCAAACCGGGACAGCGCCACCGGCGCGGACGGGGAGCGGGGAAGGCTGGAGTCACGACCCGTACGGTGCCCGCACCCGCCGGGGCCCGCCATCACCCGCCGGGAACCTGTGGACAGACCCGGGGCTGTGGACGGCCGTGTCACCCGTCGGGGGGACGGGACGCGCTGCGACACCCGCCGTCAGGCCCCGGTGAGTCGCTGAGTCGCCTGTCACGCCACCGGTCCCGTACACTTCTGTCGCGACCCGGCGCGCCGGGTCGACTTCGCACGCCCCGCCACCGATGCGTCAGCACGCGGTTCGCAACCCGCGTCAGCACGGTGCGAGTGCCGCTCGGTCCGATGAGCCAGGTGCAGCAGCAGCTGCAGCCGGTCCCCACGGCACGGCACGGCCGGGGCGTCAGGCGCGACGGCCACCCGGCCGCCGCGGACAACCGAGCCTGACCCCGCCGCTCCGGCGCGCGGGGGCACAACACGAGGAGCACGGCCATGGCCGTCGTCACGATGCGGGGGCTGCTGGAGAGCGGCGTCCACTTCGGTCACCAGACCCGCCGCTGGAACCCGAAGATGAAGCGCTTCATTCTCACGGAGCGCAACGGCATCTACATCATCGACCTCCAGCAGTCGCTGAACTACATCGACCGCGCCTACGAGTTCGTCAAGGAGACCGTCGCCCACGGCGGCAGCGTTCTCTTCGTCGGTACCAAGAAGCAGGCCCAGGAGGCCATCGCCGAGCAGGCGACCCGCGTGGGCATGCCTTACGTCAACCAGCGCTGGCTGGGCGGCATGCTCACCAACTTCTCGACCGTCTACAAGCGCCTGCAGCGCCTGAAGGAGCTCGAGGAGATCGACTTCACCGACGTCGCGGGCTCCGGTCTCACCAAGAAGGAGCTGCTGGTCCTGCAGCGCGAGCACGAGAAGCTCGAGCGCACCCTCGGCGGTATCCGCGACATGCAGCGCGTGCCCAGCGCCGTCTGGATCGTGGACACCAAGAAGGAGCACATCGCGGTCGGTGAGGCCCGGAAGCTCAACATCCCGGTCGTCGCCATCCTGGACACCAACTGCGACCCCGACGAGGTCGACTACAAGATCCCGGGCAACGACGACGCCATCCGCTCCGTCACCCTGCTGACCCGTGTGATCGCCGACGCCGTGGCCGAGGGCCTGATCGCCCGCTCCGGTGCCGCCACCGGTGACGCCAAGGCTGAGCCGGGCGCCGACCAGCCGCTCGCCGACTGGGAGCGCGAGCTCCTCGAGGGCGAGAAGAAGGCCGACGAGGCCACCGCCGAGGCTCCGGCTGAGGCCCCGGCCGAGGCCGCCGCTGAGGCTCCGGCCGAGGAGACCCCGGCCGCCGAGGGCGAGCAGCAGGCCTGACGTTCCGCTGCCGAGGGGTAAGGCGGCCGCTGCACCGGCAGCGGCCGCCTGCCCCTCGCACCTGTGCCGGGCCCGGTGGCGACCCCGCGGGCCTGGTGACTCCCCAGCAGACACGCGAGACGCGAGAAGAGATTCACAACCATGGCGAACTTCACCGCCGCGGACGTCAAGAAGCTCCGTGAGCTCACCGGCGCCGGCATGATGGACTGCAAGAAGGCGCTGGACGAGGCCGAGGGCAACGTCGAGAAGGCCGTCGAGTTCCTGCGCATCAAGGGCCAGAAGGGCGTGGCCAAGCGCGAGGGCCGCGACGCCTCCAACGGCGCCGTCGTCTCCCTCCTCGAGGGCGGCAACTCCGGCGTGCTGGTCGAGCTGAACTGCGAGACCGACTTCGTCGCCAAGGGCGACAAGTTCGTCGAGGTCGCCAACACCATCGCCGCCCACGTCGCCAAGGCCGCTCCGGCCGACGTCGAGGCCGCGCTGGCCAGCGAGATCGAGCCTGGCAAGACCGTCCAGCAGTTCGTGGACGAGGCCAACGCCACCCTCGGCGAGAAGATCGTCTTCCGCCGCTTTGCGCAGTTCAGCGGTGACGGCTACGTCGCCGTCTACATGCACCGCACCTCTCCGGACCTGCCGCCGCAGGTCGGCGTCCTGGTCGAGCTCGACAAGGAGAACGCCGAGGTCGCCAAGGACGTCGCGCAGCACATCGCCGCCTTCGCGCCGAAGTTCCTCTCCCGTGAGGACATCCCGGCCGAGGTGCTGGACAGCGAGCGCCGCGTCGCCGAGGCCACCGCCCGCGAGGAGGGCAAGCCCGAGGCTGCCCTGCCGAAGATCATCGAGGGCCGGGTCACCGGCTTCGTCAAGGAGAGCGCCGTTCTGGAGCAGGCGTTCGCCAAGGACAACAAGAAGACCGTCCAGAAGGTGCTGGACGAGGCGGGCGTCACCCTCAAGCGCTTCGCCCGCTTCCGCGTCGGTGCCTGAGTCGTTCCACCCTTCTGCCCCTAGGGTAGAGAGCGGAACACGTCGAGCAGCCCGGCCGGCAGCGGCCGCGGCGGCTTGACACCATGAACGACGAGGAGGCCATTGCCGTGCAGGTGACCATATCGGTTCCCGCGGCGGTGGCCTCCTCATCTGTACGTGCAGGAGGAGGAGTCGGCCCATGCAGATGACTGCGCAGGAGACCGCAGAGGACGGCGTACGCCGCCGTGTGCTGCTGAAGCTGTCCGGCGAGGCGCTCGCCGGCGGGGGCGGTCTGGGTGTCGACCCGGATGTGGTGCACGCCATCGCCCGCGAGATCGCGGCCGTGGTTCGCTCGGGCACCCAGGTCGCCGTGGTGGTCGGGGGTGGCAACTTCTTCCGCGGGGCGGAGCTCCAGGTCCGCGGCATGGACCGGGCCCGCTCCGACTACATGGGCATGCTCGGCACGGTGATGAACTGCCTGGCGCTCCAGGACTTCCTGATCAAGGAGGGCGTGGAGACCCGGGTGCAGACCGCCATCACCATGGGGCAGGTCGCCGAGCCCTACCTCCCGCTGCGTGCCGTGCGCCACCTGGAGAAGGGGCGCGTGGTGATCTTCGGCGCCGGCATGGGGATGCCGTACTTCTCCACCGACACCACCGCCGCGCAGCGGGCGCTGGAGATCCAGGCCGAGGCGCTGCTGATGGGGAAGAACGGGGTGGACGGCGTCTATGACTCCGACCCCAAGGCCAACCCCGACGCGGTGAAGTTCGACTCCCTGGAGTACAGCGAGGTGCTGGCCCGGGACCTCAGGGTCGCCGACGCCACCGCGATCACCCTCTGCAGGGACAACGACCTCCCGATCCTGGTCTTCGAGCTTCTCACCGAAGGCAACATCGCCCGTGCGGTGCGGGGTGAGAAGATCGGCACGCTGATCAGCCGCGGAACCGGCAAGGCCTGACCGCCCAGCGCGGCCCGGCCAGTTACGACGTTACGGACCCCTTGCCCCGCCATCCGGGCGCGGGAGGGGGCGAGCAGGGAACCGGACAGGAGCAGACTGTGATCGAAGAGACCCTCCTCGAGGCCGAGGAGAAGATGGAGAAGGCGGTCCAGGTCGCCAAGGACGACTTCGCCGCCATCCGTACCGGCCGTGCGCACCCGGCGATGTTCGCCAAGATCACGGCCGACTACTACGGCGCCCCGACGCCGATCAACCAGCTCGCCTCCTTCTCGGTGCCCGAGCCGCGCATGGCTGTGGTCACCCCCTTCGACAAGAGCGCGCTGCGGGCCATCGAGACCGCCATCCGGGACTCCGACCTCGGCGTCAACCCGACCAATGACGGTTCCCTCATCCGGGTGGTGTTCCCGCAGCTCACCGAGGAGCGCCGCCGGGAGTACATCAAGGTCGCCCGTGGCAAGGGCGAGGACGCCAAGATCTCCATCCGCAGCGTCCGCCGCAAGGCCAAGGAGACGCTGGACAAGATGGTCAAGGACGGCGAGGCCGGCGAGGACGAGGTACGCCGCGCCGAGAAGGAGCTCGAGGACATCACCGCCCGCTACGTGGGCCAGGTGGACGAGCTGCTCAAGCACAAGGAAGCCGAGCTGCTCGAGGTCTGATGAACCACGCCACGACTCCTCCCGGCGGGTCCCCGCCCCGCTCCGGGACCTCCTCGCAGGGCCCCGGAGGGCCCGACCAGTCCGGCCGGCCCGCACCCGGGGTCGCGGCGTACACATCGTGGGCCGGCCCGCAGGCGCCGGCCCACCAGGGCCTGCCCACCGACACTGCCGAGCGCCCGCTCGGGCAGGAGAACACCGTGGCCTCACCGGACGACCAGCAGCCCCGCAAGCCCCGCGCCGGCCGCAATCTGCCGGCCGCGATAGGGGTCGGCGTCGGACTCGGCGCAGTGATCATCGCTTCGCTCTTCGTGGTGAAGGTGCTCTTCCTGGGCGTGGTGATGGCTGCGGTCGGCATCGGCGCCTGGGAGCTGACCAGTCGGCTGTCCGAGCGCAAGGACATCCGGGCCCCCCGGATCCCCCTGGTGGTCGGCGGCCTGGTGATGGTCGCCGCGTCGTACGCCTTCGGGACCGAGGGCTCGGCGGCGGCGCTGGCGCTCACCGCGCTGGTGGTGCTGGTCTGGCGGATGAGCGAGCCCCCGCAGGACTACCTGCGAGATGTCACCGCAGGGATCTTCACCGCTTTCTATGTGCCGTTCCTGGCCACCTTCGTGGCGCTGATGCTGCACGCCGACGACGGTGCCCGGCGAGTGATCCTCTTCCTGCTGGTCACCGTCTGCAGTGACACCGGCGCGTACGCGGTGGGCTTCAAGTTCGGCAAGCACAAGCTGGCCCCGACGATCAGCCCCGGGAAGACCCGTGAGGGCCTGGCCGGCGGTATCGCGCTCTCCATGCTGGCTGGTGCGCTCGGCATGCAGCTGATGATCGAGGACGGTGTCTGGTGGCAGGGTCTGGTGCTGGGCGCCTGCGCCGCCGTCACGGCCACCCTGGGCGACCTCGCCGAGTCCATGATCAAGCGTGATCTCGGCATCAAGGACATGGGCACCATGCTGCCCGGCCACGGCGGCATCATGGACCGGCTGGACTCCCTGCTGCCCACCGCCCCGGTCGTCTGGCTGCTGCTCACCGCCTTCGTCGGCTCCTGACCGCGACGCCCGCAGGCGGCCCCGGACCCGGCCGCGGTCGCCGGGGCCGCCCGGGCCGCCGCAGGCCGGCCGGTGCCCCCGCCCGGGACCTGCCCGAGTTGCCGACGAGCGCACGGCCCCCTGGCCATGCCCGACCCGACTCCGGACAGCCACCGGCTGAAGATCGCGCCAACGCCCTGAGCTGCCGCTGTCCCATGGCACCGCTCACGTGCGAAGATCCCTGAGATGCGACCAGGAGCCGCACAGTTTCACGTTGTGGGGGACACGCCTTCATGTCCGTTTCCCTATGGGTCGGCCTCGCGGTCGTCTGGATCATTGCATGGGTACCGGGCGCAGCAGCGATCGCCCGGGGGTGGTTGCCTCCCTGGTTGCGAGGCCGCGTCCTGTCTCCCCGTATGTGGGGATTCGGCAGCGTCATGATGGGCCCCGGGTTCACGGTCGGGATGCTGCCGATGATGATGACCGATCGGCACTGGACCGCCGATGCGGAGACTCCGGTGTGGATCGCGGCTGTCTGCCTCTCCCTGTCCGGCCTCGGCCTGATGGTATGGGCACAGCGCTCCGCCCGCGCCGCGTGGCCCTCCTGGATCCGTAAGCACTGACAGCAGCCGCTGACAGCAACGGCGGCGGACGGTGGCGGTTCGCGGCGCACGCCCACGGCTCCCGCAGGCCGGCAGTCCAGGCGCAGCCTCGATCGACCGCCGTGGGAGACAGGGAAGAGGCTCCAGCCTGTCCTCAACCCTGGTGGAGCCGACCCTGGTGGAGCCGACCCTGGTGGAGCCCCAGCGATGCCGGTAGCTTCTCCGTGGTGACCTTGATGGAGACACAGGGCCCGGCGTTGATGAGCGACGAGGCCCAGTTGCGTTGGGTGGCGCTGGGGGACAGGAACGGGAAGCCGCCGGTGGTCATGCTCCATGGCGGTCCGGGGCTGCCGGACTATCTGGGCGATGTCGCCCCCATGGTCGCGGACCTCGCGCCCGTGTACCGGTACGACCAGCGTGGCACCGGCCGATCCCGGTGGGACGGCCGCCATTCCCTCGCCCGGCATGCCGACGACCTCGCCGAGCTGCTCGACGCATGGGACGTGCCCAGGGCCGTGCTGATCGGGCATTCCTACGGCAGTGACCTGGCGATCCGGTTCTGCCTGGCGCACTCCGACCGGGTTGCCGCGATGCTGCTGATGTGCGGGCCGTTCGTCGGCGATTGGCGTACCGGGTACCGAGCGGAACGCGACCGCCGCATGTCGCAAACGCAGCAGGAGCGGCTCCGTGAGCTGGAGGAGTTGCCGCGCCGCACGGAGGAGCAGGAACTCGAGTTGCTCTCGCTGGCCTGGTTCACGGACCACTCCGCTCACGAACACGGATGGCACTGGGCCGCGCAGGCTGCCCGGCGGCGGCGTCCGGTCAACTGGGCCATGAACAGTGAGCTGGGCGGGGAAGGGCGCGCGGATCCGCTTGACGGGCGTCTTGCCGAGTTGCGCGCGTGCCTGCCCGCGCGAGTGGAACTCCTCGCTGGGGTCGACGATCCGCGCCCTGTGTCGGCTCTGGAAGCGCTCGCGCTCCGGCTCGCTCTTCCGTTGACGCGGATCGAGGGCGCCGGGCACGAACCCTGGCTGGAGCAGCCCGGCGCTGTGCGTGCGCACCTTCGGAGATTCGTGCGGAGCGCGGTGGGGGCATAGGGCTTGGGCAGGTCTGCTGGCCGGCCTCACCCCGGGCTACCGGCACTTCGGGTGGGCCACGCGATTCTCGTGGCTGCCGGACGGCGGGGACCGTTCCACAACGGTGCCGACCGCCGGGCTCTCCGCGCGTACGACGGGGTACCTGAGGCCGTCGTGCCGCACAGCCGTCCAGCAGGGTGTGCGAATGGGGGGCCGTCCAGCCGGGCAGCCGCCGATCACGGGCATCCACCAGGGCCGATGCCTCCGCCCCTGCTCCGGCCCGGGGTGGCGCTCTGGATCTGCGACACTGGATGCACCATGCCTGTTCCCGGAGAACTCACCTTCGTCGCGCCGCGCGGTGCCAAGCCCCCGCGCCACCTCGCCGACCTCAGCCCCGCCGACCGCCGGGAGGCGGTGGTGGAGCTGGGCGAGAAGCCGTTCCGCGCCAACCAGCTGGCCCGCCACTACTTCGGCCGGTTGTCGGCCGACCCCGCCGAGTGGACCGACATCCCGGCGGCCTCGCGGGGGAAGCTGGCCGAGGCGCTGCTGCCGGACCTGATGTCCGTGGTGCGGCATGTGTCCTGCGACGACGACACCACCCGCAAGACGCTGTGGAAGCTCTTCGACGGCACGCTGGTCGAGTCGGTGCTGATGCGCTACCCGGACCGGGTGACCATGTGCATCAGCTCCCAGGCCGGCTGCGGGATGAACTGCCCGTTCTGTGCCACCGGCCAGGCCGGTCTGACCCGCAACCTGTCCACCGCGGAGATCGTGGAGCAGATCGCCGCCGGTATGCGCGCCCTGCAGAGCGGTGAGATCCCGGGCGGTCCGGCGCGGTTGAGCAATGTGGTCTTCATGGGCATGGGCGAGCCGCTCGCCAACTACAACCGGGTGCTGGCGGCCATCCGTCGCCTGACCGACCCCGCTCCCGACGGTCTGGGGCTGTCGCAGCGTGGGATCACCGTCTCCACGGTGGGGCTCGTCCCGGCGATGAACCGGCTGGCGGACGAGGGGCTGAGCGTACGTCTGGCGCTGTCGCTGCACGCCCCGGACGACGAGCTGCGCGACACCCTGGTCCCGGTGAACACCCGCTGGAAGGTGGCGGAGGTGCTGGACGCCGCGTGGAACTACGCGGAGCGTTCCAACCGGCGGGTCTCGGTGGAGTACGCCCTGATCAAGGACATCAACGACCAGGCGTGGCGTGCCGATCTGCTCGGCCGCAAGCTGCGGAACCGCCGGGTGCATGTGAACCTGATCCCGCTGAACCCCACCCCGGGTTCCAAGTGGACGGCCTCCCGTCCCGAGGACGAGCGGGAGTTCGTGCGCCGGCTGGAGGCGCACGGTGTCCCGGTCACGGTCCGCGACACCCGCGGCCAGGAGATCGACGGCGCCTGCGGCCAGCTGGCCGCCGCCGGCTAGGACGGCCGGTCCGCGCCCCCGTGACTGTCACGGCTGAGCCCCCGTGCCGACCCTGGTCGGCGCGGGGGCTCAGCCGTGGAAGGCCAGCAGGGTCAGCGCGGCGGCCGCGGCGCCCACCGCGAGTACCGCCAGACCTGCCGCCCCGACCGCGGTCAGGGCCGTGGCATGCAGCACGGAGGCCGGCGAGCCCAGGCGCCGCACCAGGGCCAGTGACGGGCGCCGGGCGGCGCGGGACTCGGCCAGCCGTACGCCGACGGTGACCATCGCGCAGGCACCGAGCAGGGCTGCCTCGACCACCGGGAGCGGGCCGCCGGGTCCGTGGCCGGTCGAGGCCCAGCGTGCCGCGGCCGCGGCCACCACCGCGGCGGTCACCGCCAGCAGGCCCAGGGGCGCGCCCATCCGTACGGCCTCGGCCTGGAGTCCGCGTCCGGCCAGCAGCCGGGGGGCGGTGGGTTCCCAGGAGCCCAGCAGCCGTCCCGCCCAGGAGAGCAGCAGGGGGACGGTGAGGACGAGTCCGAGCAGCGCCAGCGCCCAGCCCGCCGAGGTGATCGCGGTGGTGGTGCCCAGCCGGGCCGGGGCGTGCAGACGCCTGCCGGGGGCGTGCGGTCCGTAGACCACCAGGGCGGCGCCGGCCAGCGCGGCGGCCGGGGCCGCGACGCTGCGCAGCAGTCCCAGCGGGGTGACGCGCGGCTCTGCGGTCCACTCCGGGAGCCGGTCCTTGGCCGGTACGGCGCCGGCGGAGGCCAGCGCCCCGAGCAGCGGCACCACCAGCAGCAGGGTGAGCGGGGCGGCGGTGGGGAGCCGTGCGCCCATGCCGACCTCCGGGGCGAGGCCCGGACCGGCGATGTTGTTGCGCAGCACCAGGAAACCCAGCAGGGCCAGCAGGCTGCCGGCGACACAGGCGACGGCGGTCTCCCCGGCGACCAGCAGCCGACGGCGTGCGGGTCCGGCGCCGGCCGCGGTCAGTCCGGCGACCCGGTCGGGCCGCACGCTCGGCAGGGCACGGGCGCAGCAGGCGCAGAGCCAGCAGATCGCCGCGAGCGGGGGCAGACACCAGAGCAGCCGGCCCTCGGAGACCGCCGCCGTGGTACCGGGCGGGTCGACGAGGGCGCGGCCGAGTGCCCGCAGCAGCATGGCTGCGGCGGCTGCGGAGGCCGCTGCGGTGAGGATCCAGCGACCGAGGTCGAGGACCCGGTAGCCCCGGGCCAGGCGGAGGTAGAACACCGGCGGGTGGTTCCTTCCAGGCGCGGCCTCCGGCTGGGCGGCCGTGCGACGGGGCGTCAGGCGGGGGCGGCGGCGGCCGGTGCGGCCGCTGCGAGGGGGGTCTCTTATGCACATCT
>NZ_LIQR01000453.1 GCF_001418575.1 Peterkaempfera griseoplana
GGCCGCCGCAGGGGCGGGCTGCTGCGGAGGCGGACCGGCGGGGGCCTCGGCGTCGACCTGGATGCCGTACTCGGTGGCCAGCCCGGCCAGGCCGGAGTCATAGCCCTGGCCCACCGCGCGGAACTTCCAGCCGCCGCCGCGCCGGTAGAGCTCACCCAGCACGAACGCCGTCTCCGAGGTGGCGCCCGGATCCTGGAAGCGGGCCAGCTCCGCGCCGCTCCCGGCGTCCAGCACCGAGAGGTACAGCCCCGGCAGGGCGCCGAACACACCGCCGTCGCTGGAGGCCGCGAGCACCACCGTCTCCACGGAGGCTTCCAGCGCGCCCAGATCCACCGCGAGGGTGTCGGCCACCCCGTCCGCCGTGTGCTGCTTGCCCTCGTGGCGCACCGCCCCGGAGGCGTCCCGGGGCTGGTTGTAGAAGACGAAGTCCGCGTCCGAGCGCACCCGGCCGCCGCTCAGCAGCAGCGCCGACGCGTCCGCGTCGGGCACCCCGGCACCGGAACGCCAGCCCAGCACCACCCGCACCGCCGAGGCGGTCACCGGTACGTTCGCGCCTTTGCCGATCAGCATTCCCCGTCCCTCCGCCGGATGCGGCGACAATCGCCGGGTTCCACCCTATTCCCCTCCCCGGGCCGGTCCCCGCGCTGCGAACGCTCATGCGACGTTCGTCCCGGCGAAAGATCCCTTTGGCCCACCGCACGCTCCCTGCGGACAGAACCGAGGCATGCGCGTCGCCATCGTCACCGAGTCCTTCCCACCCGAGGTCAACGGCGTCTCCCACACGGTCCTGCGGACCGCCGAGCACCTGGTGCGCCGTGGCCACCGGCCGCTGGTGATCACCCCCGCCCCGGCCAGGGGAGGCAGCCCGGCAGCCGTCACCGCCGACGACCCCTGCGCCGTCGTCCGCATCCCCTCCCTGCCGCTGCCGGGCTACCCCCAGGTGCGGATCGCACTGCCGAGCGCCCGGCTGGAGAGCTCGCTGGCCGCGCACCGGCCCGACCTGGTGCATCTGGCGGGGCCCTTCGTCCTGGGGGCGCGGGCCATGGCCGCCGCCCGGCGCCTCGGCCTGCCGGCCCTCGCCGTCTACCAGACCGACCTGGGCGGCTACGCCCGCGCCTACCGCGCGGGCCAGGGCCTGGGCGAGGCGGTGGCGTGGCGCCGCATCCGCACGGTGCACCGGGCCGCCGGCCGCACCCTGGCGCCGTCCACCCCCGCGGCGCAGGACCTCACCGCGCACGGTGTGCCGCGGGTCCACCTGTGGCCGCGGGGGGTGGACTCCGTGCGCTTCCACCCCCGCCACCGCGACCCGGCGCTGCACCGCTCCCTGGCCCCCGGCGGGGAGGTGCTGGTCGGCTATGTCGGCCGGCTCGCCCCGGAGAAGCGCGTCGACCTGCTGGCCGGGGTCTGCGGGCTGCCCGGGGTGCGGGTGGTCGTCATCGGCAACGGACCCAGCGAACCGGCGCTGCGCAGAGCCCTGCCCGGTGCGGCCTTCCTCGGCCGGCGGACCGGCGGGGACCTCGCCCGCTGCTTCGCCACCCTGGATCTCTTCGTGCACACCGGTCCGCTGGAGACCTTCTGCCAGACCGTGCAGGAGGCCATGGCCAGCGGTGTCCCGGTGGTGGCACCGGCCGCCGGGGGTCCGCTCGACCTGGTCGCCCACCGCCGCACCGGGCTGCTGGTGCCGCCGCGCGACCCGCGTGCCGTCACCGCCGCCGTCGCCCGGCTGGCCGCCGACCCGGAGGCCAGGGCGGCCTACGGGCTCGCCGGGCGGGCCGAGGTCACCTCCCGCACCTGGGAGGCGGTCGGCGACCTGCTGCTGCGCCACTACGAGGACGTCCTCGCCGAGCGGTCCGGCCGGTCCCGGCCCACGGACGTGCCCGAAGCCGTGCCCCGAACCGTGCCCCGAACCGTGTCCGAAGCCGCGCCGGCGTCCGCGTCCGGCGCCCTGCTCCCGGCGCTCCCCGGACCGTCCACCGTCCGCCCGCAGCGCCGCGGCCCGCGCGCCGCGGCCGCCGCCAGGACCAGCGAAGGAGGTGCGCGATGAGCGGTACCGGCCCGTCGCTGCGCATCGTCAGGCTCGCCAACTTCGTGACCCCGGTCTCCGGGGGGTTGCGCACCGCGCTCCACCACCTCGGCGCGGGCTATCGCGCGGCCGGACACGAACCCGTGCTGGTGATCCCCGGCCCGGCCGCCGGCGACCGGATGACCGCACAGGGACGGGTGATCACCCTGCCCGGGCCGCCGCTCCCCGGCACCGGCGGCTATCGCGTGCTCGGCGGACGCGGCGGCCTGAAAACGCTGCTGGAGCGGCTGCGGCCGGACCGGCTCGAGGTGTCCGACCGCACCACCCTGCGGTGGACCGGAGAGTGGGCGCGGCGGCACGGCATCCCCGCGGCGATGGTCTCCCATGAGAGCGCGTCGGGGCTGCTGCGCACCTGGGGACTGCCCGATCCGGCCGCCCGGCGCCTCGCCGACCGCCTCAACGCCGGGACGGCGGTCTGTTACGACACGGTGGTGTGCACCACGGGCTGGGCGGCCGCGGAGTTCCAGCGGATCGGTGCGCGCAATGTGGTGCGCGCTCCCCTCGGCGTCGATCTGGAGCACCACCACCCCGGCCTGCGGGACCCGGGACTGCGCGGCCGGTACGCGGGCCCCGGCCAGGTGCTGCTGGTGCTCTGCTCCCGGCTCTCGCCGGAGAAGCGCCCCGACCGCGCCCTGGACTGCCTCGCGGAACTCCGCCGCCGGGGCGTGCCTGCCGTGCTGGCCGTCGCCGGGGACGGGCCGCTGCGCCGCCGGCTGGCCGCCCGCGCCGCCGCCCAGGGGCTGCCGGTGCACCTGCTGGGGCATCTCGCGGACCGCGCGGCGCTGGCGGCGCTGCTGGCCACTGCCGACGTGGTGGTCGCGCCGGGCCCGGTGGAGACCTTCGGACTGGCCGCACTGGAGGCGCTGGCCTGCGGCACCCCGGTCGCGGTCAGCCGCTCCTCGGCGCTGCCGCAGATCGTCGGCTGCGCGGGATCCGCGGCCGACGACAGCGGGCCGGGGTTCGCCGACGCCGTGCAGCACCTGCTGGCCCGCCCGGAGGCGGACCGCCGGGCGGCGGCCCGCGCCCGTGCGGAGGGCTTCGGGTGGCCGGCGGCGGTGGCCGCCTTCCTGGCCGTCCACGGGGCGGGCGCCGCGGCGGGACCTCAACCGACCACCGCCGCCCGCACACAGAGCACGTCGGGCAGGTGCGAGGCGATCAGCGACCAGGTGTCGCCGTCGTCCGCGCTTGCGAACACCTCGCCGTTGCGGTTGCCGAAGTAGATGCCCGCGGGGTCGGCGTCATCGGTGCACAGGGCGTCACGGAGCACCACACCGTAGTGGTCCTCGCCGGGCAGCCCGGTGGAGAGCGCCTTCCAGCTGCGGCCGGCGTCCTCGGTACGGAACACCCGGCAGCGCAGGTCCGGCGGGGTGCGCTGGTAGTCGGCGGTCAGCGGGAAGACATACGCGGTGGACGCGCGGTGCGGGTGGGCCGCCACCGCGAAGCCGAAGTCGGCCGGCAGCCCCTCGCCGATGGACTCCCAGTGGCCGCCCCCGTCGTCGCTGCGGTAGACGCCGCCGTGGTTCTGCAGGTACAGCAGATCGGGGTTCTGCGCATCCTGCGCGATCTTGTGGACGCACTGCCCGAACTCGGGGTACTGCGCGCCCTCGGGCAGGAAGGACGCCCGGACGCCGTCGTTGGACGCCGTCCAGCCGGCGCCGCCGTCGAACGTCCGGTAGACGCCGCCCGTGGAGACGGCGACCGTCACCCGGTCCCGGTCGCGCGGGTCGGTGAGCACCGTGTGCATGCCCTGCCCCCCGAACCCGGCCCCCCACTCCGCGCGCTGCGGATGCGCCCAGAGCGACTCGACCAGCGAGAAGGTCTCCCCGCCGTCCTCCGAGCGGAAGAGCGCGGCCGGCTCGGTGCCCGCGTACACCACGCCCGGCGCCTCGTCGCCGGCCGGACGCAGCTGCCAGACCCGCTCCAGCGACGCTCCCGTGTGCTCGGGGAAGCGCACCGCCGGGCGGTCCGGCTGCTGCCAGGACGCGCCCAGGTCGTCGGACCACCACACCGACGGCCCCCAGTGGGAGCTGTCGGCGCCCACCAGCAGTCTCGGCCGGGGTCCGCGCCGGTCGACCGCCACCGAGTAGATGCCGTTCATGGTGAAGTGCGGCCCGTCGATCTCCCAGCGCCGCCGGTCGCGGCTCCGGGCCAGGAAGAGCCCCTTCATCGTGCCCACCGCAAGCAGTACGTCGGCCATCGCGGGTGCACCCCGTTCGTCGTCAGGGGCCCACGACCGGGCCGATCCCGTGTGGCGCCCCAGCCAGCAGTGTGCACGGGGGCACTGACAACGGGGCCGCGCCGCGCCCCGGCCGCGCCGGGTCGATGCCGTGCGCACCGGGAGGCGCCGCCGTGGCGAGGCCCTGCGGACCGGGAGGCGCCGCCGTGGTGAGAGTCCTGCGTACCGGCCGGCCGGCGCCGTACGGTCCGGTCAGCGGCGGCGTACCGGCCGCCCGGCGCCGGGCAGCGGCACGAACCGCAGCGGGACGCCCGGCACGGCCTGGGCCGCGGCGGACAGGTCCTCCTCCGGCACCACCCCCACCACCGGGTAGCCGCCGGTGGTGGGATGGTCCGCCAGGAAGACCACCGGCAGCCCGTCCGGCGGCACCTGCACCGCCCCCAGCACCATTCCCTCGCTGGGCAGTTCGCCGCCGCGCACCCGCTCCAGCGGCGGGCCCTCGGTCCGCAGACCCACCCGGTTGCTCGCCGCCGCCACCTGATAACGGGCCCTGGCCAGCAGTTTCAGCGCCTCCGGCGCGAACCAGTCCGCACGCGGCCCCGGCTCCAGGCGCAGCACCAGCTCCGAGGGCGGTCCGGCCAGCGGCACCCCCTCCACC
>NZ_LIQR01000454.1 GCF_001418575.1 Peterkaempfera griseoplana
GCGCCGCCACCGGCCCGGCCTCGCCGTCGCGGCGGCGCTTCCTCGCGGCGGGCGCCTCCGTCGCCGCCGTGGCCGCCGTCGGCGGCGGCACCGCCTATCTGCTGACCCGGGACAAGGGCCACCACGACGCCCAGGGCACCACCACCGGCGGCCCCACCGCGTCCAGCTCCCCCAGCCGTACGGCCGGCGCCGCCTCCGCCGCACCCGCGTCCCGCCCTGACGGCGTGCCCCCGAGCCCGCTGTGGACCTACAGCGGCAGCAGCCTCACCAACACGCGGCCGACCTTCTACAACGGCAACATCCTGGTCAACAGCGAAGCCGGCATCATCTGCCTGGACGCCTCCGACGGGGCCAAGCCCAAGTGGGTCCACGAGGGCGTCAGCAACTTCCTGACCCCACCGGTGGTCAGCAACGGCGCCGTGGTGGTGCTGGACGGCAGCACCGACATCGTCGGCATCGACCCCGCCAAGGGCATCCAGCTGTGGCGGCTCAAGGCCGACGTGGAGCACTCCTTCGAGGCCGTCCTCGGCACCGACGACACCGCCGTGTACATCACCGGCCGTACCTACGCGAAGAAGAACGGCCAGATAGACATCACCAACCACTCCAACACGGTCTTCTGCGTGGACCTGAAGAAGCAGAAGTTCCGCTGGAAGCAGACCCGCGACGCCGGCACCGACCAGTCGCTGTCGGCCGTCGTCGTGGGCAGGTACCTCGTCTACACCGACGACCGCCGCAACGTCACCGTGCGCGACACCGCCACCGGACGGCAGCTCTGGACCCGCAAGTCCGGCGCCGACCTGCAGTGGATCCCGTCCGTCCTGGGCGACACCGTCTACGTCGGCGGCGAGCACGTCACCGCCCTGAACATCGCCAACGGCAACGTCCGATGGCGGGTCCAGGACAAGGGCGTCCGCGGCTACTACTCCACCACCGCCGTCGGCGACACGGTCTACTGCACCGGAACCGGCCCCGGCGTCGCCGGCGTCTTCGCCTACAGCACCACCGACGGCAGCCGCCGCTGGTTCAGCGACACCGGTCTGATGTCGGGCAACACCCCGGCCACGGTCAGCGGCAAGACCGTCTTCGTCGCCGACTTCCTGGCCAAGGGCGGACTGCACGCGCTCGACACCGCGACGGGCAACGCCCTGTGGAACTTCACGGACGGCAAGGAGAAGGCCAGCATCGACCCGTGGGAGCTCTCCTCGGACGGCAACGGCCACCTGATCGCCCAGCACTTCGATCGGGTGTATCTGATCCCCGACCGCTGAGCCGGAGGTCAGGCGGCAGTAGGGGCGGGGTCCGCGGTGCAGTGTTCCTGTCATAAGGCGACGGGATACGATCGATGGACCTCCGTTCGCTGCGGAGGAGGACTTGACGGGGAACCAGCGATGCAGGGGGATGAGCTGTGGCCGACGGCTACCGGGTCAACACGGACGAACTAGAACGCGTCGTCACCAGGTTGAGGAATCTGCAGAAGAACCTCGGCGAGACGGCCAGCAAGGCCAAGTACAACACGGTCATCGAACCCTCCGACGTCGGCTGGGAGTTCCCCGAGGCCCATGAGCTGCACAGCGCTCACACGCAGATGAAGGCGTCCCTGGAGGACCTCATCACCCAACTCGGTCAGATGATCGACGACTTCGGCGGCAAGACCCAGGCCGTGACGAACTCGTACAAGGAGACCGAGCACAACGTCAAGGCCGGTATGGACGGCGGGGTGAACGGCAGCGGCACAAGCGGCGGCTCCAATTCCGGATCGAGGCTGAGCTGATGAGCGACCTGGTCAATGTGCCCGCGGGCACCACTTCTGCCGGAATCACCAACTTCGAGCATTGGGATCTCATCCCGATCAAGAACATGGTGCAGCACAGCAAGCCTGGTCGGCTGAAGGACGTCGCCGCCCACTGGATGCAGGTCAAGACCGAGCTCGAAGGCGCCGCCCAAGAGCTCCAGGCAGCAACTGAACACATCACCGCCCACTGGGAGGGCAGCGCCGCCCAGGGCTTCGTGGAGCGGTCCAGCGTCCTGCAGCAGAGCATCGTCAACACGGGCGCCCATGCGGAGAACACCTCGCATGCGCTGACCTACGCCAGCACAGCCCTCGATGCCGCCAAGACCGAGATGCAGAGCATCCACGTGCCGGGCACCATGGAGAAGGCAAAGGACAAGGTCAGCGACCTCGGCCATCGCGACGACACTCAGTTCCGTGCCGATGTCGCCGCAGGTATGGACCGCGACGCGGCAGTCGCGAAAAACGCCGGGAGCCTCTCCGTCACGGAGGAGCGCCACCAGCAGGCCATCGCGGTGATGGAGCGACTGGCGCCGCAGTACAAGGCCGCGTCGACTGTCCTGGCGCAGCCCGTCGACCCAGTCAGCAATCCCAAGCGCCCCCTTCCTCCACCGGCGAAGAAGATCACCGAACCGCGTCAGGTCGGCCCGACGCCCACGAACCCGCGCCAGACCACCGGTACGACCAACCCAAGCACCCGGCAGGTGGGCACCAACCCCACCTACCGCGACCCCGGTTCCCCCGACATCACCGGTCAGCCCCATGACAGCGGCGGCACCACCACCGACCCGACCCATGGCGGCACCATCCCTGTCGGCACAGTCTGCCCGCCCTACCACGACCCGATCGTCCCCGGCGGGCCCACTCACACCGGCATCGACAGCACCGGAGGCGGCACCACCCTGCCGACGGAGCAACTCCCTGGCGGATTCGGGCCCGGAGGCGGTGGCGGATCCGGCGGCGGCTCGGGCAGCGGATATGGCGGCGGCGGATACGTCCCTGGCGGCGGATACGTGGGCGGCGGTAGCGGCACCTCCTCGACCGGTGGCCGTACCGGCAGCGGCTCTTACGGCAGCGGGGCCGGTACCGGGCAAGGCCGGGCCGGCGCCGGAGGCATGAGCGGCATGGGCGGTATGGGCGGTGCGGGACGCGGCGGCCTCGGCTCTCGGGGCGCAAGCAGCGGACTGGCACGGCGAGCCGGCGGATCAGTCGGCGGAGCCGGCAAGCGTGCGGGCGGATCCTTCACCGAAGGCGGATCCGGTCTGGGACGCAACCGAGGCAGCGGCGCGGGTAACGGCCGCGGTGGCGGCGTGATGCCCGGTGGCGCCGCCGGCCAAAAGAAGAAGGACAAGAAGGGCGGAAGCCGCCCGGACTACCTGGTCGAGGACGAGGACACGTGGACCAACGGAGGCGGGCCTGCCAATCCGCCTGTGATCGAATGATCCAGGCTCGCCGCGAGCCGGAGTAGGACGTCGGCAGTGGCCCCGCGCGCACAGCGCGGGGCCACTGGCCTGTGACACGGAAGGAAGCACGGGATGAAGCCCACGCAAGCGCTGCGGGCCCTCACCGGAGCACTGCTGACGGGCGCCCTCGTCTTCACCGGTGCCCCGGCCGCCCACGCCGATCAGGCCCGGGACCTGGAGATGCAGTGGCCGCTCAACGACTTCAATGTCAACGCCATTTGGAAGGTGACCGACGGTCGCGGAGTCACAGTGGCTGTCATCGACACTGGTGTCGACGCCGACTATCCCGACCTGACCGGACAGGTGCTACCTGGTAAGGATTTCGCCCATGGCGGCGACGCTCGCCAGGACTACGACCTGAAAGAGAAGCACGGCACGTCGATTTCCGCGCTCATTGCCGGCCACGGCCATGGCGCAGGCAACGGGTCTGGAGTCGTCGGGCTCGCTCCGGGCGCAAAAATCCTCCCCCTCTCGAAGGACGGTCCAAGCGCTACCAACGGCGTCGCCAACTCGATTCGCTATGCCGTCGACCACGGCGCAACCGTGATCAACATGTCGGTCGCCGGCCCCAACAGCTCGGACGACGAACGTGCTGCTGTCGCGTATGCGCAGCAGCACGACGTGGTCCTCATCGCGGGTTCGGGCAATAAGGGAATCGGCACGCCCGAGTACCCAGCCTCCGATGTGGGTGTCGTTGCTGTGGGCAGCATCGGCAAGGACCTGAAAGTCTGGAACCAGTCCAACTATGGCCCGCACCTAGCCCTCGTCGCCCCAGGTTCCGACATCGTCACGGCAGGCGGCACCGACTATGGCCTCTCCGACGGTACGTCCAACTCGGCCGCCTTCGTATCCGCCACCGCCGCCCTCATCCGGGCCAAGTACCCCGACCTGACGGCGGGCCAGGTCGTCAACCGGCTGGTCAAGACGGCCATGGTGCCCGATGAGCTCAAGGGCGCCAGGCTCCCCGACCAGCACTACGGCTACGGCATCATCCGCCCCTACCGCGCCCTGACCGACGACATCCCGGCCGGACCCGAGGCGGGACCGCTCCCCCAGGCCACCGCACCCTCCGGCAGCAACACCAGCGGCACCGGCACCAAGCCCGGCAACTCCACGGCGCCCACGACACCCGGCTCGGGCGCCAACCAGCCGTCCAACGACGCGGACACAGGCAGCAAAGACAACGGCGTCCCCGTCGGCCTCCTGCTCGGCATCGGCGCCGCCGTACTCGTCGTGGTCATCATCGTCATCGTCGCCATCTCCCGCAGCCGCCGCCGACCCCCCGGCGGCCCCCAGGGACCAGGCGGCCCAGGCGGCGGCTACCCCGGCCCCATCC